>JAOXSF010000084.1 GCA_025800125.1 Marinobacterium sp.
ATCCCGAACTCAGTAGTGAAACGCAGCCTCGCCGATGGTAGTGTGGGGCTTCCCCATGTGAGAGTAGGGCATCGCCAGGCATCTAATACCGAGAAACCCCCAGCACACTGTGCCGGGGGGTTTTTGTTTGTGCGTTGTAAATCCTGAGGTCTCAGTCAGCAGTACGTGCTGCCTCTCTTACCGGGCCTGACAGAAGTCACAACCACACTGCTACCGTATCCTCATACCGCTACACAGTTTGATCATCTCTTCTGTTACCATCCCCCCCATCTGAGTAGTTTTTGCGGTAACAACCCGCTTACTATTACATCGTTGAAATATTTATTTCATTTAAAATCAATCAGTTATATTTAAAATCAATCAGTTATAAAAACTGGCGTCAATCCCGCCTTATATAAAGCACAACAACGAAGAACAACGTCGCTCCCGGTGCTATCAATAAAAATAATAACAGGTGAGTGGAGACAGACGACGCGCCTCGAACAATAACAACAATGAGGCCTGGACGCTGATCGTTAACAGACTGTGACGGATGCCACAGGAATAATAAAAACAAAGCCAGGCGGTAGTCGAGACAGCCTGCTAACGATCAGCGTTAATTTCCTTGCCCGTGTTTTATTCAGCCCCAGCATAGCTTGGCCTTTTTCTCTTTCATCACAGAGTTACTGAACTTTGTTGCGGTCTGAGCTTGATTCCTCTGCTCGTGTAAAAGAAGCACAAAAAACCGGCACAGAGGCCGGTTCCTGACTATGCTTGGCTATTTCTCAAGTTTATGTAGGATAAAGCTCGTAGCTGATTCAAGTTACGAGGCCAGTTAATGCAACTGGCTGACCAGAGTAGTGAGCTGGCTACTGACACTGGCTAACTGACTGGCATGGCGTTTACTGTGTTCAGCTGCGTCAATGGCGTGGGTTGCCGTATGGCTACTATGCTCCATTGCCGTCGTTATTTCCTGAGTGGCCGATGATTGCTGTCTGGTAGCAGAAGCAATCAGAGTATTCATATCATTGATCTGGTGGATAGCCTGACGAATCTTTTCAATCGCCTGTTCTGCCTCATTTGCCAGTTCGACAACGGATGATGTCCGTTGCTCCTGTTGAGACATACGCTCTACTGCATGGCTGGTAGTGGCAGACAGACGTTCGATAATTGCCTGAATATCATCAGCGGATTTTGCAGTATTGGTTGCCAGGTTACGTACTTCGTCGGCAACAACAGCAAAGCCGCGTCCTGAATCTCCAGCTCTGGCAGCTTCAATAGCAGCATTGAGAGCAAGCAGATTCGTCTGCTCGGCAAAGCCACGGATAACTTCCAGCACATCCTTGATTGCATCAGTATCCCGTTCGAGATCTGCCAGTGCGCTGGAGGTTAATTCAACCTCACTGGCCAATTGCTGAAGGTTTCGGCCGGTGGCGTTGACCTGAGTAAAACCGGATTCAACCAGACTGTGAGCGTCTCGGGTGGCGTGATTAGTTCTGGCTGCGTTTTCTGCAACTTCTTCGAAAGACGTTTTCAGTTGACCCATCTGTGCAGCAGCATTGCTGGAACTGTCACGTTGAGTTGCTACGATTCCAGTCAACTTCACTGCACTCTGATGGGCTTCGTTTTGCAGAGTATGGAGCTGCTGTACTTCATTACGGATTTCATTCAACAGCATTGCCAGAAAGCTGCGTAAACTGTCGATACTGCCTTCCAGGGAGGCAACTTCTTTCATCCTGTTACGCAGAGGTTCCTGGTGTTTCAGGTCGCCACTGGCCAGACTTGTGAGGTTGCGTGCGGTGCGGATCAATACTCGTGATAGCTTGTACATTACCGTGCCGACATAGATACAGATTGCGATGATCAGAGCAATGCTGATTGCTAGTGTCAGATAGACGGAGTATTTGATCTCCTGTTGACGGTTGGCAATGGTGTGTTCCAGTGCAGCAAAACTGTCAGTAAGGGTTGTCAGTTGTGCCATAGCAGTATCGTTGCTGTGCTGCTTCAAGGATACATAGCGTTGGGCGTTATCAAGCTCCTTGCTGTATCGCTGGGCCAGGTTACGCAGTTGTGAAAGTGGTTCTTCACCTTTGTCTGCTGTAGTCGTTTCCTCTTCTGTCACCAGTCCCAGCATAGTTGCAAGGTCATCTGCTTCTGTCACCTCCATGACGCCCAGACGTGGTAATTGATAGAGTTCATTGGCTTTCTGTTGCACCAGCGTGATGATCTGATGGAGGCTTTTCCGTATTGAAGAAGACGGGTTACTGAAATAGCGCTCACGGGTCAGGGTGCGTTGAGTGATCAACTCCTGGATTTCGACCAGTGATGTCAGGTACTGAATCCGTAAGGCTGCATCACTGGCTGTTGCTTCATCTATATAATCGCGCAGAGTGGCGATGGTCTGACTGCTTTCGCGTTCATTCTGTACCAGTAGTGCCTGAGGGCTGGCCAGCTTACCGGCTTCTCGTAAAGTGCTACTCAGCGACTCGTTCAGAGTATACAGCTGGTCTTGCAGTGTGGTCTGTACATCTGCTGGCAGGCCAGCGGTTTGCTCTGTCGAACCTAGTTGGTTGATATTATGTTCGATTTCACCGAGCAGGCTGGCATTGCCGGACAGAAGGTAATTGTTAATAGGTGTCTGTATCTGCTGGCTGATCTGTTGTGTGTATTTATGATAAGCGTCATTCTGGCGGAAAGCCTGATCCAGGCTGGAGATTGACCAGCCTATCGACCCCACCAGAACAGCAGTGACGACGAACAGCGCTGTCAGTGCCAGACGCAGCAATTGAGAGATGCTCATAATTTCCCCGGAGAGTTAAAGTGTTCGTCTCTTAATGGACGATTATTCGTGAACGGGTGACTATCTAATGGCGAAAGGGTGACAGTAGTGTTACAGCGCTCTGTGAATTGACAGAGGTCAGACAGCATGGACATTGACGGTGTAAATCATTAGAATACCGCCCGTTTGCCCGAAGCAAACAACATCACGCATATAGCAAATTTTTAAAGCGAGGCTAATCTTCGAATCAGCCTCGCTTTTTTACACGTATCGTTTCTTTCTGTTTAGTTTTCGCGCAATGCGGGGGAGGTTCAATTGACAAGACCAGCCATTCTGGCACTTGAAGATGGCAGCATTTTCAAGGGCGTAGCCATTGGCGCAGACGGTCTGTCCAGCGGCGAGGTAGTATTTAACACCTCAATGACAGGTTATCAGGAAATTCTGACTGACCCGTCCTACTGCCGCCAGATCGTTACACTGACTTATCCTCATATCGGCAATGTAGGTACCAATGCCGAAGATGAGGAATCCACCCGGACCTGGGTTTCCGGTCTTGTGATCCGTGATCTTCCTCTTCTGGCCAGCAACTTCCGTTCCGAGCAGTCGCTTGATGCTTATCTGACTAAAAACAACATTGTCGGTATTGCTGATATTGATACCCGACGTCTGACACGCATTCTGCGAGAAAAAGGCTCGTTGAATGGCTGCATCATGGCTGGCAATGTTGATGAGGCTCAGGCACTGGAGGCAGCCAAGGCTTTCCCGGGTCTGAAAGGTATGGATCTGGCCAAAGACGTAACTGTATCCGAGCGCTACGCGTGGAACTCCTCCACCTGGCAGCTGGGTGTGGGTCATGAAGAGAAAGTGGCTGAAGCGCAGCCGTTTCATGTAGTGGCATATGATTACGGTGTTAAACGCAATATCCTGCGGATGCTGGTTGAGCGTGGCTGTCGCCTGACGGTAGTACCTGCACAGACCCCGGCGTCTGACGTATTGGCGCTGAATCCGGATGGTGTCTTCCTGTCCAATGGCCCGGGCGATCCAGAGCCATGTGATTATGCTATTGAAGCGATTCAGGAGATTCTGAAAACAGATATTCCAGTATTCGGTATCTGTCTGGGTCACCAGTTGCTGGCACTGGCCAGTGGTGCCAAAACTTTGAAGATGAAGTTCGGTCACCACGGTGCTAACCACCCGGTACAGGATCTGGACAGTTCCGTTGTGATGATTACCAGCCAGAACCACGGTTTCGCAGTGGACGAAGATAGTCTGCCGGAATACATCCGTGCGACGCACAAGTCCCTGTTCGATGGTTCTTTGCAGGGTATTGAGCGTACAGACCGTCCAGCGTTCAGCTTCCAGGGGCATCCTGAAGCCAGCCCTGGCCCACGTGATGTAGCGCCACTGTTTGATAAATTTATCGAACAGATGACCGCCGCTAACAATGCCTGAGCTTGGCTCGGCACAAGAAACGATACAGTTAACTGATACGACCGGTAGACACTGATGCCAAAACGTTCAGACATAAAAAGCATTCTGATTCTGGGTGCTGGCCCGATTATCATCGGCCAGGCCTGTGAGTTTGACTACTCTGGCGCGCAGGCGTGTAAAGCGCTGCGTGAGGAGGGTTACCGGGTAATCCTGGTGAACTCCAATCCTGCAACCATCATGACCGACCCGGCCATGGCGGATGCGACCTACATTGAGCCGATCAACTGGAAAACAGTTGAGAAAATCATCGAAAAAGAACGTCCAGATGCACTGCTGCCAACCATGGGTGGCCAGACTGCACTGAACTGTGCGCTGGATCTGGAACGCGAAGGTGTGCTGGAGAAGTTCGGCGTTGAGATGATCGGCGCTAACGCTGACACCATCGACAAAGCGGAAGATCGTGACCGCTTTGACAAGGCGATGAAGGCGATCGGCCTGGAATGTCCGCGTGCTGCGATTGCGCACAGCATGGAAGAAGCTCTGGCCGTACAGGCTGATCTGGGCTTCCCGTGTATTATCCGTCCATCTTTTACCATGGGTGGTTCCGGTGGCGGTATTGCGTACAACAAAGAAGAGTTCATGGAGATCTGTGAGCGTGGCCTGGATCTGTCTCCGACCAATGAACTGCTGATTGACGAATCTCTGATTGGCTGGAAAGAGTATGAAATGGAGGTTGTTCGCGACAAGAACGACAACTGTATCATCATCTGTTCCATCGAAAACTTTGACGCCATGGGCGTTCACACCGGTGACTCCATCACTGTTGCGCCAGCACAGACGCTGACCGACAAGGAATACCAGATCATGCGTGACGCCTCGCTGGCAGTACTGCGCGAGATCGGTGTAGAGACCGGTGGTTCCAACGTACAGTTCGGTCAGTGTCCTAAGACCGGCCGTATGGTTGTGATCGAGATGAACCCGCGTGTATCCCGTTCCTCTGCGCTGGCATCCAAAGCGACCGGTTTCCCGATCGCTAAAGTAGCGGCCAAGCTGGCAGTGGGTTACACCCTGGATGAGCTGCAGAACGAAATCACTGGCGGTGCGACGCCAGCGTCCTTCGAACCAGCAATCGACTACGTTGTTACCAAGATCCCTCGTTTCACTTTCGAAAAGTTCCCACAGGCTAACGACCGTCTGACCACCCAGATGAAGTCTGTTGGTGAGGTAATGGCGATCGGCCGTACTCAGCAGGAATCTTTGCAGAAAGCGTTGCGTGGCCTGGAAGTGGGTGCAACCGGGTTCGATCCTAAAGTAGACCTGAACAGCGACGATGCGCGTTCTACCATCATCGCTGAGATGAAGCAGCCGGGTGCCGAGCGTATCTGGTTCCTGGGTGATGCCTTCCGCCTGGGTATGAGCGTTGAAGAATTGTACGAACTGTCAGGTATCGACCCATGGTTCCTGGTACAGGTTGAAGACATCATCAAGGATGAGCAGCGCGTTTCCGAGATGGCGCTGTCCGATCTGGATGCTGATGCGATCTTCCGTCTGAAGCGTAAAGGTTTCTCCGATGCGCGTCTGGCCACACTGCTGGGTGTAAGCGAGAAGCAGCTGCGTAAACACCGTCAGAACCAGGGCATCCGCCCCGTATTCAAACGTGTAGACACCTGTGCCGCTGAATTTGCCACTGACACTGCGTACATGTACTCCACGTACGAAGAAGAGTGTGAAGCCAATGCCTCCGACCGTGATAAGATCATGGTTATCGGTGGTGGCCCTAACCGTATTGGCCAGGGTATCGAGTTCGATTACTGCTGTGTACACGCAGCATTGGCGGCGCGCGAAGACGGTTTCGAGACCATCATGGTTAACTGTAACCCTGAAACGGTTTCTACCGATTACGATACCTCTGACCGTCTCTACTTCGAGCCGATCACGCTGGAAGATGTATTGGAGATTGTTGAAGTCGAGAAGCCGAAAGGTGTTATCGTTCAGTACGGTGGTCAGACACCATTGAAACTGGCGGTAGCTCTGGAGCAGGCTGGCGTACCAATCATCGGTACGACGCCGGAAGCGATCGACCGTGCGGAAGACCGTGAGCAGTTCCAGCAGATGCTGAAGCGTCTGGGCCTGAAACAGCCGGAGAACGCCACTGTACGTTCGCTGGAAGAAGCGATCATCGAAGCTGAGAAGATCGGCTACCCGCTGGTTGTACGTCCATCCTACGTACTGGGTGGCCGTGCGATGGAGATCGTCTACAAAGAAGACGAACTGCGTCGTTACATGAACGAAGCGGTACAGGTGTCCAATGAAGCGCCGGTGCTGCTTGATCACTTCCTGAATGCTGCGGTTGAGATCGATATCGATGCTGTGTCTGATGGTGAAACTGTAGTGATCGGCGCGATCATGCAGCACATCGAGCAGGCCGGTGTTCACTCCGGTGACTCCGCATGTTCCTTCCCGCCATATAATCTGCCTGCTGATGTGCAGGACCAGATGCGTGAGCAGGTGAAGAAGATGGCACTGGAACTGGGCGTTGTGGGTCTGATGAACACCCAGCTGGCGTATCAGGATGGTGAGATCTACGTGATCGAAGTTAACCCGCGTGCCTCCCGTACGGTTCCATTTGTATCCAAGTGTATTGGTGTGTCACTGGCGAAGATCGGTGCACAGGTGATGACCGGTAAGAAGCTGAGCGAGCTGGGCTTCACGGAAGAGATCGTTCCTGAGCTGTTCAACGTCAAGGAGGCAGTGTTCCCATTCAACAAGTTCCCATCTGTTGACCCGATTCTCTCGCCTGAGATGAAGTCTACTGGTGAGGTGATGGGTACTGGTGCTACCTTCGGTGAAGCGTTCATGAAGGCGCAGATTGGCGCGGGTGAGAAGATGCCCGTACCAGGTAAAGCCTTTATCTCTGTGCGTAATGTTGATAAAACAGGCGTAGTAAAAGTGGCGCAGGATCTGGTTGAGCTGGGCTTCACGTTGGTGGCTACCAGCGGTACCGCACAGCTGTTGACCGATAATGGTCTTGACGTTGAACGTGTAAACAAGGTGACCGAAGGTCGTCCGAACATTGTTGATATGATCAAGAATGAAGAGGTCGCCTACGTGGTGAACACCACGGAAGGTCGTCAGGCGATCGCCGACTCCTCCGAAATTCGCCGTAGTGCATTGCAGCAGAAAGTACCGTACACCACCACGCTGGCGGGTGCGGAGGCTATTACCATGGCGTTGCAGTACGGTGAAGAGCGTGAAGTGCGTCGTCTGCAGGAAATTCATGAAGGTAAATAACGCATGAACCGCGTACCTATGACGGTGCAGGGCGAAGCTGCTCTGCGTGAAGAGTTGACCCACCTGAAATCAGTGGAGCGTCCACGTATCTCGGCTGAGATCGCTGAAGCTCGTGAGCATGGTGATCTGAAAGAGAACGCGGAGTACCACGCTGCCCGTGAACAACAGGGCTTTATTGAGGGGCGCATCCAGGAGCTGGAAGGCAAACTGGGTAACTGCCAGGTGATCGACGTATCAGCGATTCCTCATACCGGCAAGGTGATTTTCGGTACTACGGTAACCATTATTGATACGGATACCGACGAAGAGAAAACCTACCAGATCGTGGGGGATGATGAAGCGGACATTAAGGTCAATAAGATCTCAGTGAATTCCCCTATTGCTCGTGGCCTGATTGGTAAAGAGGAAGGTGATGTTGTTGTGATCACCACTCCGGGTGGTGATAACGAGTACGAGATTGATCAGGTAGAGCATATCTGATCATCCGCCGTCTGAGCTCGTACAATGAGCTTGAAAAACCCGCTGCAGATAACTGCTGCGGGTTTTTTATTGTGTATGGCTCAGCTGGGTAGCGCTCAGTGATTAGCTGAATTGCGCGATTGCCCAGCTGACACGCTCCTTTACGCAGGCCTGGGAGCGAGCCTTTTGCTCAAGCTGTATCAGTCGAGGGATCAGGCCGTGACCATTGGCAATCTGAATGGCCAGCCCTGGTCGTGCATTCATCTCCAGGATCAGCGGGCCTTTATCTCGATCCAGCACGATATCGCAGCCCATATAACCCAGTTCGGTTACCTCGTAGCAGGCTGCAGACAGGTGCAGAATTTCATCCCAGTAGGGGACGATCAGATGCTGGAAAGAAGTACCGGTGTCTGGGTGGGCTTCAATCGGAGTATCAAACTGTACAGCCTGTAGCCCTTTTCCTGTCGCAAGGTCAATACCGACACCTACAGCTCCCTGATGCAGGTTCGCCTTGCCATCGGAAGCGCGTGTTGCCAGCCGTAGCATCGCCATTACCGGGTAGCCCAGAAAGGTGATTACCCGGACATCGGGGACGCCCTCAAAGCTGTAATCAGCAAAGACCGGGTCAAATTCGACCCGAGCTTCTATCATTGCTACATCCGGTTTGCCGCCCAGTGAATAAAGTCCGCCCAGGATGTTGGACAGGTCGCGCTGAATATCCAGCAGGCTGAGCCGGTCGCCGCTGGGTTTGACGAAGTAGTCACCATCACGGCCGACAATCACCAGGATACCCTTGCCGCCACTGCCTTGAGCCGGTTTGATAACAAAGTCATTCAGCCCCTGCAATAGTTTTGCCGCCTGATTGATCTCATGCTGGGAGCGCACCACCGAGATCAGTTCCGGCACTGCAATCCCTGCATCTTCGGCCAGTCGTTTGGTTTTTAGCTTGTTATCAACCAGCGGGTAGTTGCGGCGGTCGTTGTAACGGCCGATATACCAGCTGTTACGCTCGTTCATACCCAGAATTCCGGCTTTGCGAAGCTGGCCCGGCCAGCAGAAACGGATCATGGTTGTTTCTCCTGTGCTGAGGGTTTATCTGAATCTGCTTCATCACAATAATTCGGTCTCTGCTCACTGCCGGTATGCGCAACAGCGCGATGATGTTGATGTATCAGTGGCTGAAAACGTACCAGTTCAGTCAGCCGGTAACCGGTGTACTGACCCAGCAGCAGGTTCAATGCCAGAATTACCAGCAGTAGTTCCGGGAAATTGAACGTCAGATGCTCGACAATATTGTTGGTCATTAGCAGGTATGCGAGTGTAGCAACCAGTAAACTGCCGGAGCCTTGGGCCAGTACTTCGCGAGCACCTTCCTCCTCCCATAAAATCGACATGCGTTCGATGGTCCAGGCCAGAATAATCATCGGGAAGAACGTGACGGTTAGTACCTGTTCCAGTCCCAGCTTGAAGCTGATAATACTGAGTCCAGCCATAATTCCGATAACCACAATGACAACTGAGGATATTCGCGCCACAAGGAGCAGGTTGAGATTACTTAGTGCGGATCTTATCCACAGGCCGATGGTGACCACCACAATAAAGATCGCCAGTCCTGTCAGCAGAGTGGTCTGAATAAAGGCCAGCGCCATCAGAATCGGCATAAAGGTACCGGAAGTACGGATGCCGACAATTACCCGCAGGAACACCACAATCAGTGTACCAATCGGTACCAGCAGAATGCTCTTGAAGGCGTTCTGATCAGCCACTGGCAGACTGTAGATGGAGAAGTCGATCAGGGTGATCTGCTCGGTCTTGGCGCTACGCAGGGCCAGACTGCGTGCGCTGGTATCGCTGGCCAGGGTCGAGAAACGTACCTGTGAATCCTGGCCGCCGGTAACATCCAGCAGCGATACACCGCCCCGTTGCCAGATCAGAAAGTTCTCTGTCAGACCCTCAATGCTGTGGGCCGGGTCGAAGTAGTAGCGCTGGTTATCGGCAAAGACCTCGATACGACTGACCAGCATCTGGTTGCGGCGACGGTCTTCCAGTTCCAGGCCTTTAATTACTCGTGCAGGAATCC
Source organism: Marinobacterium sp. (assembly GCA_025800125.1). Taxonomy (GTDB): domain Bacteria; phylum Pseudomonadota; class Gammaproteobacteria; order Pseudomonadales; family Balneatricaceae; genus Marinobacterium_C. The sequence continues at coordinate 10,020 of JAOXSF010000084.1, forward strand.
CCGCCAGTGATAGCAGCTGTACCACTGTGCTGGCATCGACACCAGGGCCTGGAGACAGATTCTGCAGTACCTGCACATCCTGCGATGGGGCCGGGTTGTTCAGTAGTTGCAGCAGTTGTTCAGTCTGACTGCGGGCGTCAGCGGACTGGCGGCGGGCCTGTGCTACGACGGCACCGGCGGCAGTCAGTACTGGTTCGTCCAGATCCACCGCTGCCAGTGCTGGTGGTGTGGCAACAGATGTTTGCGGTGGCTGATGATCAAGTTTGCCCACCTGTAGCCGGTAATAGATGGTCTGATCGCCCTCAGCGCTGCGTCTGGTCCATTGGGCACGGTTTTGGCCTTCAGCTTCTTTCAGGGCAAAGCCGTAACCGGAAGACGCATAGTCTTCCTGTACGGCCTGGTAGCCGTTGCCGCCACCGGGGCGGGCCAGTGAGACCGTGACCGGTTTACCCTGGGCCTGGAAATCAATGCGTGCTTCAATGGTCCACAGTGACTGGCGCTCGCCCGGCAGTAGCGGGAAGTCCAGTTCGGAATGTTTGTACAGGGCCAGGCCTGTGCCCAGTGCGATCAGCACCAGCGCGATAATATAAAGTTGTAGCTTCTCTCTACGCATCAGCGGATTGCCTCCGCTGTTGGGCGGGCCTCAGGCTGGTCGGCGATATAACGTTTGCTGACGTCGACAATTACCAGGTCTTGCAGGAAGTCACGTCCGACCAGCAGCGGGAACTCGAAGTTGCTGCGATCTGCCAGGTTTACATCCAGCCGTTGTACCACTTCACCGATTTTTACTTTCAGCTCGACCACCGGGCGTTCGATTACACCGCCCTGTTTGCGCTTGATGCGTACAGTGCGCTTGAGTGGTAACTCCCAGTTTTTGACGGCATCGCCGTTACGGTCACTGCGAAAACGTACCCAGTTGCGACCATCACGCTCGAACTGCTCGATATCGGTAGCGTGCAGAGAGGTAGTGCGTGCACCGGTATCAATACGGGCGGGCAGGCGCATATCCAGGGTGTTGATAGTGCCCATTTCGGTCTCACCGAACAGCTGCTTGTTGCCGATCTTCACCGGTGTGTAAACGATTACTTTTTGGGTAATAGTACGTGGCTGGGGGCATTTGACCGGCTCGAGCTGAGTGGGTTTCTCTATGGCCTTTGCTGTTTCAGGCGCTTTGGCCGATTGCGGGTTCAGGGTGCTGTTGAGTGCCTGACAACCACTGAGCAGTGACAGGATGATGACGGACACCAGGCCTGCGCAGTAGCCCGCACGGCAGGAGGGGCTATGGAACATCTTGAAATCCTCTGATACAACCTTGGCGACTGCAGGCGATTTGCGCCATGAAAGGCAAACCGGCCAGCAGGTCGGACTACCTATTACAATAGGTCACTGGCGAACGACTGCTTAATCAGGGATGACGGGTAGATGATTTCAGACAGGGCTGATAGCAAAGAAAGCAGAGAGCAGATACTTGAAGGTGAATGCCCAGAAACGGGCAGGAACTGCGCGTGGTAACTGTAAGTAATCACTGTAAATGGTAGATATAGAATGACCCTGCAAGTTGCAAGGTCATCAGGGCAGGCGGCTTGGATAGCGAAGTAGCCGAGGCTTGGCAGCCTGCTGTTTAGCGCAGCAGGTTGGAAAGCTTTGGATTTGGCTCCAGTGCTTTGCGGTACAGCAGGGCGATATTACCGATTTCCTGTACCAGGGTCGCTTCGACAACATCGCACAGCTCACGAATCAGCTGGCGCTTGAGGTTACGATCACCGACCACGAGCTTCACCTTGATCAGCTCGTGATCGTCCAGCGCGCGATCCACCTCCAGCTGGATGTTTTCACTCAGTCCCTTACCTGCGACGGTCACGATTGGATTCAGGTTATGACCGATGGTGCGGTACTTCTTCTTTTGCTCAGGCGATAAGCTCATACTAAAATACGGTGCCTCAAAATTCAGGGTGGTTTCACCACCGTTGCCGGATAATCTTCAATTTTACCCGAGTTCCTCTGCGCTGAGTAGCGGTGCTCGCCAACCGGAGTCCTGTCCCCGTGTCCAGATCCAAAAGCAGTAATCGATGGTTGCAGGAGCACCATAACGATCACTATGTCAAACAGTCGAAAGGCGATGGCTACCGTTCCCGGGCCAGTTACAAACTGGTCGAACTGAACAAAAAAGACAAGTTGTTCCGGCCGGGTATGACGGTGGTTGATCTGGGCGCAGCCCCGGGAGGCTGGTCACAGGTGGCTGCCGAGTTGGTGGGAGACCATGGTCGTGTTGTCGCTTCGGATATTCTGCCGATGGATGCCTTGCCCGGAGTGACCTTTGTACAGGGAGACTTTACAGAGAACGCTGTGCTGGACGCAGTGTTACAAGCGTTAGGCGATGAGCCTGCTGACCTTGTAATCTCGGATATGGCCCCCAATATGAGTGGCATGGCAGCGGTAGACCAGCCAGCCGCAATGTATCTGGTTGAGCTTGCGCTGGATATGGCGCGTCAGGTTCTGAAACCTGAAGGCAATTTTGTGGCCAAAGTATTTCAGGGAGAGGGCTTTGATGAGTACCTCGCTGAGATGCGGCAGAGTTTCCGTACGGTTGTTACGCGTAAACCGGATGCGTCCCGGGCACGCTCCCGTGAAGTGTATCTGCTCGGAAAAGGTTTTAAAGGCGTATGAAAGGAGAGGCAACCAGCAGGTTTATAACCACTGATTGCCTGTTCAGGGCGTCCTGAGTGGTATCAGGTCTCCGACCTGCTATAGTGGGCGGAGTTGAGAACGATTGAGAGTTACAGCGATAGCGCTGACCCGAGGGTAATCATTTGAACGATATGGCTAAGAATCTGGTGCTGTGGCTGGTTATTGCCGCTGTGTTGCTGACAGTGTTCAATAATTTCAGTGCAGAAACCGAATCCCGTCGCCTGAGTTATTCAGACTTTGTTGCTGAAGTACAGGCCAAGCGAGTCTCCAAGGTGGTCATTGATGGCTACACCATTGTTGGCCAGCGTAGTAACGGTGAAACTTTTGAAACCGTGCGCCCTGCGTTGCAGGATCCAAAACTGGTAGATGATCTGCTGCAGAATGACGTAGTGATCGAAGGTAAGCAGCCTGAACAGCAGAGCATCTGGTCTCAGCTGTTGGTGGCATCTTTCCCGATTCTGGTAATTATCGCAGTCTTTATGTTCTTTATGCGCCAGATGCAGGGCGGCGGTGGTGGCAAAGGCCCGATGGCGTTTGGTAAATCCAAAGCGCGCATGATGAGTGAAGATCAGATCAAAACCCGCTTTGATGATGTGGCTGGCTGTGAAGAGGCCAAAGAAGAAGTAAAAGAGCTGGTGGATTACCTGCGTGATCCGGGTAAATTCCAGCGCCTGGGCGGACATATTCCCCGTGGTGTACTGATGTCTGGTAATCCGGGTACGGGTAAAACTTTGCTGGCTAAAGCTATTGCAGGTGAAGCCAAAGTACCATTTTTTAGTATCTCTGGTTCTGACTTTGTTGAAATGTTCGTCGGTGTAGGCGCATCTCGCGTTCGTGACATGTTTGAGCAGGCGAAAAAGAATGCGCCATGTATCATTTTCATTGATGAAATTGACGCGGTAGGTCGCCATCGCGGTGTTGGTATGGGCGGCGGTAACGATGAGCGTGAGCAGACGCTGAACCAGTTGCTGGTAGAAATGGATGGTTTTGAAGGTACAGAGGGCATTATTGTTATTGCTGCGACTAACCGTCCCGATGTACTTGACCCTGCGCTGTTGCGTCCAGGTCGTTTTGACCGTCAGGTGAATGTTGGTTTGCCTGATATTCGCGGTCGTGAGCAGATTCTGAAAGTGCATATGCGCAAAGTACCGCTGTCAGATGACGTAAAACCGGATCTGATTGCCCGTGGTACACCAGGATTTTCCGGTGCAGATCTAGCCAACCTGGTAAACGAAGCGGCGTTGTTTGCTGCCCGTGCCAGCAAACGCACGGTGGCTATGGAGCAGTTTGAGAAAGCCAAAGACAAAATCATGATGGGAGCTGAACGTCGCTCGATGGTTATGTCCTACGACGAGCGGCTGAATACGGCCTATCATGAAGCTGGGCATGCCATTGTTGGTCGTCTGATGCCGAAACATGACCCGGTCTACAAGGTGTCTATTATTCCGCGTGGTCGTGCACTGGGTGTGACCATGTTTCTGCCAGAGGAAGACCGTTACAGCCATAGCCGTCAGTCAATTATCTCCAATATCTGCTCCCTGTATGGCGGTCGTATTGCTGAAGAGATGACACTGGGTAAAGAAGGTGTGACTACGGGCGCTTCCAATGATATTCAGCGTGCAACCATGCTGGCACGCAATCTGGTAACGAAGTGGGGGTTGTCCGAAGAGCTTGGTCCACTGCTGTATGATGATGAAGAGAGTGACCCGTTTTCTCGTGGTTATGGTGCCCAGGCTAAGCCGATTTCTGAACAGACACAGCGTCAGATCGACGATGTAGTGCGTCAGACAATTGATGATTGCTACAAGCAGGCCACACAGTTACTGGAAGATAATCGCGACATTCTGGAGGCGATGTGTCAGGCATTGATGAAATACGAGACCATCGACAGTAGCCAGATTGATCAGCTGATGGCGCGTGAGCCGGTCTCCGACCCGGATGGCTGGGAAGACAGCAGCAAGGATGATGATGCCGGTAACGGTGCCAGTGCAGCCTCTGATGATGCTGAGCAGGAACGAGACCCGGACGTACCTGATACTGATGAGCAGGATGATGAGTCTCGTGATAACCCGCAGGCTGGAGGGCCTGCTCCGGGGTCAAATCTTCATTGATCGTCAATGATTATCTGATTTGAAACCGTGAAAAGGCTGACACATTGTGTCAGCCTTTTTTGTAGATGCGATTTGTAGATGCGATTGTTAGTGACGGATTGTATGGCCGAGCGTGAGGTTGGTACAGTTTCTCCTTTGAATGGGTATCGTTGCGCACTCGTTCATCGCCTGCGCCGTACAGACCTGCACTGAAAATCTGTACAGAGTCGCTTGTTTTAAAACATTTTATGGAACGTTTTGGAAGGGCAGTATGGCTGGAGGGCCGTGCAGTTCTGGAGAGACTGAAATTATGCAATTTGGTACACGACAGCTTGAGCTGGACCGTCCTCGGGTGATGGGTATTCTGAATGTCACACCTGATTCTTTTTCGGATGGCGGGCTCAGTTATGGCAGCCTTGACCTGGCTGTGCGCAATGCTGCCCGGATGATGGCTGCTGGTGCAGAGTTTATTGATATTGGTGGTGAATCTACCCGGCCTGGTGCGAGTCCTGTCTCTGAACAGGAAGAGCTTGACCGGGTGATTCCTGTGGTGGAACGTATTGCCACTGAGCTGGACGTTATTATCTCAGTCGATACCAGCACACCTGCGGTGATTGCCGAATCGGCGGCCTGTGGTGCGGGGCTGATTAATGATGTGAGAGCATTGGGGCGTGAAGGCGCGCTGGCTGCTGCGGCTACAACAGGGTTGCCCGTCTGCCTGATGCATATGAAAGGCTCTCCTGCCACCATGCAGGATGCTCCGGAGTATGATGATGTACTGGAAGAGGTTAGTGATTTTCTGATGCGGCGCATGACGGAATGTGTTGCTGCAGGTTTCAGAAAAGAACAGCTTATTCTTGACCCCGGGTTTGGATTTGGTAAGACACTGGAACATAACCTGCGACTACTGAATAATCTTGAGCAGTTTCATGCGCATGGAGTACCTCTGCTGGCAGGGATATCGCGCAAAAGTATGATCGGGCAGGCATTGAATCGAGAAGTGGATCAGCGCCTGTACGGCTCTCTGGCAGCCGCCGCGATTGCTGCGATGAAGGGGGCTCAGATCATTCGTGTACATGATGTAGAAGCGACCGTGGATGTGATACGTATGTGTCACGCTGTTGCCCGGGAGCAGAAAGGAGAAAGTTGATGACTCGCCGTTATTTTGGCACTGATGGTATTCGTGGCCGTACAGGTCAGTTTCCTATTACCCCTGATTTTGTGCTCAAGCTGGGCTGGGCTGCTGGCAAGGTCTTTGCCCGTGAAGGCCGCCGTAAGATCCTGATAGGTAAGGACACCCGGATTTCCGGCTATATGTTTGAGTCTGCTCTGGAAGCGGGCTTGTCCGCAGCGGGTGTAGATGTGTTGCTGCTGGGGCCAATGCCAACACCGGCAATTGCGTATCTGACTCGCACCTTCCGGGCCGATGCGGGTATTGTGATCAGTGCCTCCCATAACCCTTACTACGATAACGGTATCAAATTCTTCTCGGCTGAAGGTACCAAGCTCCCGGATGATATTGAGCAGGCAATAGAGGCTCAGATGGATCTTGCCATGACGACGGTTGATTCTGCTGATCTGGGTAAGGCTCGTCGTATTGAAGACGCACCCGGGCGATATATCGAATTCTGTAAGGCAACGTTTGGCGGCTTTTCGCTTTCGGGCATGAAAATTGTGATTGATTGTGCCAACGGGGCTACTTATCACGTCAGCCCGCGTGTGCTGACTGAGCTGGGTGCAGAAGTCATTGAAATTGGTTCTTCCCCAGATGGCTTGAATATCAATGATGGCTGTGGTGCGACGGATACAGCCTTGCTGCAACAGGCTGTGCTGGAACATAAAGCGGATCTGGGTGTTGCTCTGGATGGTGATGGTGACCGGGTCATGATGGTTGACCATACCGGTGTAGAGGTTGATGGTGACGAGCTGCTGTTTATTGTCGCCCAGCAGATGCAGCGAGAAGGTACATTTACCGGTGGAGTTGTAGGGACACTGATGTCTAATTTCGGGCTGGAACAGGCCTGTGTTCGTGAAGGGATACCCTTTGTGCGGGCAAAAGTTGGTGATCGCTATGTTATGGCTGAACTGGCAAAAAATGACTGGTTGCTGGGCGGTGAGTCTTCAGGGCACATTGTTTGTCGTCATCTGACCACTACTGGTGATGGTACTGTTGCTGCTTTGCAAGTGCTCAAGGCGATGGTAGAAACTGGACGTTCTTTGTTGGAGTTGCGTCAGGGGATGGTCAAGCTGCCGCAGGTGATGATCAACGTGCGCCTGGTTCAGAAGGTTGCTGTCGATGATGTGCCTGCCATTGTTGAGGCTGTTTCAGCAGCAGAAGCACGATTAGCTGATAAAGGTAGGGTCTTATTACGCCCATCTGGTACAGAGCCTGTTATTCGCGTAATGATCGAAGGCGAAGACGGTGAATTGGTACAGGCGTTATGCCAGTCTCTGGCTGACCAGGTAGAAAATGCTATTAAAAGTCTTGAAAACTAATAAAAGGCCAGTTAATATCTCAGCCTCTTTGCAAGGGGGCATCAATGCGTAAGTCACTCGTCGCTGGTAACTGGAAAATGAACGGCAACAAATCATCTATCAATTCATTGATGGATGGTCTTGTGAATGGTCTGAATTCCAATGTTGAAGCAATGGGTAGTGTTGATGTCCTGGTGTGTCCACCTGCAGTTTATTTGCAGCAGGTTGCTGATAAAGTTTCTACATCTTCTATTAAGGTGGGGGTGCAGAATGTCAGTGAGTATGAAAGTGGAGCATACACTGGCGAGTTATCGCTGGCCATGCTGGCAGATTTTAATTGTGACTATGTTATTGTTGGTCACTCTGAGCGTCGTTCCCTATTTGGTGAAACCGATGCGCAAGTGGCTGAGAAGTGCCAGGCTGCGCTTGAAGCAGGTGTTATACCTGTGCTGTGTGTAGGTGAAACCTTAGAGCAGCGTGATTCAGGTCAGGCTCTGGCTGTGGTTGAAGCTCAGATAGATGCCGTGCTGAAATGCTGCGGTATTGCTTCATTCAGTAAGCTGGTTGTGGCATATGAGCCGGTTTGGGCAATAGGTACTGGTCGTACTGCAACACCTGAGCAAGCGCAAGAGGTGCATGGCGCTATTCGTGCTGTGCTTGCGGCTGCTGATGCTGAGGTTTCTGCTTCCGTGCGTATTTTATATGGCGGTAGCGTAAATGCGGTAAATGCAGCAGAGTTGTTTTCTCAGCCAGATATTGACGGCGGTCTGGTAGGTGGTGCGTCGTTAAAAGTAGATGATTTTCTTGCAATCTGCAGCGCCGCAGCGGCTGCATAACTGACGGTTTGAAGATGGAAGCAATTGTTCTCATCGCACATGTTTTGCTGGCGGCCGGTATTATTGCTCTGGTTCTTCTTCAGCAGGGTAAAGGTGCCGAAGCGGGTGCTTCCTTTGGTGGCGGAGCTTCCCAGACAGTGTTTGGCTCCAGTGGTAATACGTCATTCCTTGCTCGTATTACAGCTGTTCTGGCGGCAGGCTTGTTTGTTACAAGCTTTGTCCTTGCTGTTTTTGCTAAGGATAAAGCAGATGCTGTAGTAAATGCAGGCGTCCCAGCAGCAGAAGTTATTGAGGCTCAGGCAGGTAGTGGAGACGCGCAGCTTCCTGTTCTTGAGGGGTCTCCTGTGGTGCCTGCTGATGCAGATGTGCCAACAGCAGACTGATAAAGGTTTTGCCCAAGTGGTGGAATTGGTAGACACGCTATCTTGAGGGGGTAGTGGCTGTACGGCCGTGCCGGTTCGAGTCCGGCCTTGGGCACCATCTTGAAAAGCCAGCAGGTGGGCTTTATAATATGCACCTGTTTCTGATGCGGGGTGGAGCAGCATGGTAGCTCGTCGGGCTCATAACCCGAAGGTCGTCGGTTCAAATCCGGCCCCCGCTACCAACCTTATTTTCAGAAAAGGCCCCTAGTCAGGGGCTTTTTCGTAGCTGGCGTTTTGCAACTGAGACGCCAGTTGTCAGAAATGGGTCTTTATGACCCATTTTTTGTTTCTGAACCCACATCTGGTGAGGTGTCTGTGTCAGCCAAGATGAAACTGTTGAATGAGTTGATTGAGCCTGCAGTAACGGCACTGGGCTATCAGCTCTGGGGAATCGACTACCTTTCGCAGGGTAAACATAGCGTCCTGCGGGTCTATATTGATGCCGAGCAGGGCATCACAGTGGATGACTGTGCCAAAGTGAGCCACCAGGTCAGCGGCGTGCTGGATGTGGAAGACCCCATCAGCGGCCAGTTCAATCTGGAAGTTTCGTCTCCCGGTATGGATCGTCCTCTGTTTACACTGGAACAGTTTGCAGCCTATGCCGGTCAGCAGGCCGACATAAAACTGCGAATCGCGTTTGATGGTCGACGTCGTTTTAAAGGGCGACTGAATGGCGTAGAAGGCGATGATGTTCTGCTGGTCGTGGAAGAAGAAGAATATCTGCTGCCAATCGACAGTATTGATAAAGCACACGTTATTCCACAGTTCTGAATGCGGGTTTGAGGAATCAGGGCGAAGCATGAATAAAGAAATTCTGTTAGTTGCAGAGGCGGTCTCCAACGAAAAAGATGTCTCCCGTGAGGTTATCTTTGAGGCGATTGAGTTGGCGCTGGCAACGGCTACCAAGAAACGTTACGAAGAAGAAGCGGATATCCGTGTCCAAATTGACCGAGCGACCGGTGATTATGAGTCATTCCGCCGTTACCTGGTGGTCTCTAATGACGAAGTGCCAGCGCTGGGTACTGAGCTGACGCTGGAGGAGGCTGAGGAAATTGATACCAATCTGAAGCCTGGTGATACTTGGGAAGAGCAAGTTGAGTCTGTCAAGTTTGGCCGTATAGCAGCGCAGACTGCCAAACAGGTTATTGTGCAGAAAGTGCGTGAAGCTGAGCGTGCCAAAGTTGTTGAGCAGTATCGTGATCGTCAGGGACAGCTGATTTCTGGTACTGTCAAGAAAGTGACTCGCGATAACGTTATTGTTGACTTGGGTAATAATGCTGAAGCTCTGCTGCCACGTGATCAGACTATTGCTCGTGAAGCATTCCGTATGGGGGATCGTGTACGTGCCATCCTAAAGGAAGTGCGTAGCGAAGGTCGTGGTCCACAACTGATTCTGAGCCGCTCCTGTCCTGAAATGCTGATTGAGTTGTTCCGTATTGAAGTACCTGAGATTGCTGAAGAAGTGATCGAAATTCGTGCAGCTTCACGTGACCCGGGTTCCCGTGCCAAAATCGCGGTGAAAACCAATGACGGTCGTATTGATCCGGTTGGTGCCTGTGTTGGTATGCGTGGTGCGCGTGTACAGGCTGTTTCTAATGAATTGTGCAATGAACGTGTTGATATAATCCTGTGGGATGACAACCCGGCACAGTTGGTCATCAATGCTATGTCTCCAGCGGACGTTGCTTCCATTATCATTGATGAAGAAACCCATGCTATGGATGTTGCTGTTGCTCAGGAAGCACTAGCAATGGCAATTGGTCGCGGCGGTCAGAACGTGCGTCTGGCATCTGAACTGACTGGTTGGGAACTGAACGTAATGACGGAAGAAGATGCCGCCGCCAAGCAGCAATCGGAAATCGGTTCAGTCCTGGAGACCTTTACGCAGCATCTGGATGTTGATGATGACATCGCTCAGGTCTTGGTTGACGAAGGCTTTACTCAGCTGGAAGAGATCGCCTATGTACCGGAAGAGGAGATGCTGGAAATTGACGGTTTCGATGAAGAAATCGTTACTGAACTGCGTGTTCGTGCAAAAGATGCTTTGTTGAATCTGGCACTGGTCAGTGAAGAGAAGCTGGATGGCACGGAACCCGCTCAGGATCTGCTGGATATGGACGGTATGGACAAGGCTCTGGCCTACCAGCTGGCTGCCCAGGGTGTAATCACCATGGAAGATCTTGCGGAGCAGGCAGTTGAAGATCTGCTGGATATTGAAGGGCTGGAGGAGGAACGCGCCGCTGCGCTGATCATGACAGCTCGAGCCCCGTGGTTTGCCGACGAGGCGTAATCCGGTAACGGAAGAGGAGAATCTGAATGGCAGAAGTCACAGTTAAACAGCTTGCCGAAATGGTTGGTGTTTCCGTTGAGCGTCTGTTGACGCAGATGCAGGAAGCGGGCATCAGTGGCAAGAGTGAGGGTGCATCTGTATCAGAGAGCGAGCGTCAGACGCTACTGGTGCATCTCAAGCGTAGTCATGGTGAGGACGCTGACGGCGGCGAGCCGAAGAAGATTACCTTGAAACGAAAGACCACCAGTCAGCTCAAGGTTGCTTCCGGCGCCTCGGGTAAGAAAAAAACAGTTAATGTAGAGGTGCGCAAGAAGCGCACTTATGTCAAGCGTGAAGAGCTGGACACCAGCGCAGCACGTGAAGAAGAAGCGCGCCGGGCAGCGGAAGCAGAAGAAGCGGCACGCCTGGAAGCTGAACGCCTGAAAGCGGAAGAAGACGCTCAGCGCAAAGCAGCAGAAGAGGAAGCGAAGCGAGTGGCAGAACAAGAAGCCAAGCGTAAAGCGGAAGAGGAAGCGAAGCGTAAGGCGGAACAAGAAGCCGCTAGCAAACGCGAAGCTGAAGACAATGCACGCCGCCAGGCTCAGGAAGACGCTCGTCGTCAGGCCGAAGAGCTGGCAGCGAAAGCCGCTGCACGTACAGCAAATGCAGGCGCTGCGGGTGACCGTGGTGGCCGAAATGATGGTAATGGTCGTCGTGACCAGAAGAAAGGCAATGCACGCAACACCCGTGGCGGTAACAAGCCAGGTGGTCGCGATGGCGGTAATCGTCGCGGTGGCAAGCTGAGTCGTAAGCCAGGTCAGGGTGGGCGTAATCAGTCTAATCGCCCGAATGAGCATGGTTTCAAGGAGCCAACAGCGCGTCAGGTGCATGAAGTAACTATTCCTGAGAGTCTTACAGTTGCAGAACTGGCCAAGAAGATGTCCGTAAAAGCTGCGGAAGTCATCAAGGTGATGTTCAAGATGGGGGCTATGGCAACCATCAACCAGGTGATTGATCAGGATACTGCCATTCTGGTAGTTGAAGAGATGGGCCACACGCCGAAGCCACTGCAGGAGAACGCAGTAGAGGAGGCGCTGCTGGAAAGCGTTGCTGCTTCCAGTGGTGAGCAAAAAGGCCGTGCGCCGGTTGTTACCGTCATGGGTCATGTTGATCACGGTAAAACATCCCTGCTGGACTACATCCGTACTACCCGCGTTGCTGCAGGTGAGTCTGGTGGTATTACCCAGCACATCGGTGCCTACCACGTAGAAACCGATAACGGCATGGTAACCTTCCTGGATACTCCTGGACACGCAGCGTTTACCGCGATGCGTGCACGCGGTGCTCAGCTGACGGATATCGTTATCCTGGTGGTTGCAGCGGATGACGGCGTAATGCCGCAGACCGAAGAGGCTGTTCAGCACGCGAAAGCGGCGGGCGTACCTCTGGTTATCGCTGTTAACAAGATGGATAAAGAAGAAGCCGATCCGGATCGCGTTAAAAACGAACTGGCTCAGCGTGATGTTCTGCCGGAAGAGTGGGGTGGTGACACTCAGTTCGTCCACGTATCCGCCAAGTCTGGTCTGGGTATCGACGAGCTGCTGGACGCTGTTCTGCTGCAAGCTGAAATGCTGGAACTGACGGCTGCGCCGGAAGGTCCAGGTCAGGGTGTTGTGGTTGAATCCCGTCTGGATAAAGGGCGAGGTCCGGTTGCAACCCTGCTGGTTCAGAACGGTACTCTGCGTAAAGGCGACATCGTGTTGGCCGGTCTGCACTACGGTCGTATTCGCGCCATGATGGACGAGAATGGTAAACCGATCGAAGAAGCGGGTCCTGCGATCCCTGTTGAGATCCTTGGTCTGGACGGCACGCCAAACGCGGGCGAAGAGTTCACCATGGTAACCAACGAGAAGAAAGCACGTGAAGTTGCACTCTTCCGTCAGGGTAAATACCGTGAGGTCAAACTGGCCCGTCAGCAGAAAGCCAAGCTGGAGAACCTGTTCTCCAACATGCAGGCTGGCGATGTGAAGTCTCTGAACATCGTACTGAAAGCAGACGTTCGTGGTTCCCTGGAAGCACTGTCAGCAGCACTGGAAGATCTGTCTACTGACGAAGTAAAAGTGAACATCGTGTCTTCCGGTGTGGGTGGTATTGCTGAGACTGACGCCAACCTGGCGGTAGCTTCTTCTGCGATCATGATTGGTTTTAACGTGCGTGCGGATGCACAGGCGAAAGCGGTTGTTGAGCGTGAAGAGCTGGAACTGCGTTACTACAGCGTAATCTACGACATCATCGATGACGTTAAACAGGCAATGACAGGTCTGCTGTCTCCTGAGTACCGTGAAGAGATCGTGGGTATCGCAGAAGTACGTGACGTATTCCGTGCGCCTAAGATCGGTGCCGTTGCTGGCTGTATGGTTACCGAAGGTACCGTATACCGTAACAAGCGTATCCGTGTACTGCGTGACAACGTTGTTATCTACGAAGGTGAGCTGGAATCCCTGCGTCGCTTCAAGGATAACGTCAACGAAGTTCGTCAGGGCATGGAATGTGGTATCGGTGTGAAGAACTACAACGATGTTAAAGTCGGCGACCAGATCGAAGTCTTTGACACTGTAGAAGTACAGCGTACCCTGTAATGGCTAAAGAATTCAGTCGTACACAGCGTGTAGCGGACCAGGTTCAGAAAGACCTGGCCCGCCTGATCCAGCGTGATCTGAAAGATCCGCGCCTGGGCATGATCACGGTCAGCCATGTAAAAATCAGTAAGGACCTCGGTTACGCTGATGTTTATGTGACCGTGATGCCGTTTGGGGATCAGGACGAAGCGCAGGCGATCAAAGATAGTCTGGCAGTGCTGAAAGGCGCTGCTGGCCATCTTCGCCACGAACTGGCGCGCGGCATCAAGCTGCGCGTAATGCCAGAGCTGCGTTTCCACTTCGACTCCACCATTGAGCGTGGTCGCCATCTGCATGGCCTGATTGAAAAGGCCTACCAGATGGAGAAGAAAACCGAAGCTGACACTGATACCAACAACGAGGACTAAGCGTGGCGCGACGTAAACGTGGCCGCGATGTTGACGGTATTCTGCTGCTGCACAAACCGCAGGGGGTAACCTCTAACGGCGTGCTGCAGCAGGTCAAGCGGCTCTTCGGTGCTGCTAAAGCAGGACATACCGGTGCGCTGGACCCTCTGGCAACCGGTATGCTGCCTATCTGCTTTGGCGAAGGCACAAAATTTTCCCAGTATCTGCTCGACTCCGATAAGCGTTACCAGACCACTGCGAAGCTGGGTATTCGTACCGACAGCTCTGATGCCGATGGTGAAGTGGTTGCGACTGCTGAGGTGGGCGCTGATGTAACCCGTGAACGTATTCAGCAACTGCTGGATGATAACTTTACCGGTGAGATCGAACAGGTACCTTCCATGTTTTCTGCGCTCAAATTCAACGGCCAGCCGTTGTATAAACTGGCGCGTAAGGGCATTGAGGTTGAAGTAAAACCTCGAAGGGTGACTATCTACGAAATCAGGTTGCTTGATTTTCGTGGTGATGAGGTTGATCTGGATATTCGTTGTTCCAAGGGCACTTATATTCGCTCTATTGTTGAAGACCTGGGTTTGTTGCTTGGTTGTGGTGCTCACGTAGCAAAACTGCATCGCCTGGACGCTGGGCCGTTCAAGGCGCCACAGATGATGCCTGTTGCTGATATAGAACAACTGGCACAGCTGACAGAAGCAGATCAAGGTGATATAGAAAGCGTACAAAATCGTCTGGATGCGTTATTATTGCCCATATGGACCGCACTGGGCCCGAATGTTCCCACGCTGGCACTGGATGCTCATCAGGTCGGTAAGATCTGTAATGGCCAGACCGTCGTGTTGAATGCTAATCAGCTGGATAGCGGTGAGACAGATTGCATCAAACTGTTTGCAAATGACGACCGTTTCCTCGGTGTCGGTCGCATCAGTGAGGGCAATAAACTGCGTGCTCAGCGGCTCTGTAAAACGGGGGCTTTGTAGATCAGTGCGTTGTAAAACCGGAGCCTGACACACCAGAGCTTTGAAAACTGATAGTCAGAGTGATCTGATCGCGGTTACAAATTAATTTCTGATGGGGTGACCCATCGGTGTGTGGCGTTGTACTGGAAATATGCTCGGTGCATCGTTTCTTTTAACGACAGCCAAAGGCTGTCAGCATATTTGGAGATACTCCCATGGCACTGTCCGTAGAGAAGAAAGCAGAAATCGTTGCTAAATTCGCACGTGGCGAAAACGACACTGGTTCCCCTGAAGTTCAGGTTGCGCTGCTGTCTGCTAACATCGAAGGTCTGCAGGGTCACTTCAAAGCTAACAAGCACGACCACCACTCTCGCCGTGGTCTGATTCGTATGGTTAACCAGCGTCGTAAGCTGCTGGACTACCTGAAGAAGAAAGATGCTGATCGCTACCTGACGCTGATCGGTGAGCTGGGTCTGCGTCGCTAAGACGTGATTCACGAAGGGCCATACTGAGTATGGCCCTTTTTACTATTTGTCATATTTTACGATTTACCATGCCTGAGTCTAATAAGCAGGCATAACATGACCAGACATAGGGCCACTGTTTCAGCTACCTGTCTGGCCTGTACTCATCTGTGTTTTTAGTTCTCTGGAGTTAGTTGCAAATCTGACTGAGAGCCCAGCTGAGTACTGGCTGAAGCGCGAAATAGTGTGACAGATCTGGTTGTACTGTTCAGAACTTCAGCGCCCGAGATTATCTGTTTCAAGAACGATCTGTCTTGAGGTGCTGGCAATTACAGGAAAACATTGTGTTTCAGGTAACAACGAAAACTTTCCAGTTTGGTAACCACGAAGTTACTATCGAAACGGGCCGTGTTGCTCGCCAGGCTACGGGTTCTGTACTGGTAACCATGGGTGGTGTACAGGTTCTGTGTACTGTTGTTGGTGCGAAGGAAGCCAAAGAAGGTCAGGGGTTTTTCCCGCTGTCCGTGCACTACCAGGAGAAATACTATGCGGTTGGCCGTATTCCGGGTGGCTTCTTCAAGCGTGAAGCACGTCCTTCTGAAAAAGAAACGCTGACTTCCCGTTTGATTGACCGTCCTATCCGTCCACTGTTTCCTAAAGGCTTCATGAACGAAGTGCAGGTTGTCTGCACCGTAATGTCTGCTGATAAAGTAAATGACCCGGATATCGCTGCCATGATCGGTACATCTGCAGCGTTGGCAATCTCTGGTATTCCGTTCCAGGGGCCGATTGGTGCAGCCCGTGTCGGTTTCACCGAAGACGAAGGCTACATTCTGAACCCGACCTATGAACAGCTGGCTGAGTCTGAGCTAGACATGGTCGTTGCAGGTACGTCTGATGCTGTACTGATGGTTGAGTCCGAAGCACAGGAACTGATCGAAGATGAGATGCTGGGGGCAGTACTGTTCGCGCATCAGGAGATGCAGGTTGTTGTTGACGCTGTTAACGAACTGGCTGCAGAAGCAGGTAAAGAGAAATGGGTGTGGGCTGCACCTGAGAAGAACAAAGCGCTGATTGCCAAAGTACGTGCTGAGGCTGGTGAAGGTATTGCCCAGGCATACCAGACTGCAATCAAGCTGGAGCGTCAGAACAAGCTGGCAGAGCTGCGTAGTGCTGTTATTGACAAGCTGTCCTCTGAAGAAGAAGGTGAAGATGCTGCTGAAGTTGCCGCAATCTTCGGTTCTCTGGAAAAAGAGACTGTTCGTACCCGTATTCTGGATGGTGAGCCACGCATCGACGGTCGTGACAGCAAGACTGTGCGTGCGATCGATACCAAGGTTAACCTGCTGGAAGGTACTCACGGTTCTGCGCTGTTTACTCGTGGTGAAACTCAGTCTATCGCGACCTGTACGCTGGGTACTGCACGCGATGTGCAGATCATCGATGCCATTGAAGGCGAGCGCAAAGACCCATTCATGCTGCACTACAACTTCCCTCCTTACTCTGTAGGTGAGTGTGGTCGTATGACAGGTGCAGGCCGTCGTGAGATCGGTCACGGACGTCTGGCGCGTCGTGGTGTTGCAGCAGTACTGCCAACTCAGGAAGAGTTCCCATATACCATCCGTATTGTTTCTGAAATCACTGAATCTAACGGTTCCAGCTCCATGGCATCCGTATGTGGTGCTTCCATGTCCATGATGGATGCAGGTGTACCGTTGAAAGCACCGGTTGCCGGTATTGCAATGGGTCTGGTGAAAGAAGAAGAGCGCTTTGCTGTTCTGACTGACATCCTGGGTGATGAAGATCATCTGGGTGACATGGACTTTAAAGTAGCCGGTACTGAAGCAGGTGTAACCGCGCTGCAGATGGACATCAAGATCACCGGTATCACTGAAGAGATCATGGAAATCGCACTGGAGCAGGCTTACCACGCACGTAAGCACATTCTGGGTGAAATGGCCAAAACTATTGGTTATGCACGTCCAGAGCTGCCAGATAACGCACCAGCGATGACTCAGCTGAAGATCAATCCTGAGAAAATCCGTGATCTGATCGGTAAAGGTGGCGCAACTATCCGTGCGCTGACCGAAGAAACTGGTGCGACTATCGACATTGAAGATGATGGTAACGTACGTATCTACGCCGCTGAAAAAGCATCTGCCAAAGCTGCCATCGACCGTGTACTGGCAATCACGGCTGAAGCTGAAGTTGGTAAGATCTACGAAGGTAAGGTTGTGCGTATCGAAGATTTTGGTGCATTCGTGAACATCCTGCCGGGCAAAGACGGTCTGGTCCACATCTCTCAGATTGACAACAAGCGTGTTGAGAAAGTGACCGACTACGTTCAGATGGATCAGATGGTTAAAGTTAAGGTGCTTGATGTCGACATGCGTGGTCGTATCAAGTTGTCTATGAAAGATCTGGAAGCGGACGATGCGGTAAGCTGAGTTTTACTCTGATTCTGGTGTCTTTGAGCGCCGTTTTGACCTGAAAAAACCGCCTACGGGCGGTTTTTTTGTGTCTGGGGCTCTGCATGGTCAGTTGAGATTGAGCGCCATCATCTCTCCCACTCGGGCAATGGCACGCTGCTGCTTTTTATCCTGTCGGTAACATGCGAAGCAGAGCCGCAGATGGTGACCAAAGCGGTCATCGGTACAGAATAGATTACCTGGTGACAGGCCGATGCCTTCTGCCAGTGCCTGACGAAACAGCTGGTCGCTGTTGATGGCTTCGGGTAGTTCAAACCACTGTAACATACCACCTCGCGGCAGAATAAAGTGGGTATCTGTTGGCCAGTAGCGGCGTACATCGTCCGCCAGGCGTTGTGCTCGCTCTCCGTAGCAAGGGCCAACCCGGTTCAGATGTTGGCGGTAGCGTCGGCCACGTAGCAGCTCGGCCAGGCTTTGCTGCTGTAGACCAGGGCAGGCGATACTGGTGACAAATTTCAGATAGTGTAAGCGTTCGAAATAGCGTCCCGGTAATACCCATCCGATACGAATATCGGCGTCCAGACTTTTTGAGAAAGAACCACAATAGAGTACCCGTTCATCGGTATCCAGTACCTTAAGTGGGCTGATGCGTTGGCCATTAAAGCTGAGTTCACCAAACACGTCATCCTCAATGACAGCTATATCCCACTGATTAGCCAGTGCCATTAGTCGCTGTCGTCCTTGTGGGTCAAGGTTGAACCCCAGTGGATTATTCCAGGTGGGGTTAGTAAGCAGAGCTTTGACCGGCCATTGTTGCAGGGTGGTTTCCAGTGCGTCCAGATCAATACCAGTCACTGAGTTGGCTGGAACTTCCAACACTTTCAGGCCCAGCGCTTCTACACATTGCAGGGTGCCGTAGTAACAGGGCGATTCCACTGCGATTAGATCGCCAGGTTCCGCTACGGTACGCAGTGTAAGAGACAGGGCTTCCTGAGCGCCCTGGGTAATGATGATCTGCTCGCTGTTACAGGAAAATGTGGTGGCGTTAAGATGGTCAGCAAGTGCGTGACGTAGGTGTGGGTCTCCGGCAGGCAAGCTGTAGTGGCTACTGCGATCAGGGTTTCCACCGCGCTGACGGGCACTGGTAGCCATACGTCGATAGAGCCAGTCCACTAGTGGCCAGTGATTGTCCGGGTCAGCGGAGCCCAGCGCCAGAATGCCCGGCCGGTTAGCGGCGCCCAGCACGCTGAATGCGGTGGCACCCAAGGTGACTTCACGGGGACGAATCGGCGGCACTGTAACATTGCCAGTGCAGACCTGAAAACCCTGCCGTGGTCGAGACTGAATCAGACCACCCTCTTCCAGCAAGGCCAGTGCGTGGATCACTGTGTTGCGGCTGAGCTGGTACTGCTGACTTAGCGCCCGGATTGAAGGCAGAAGGCTGCCCGGATGAAACTCACCCCGTTCAATACGTAAACGTAGTTTATGGCTCAGTTGTTGATAGCGTTTCATGGGTACAGGGTAATGTTTTAGTCTTGATATGACCATCAGATCTATCTCTGTACCCATTTTTTCGATGTGTTGCTGGCTCTTTTGACCTGTCGACGAGGCGGTTACATTCGCTTCTCGGAGGTAAGAACAATGATGCTGAGCAAAGAACAACGTCTGGCACTGGTGCCCTGGGTGTTCGTGGGGATATGGAGTACCGGGTTTATCGGTGCCCGTTATGCGGTACCTTATATGGAACCATTTAGTGTATTGCTGGCGCGTATGCTGCTGGCCTTGCTAATGTTCACAGGGTTATTGTGGTGGCGTAAGCCGCAGTGGTGCACACCACGACAGGTGGGTCATCAGATGGTTGTGGGAACATTGGTACATGCCGGTTATCTGGGTGGTGTTTTTGCTGCCATCGACTGGTCGATGCCCGCTGGGGTAACTGCGGTGATCATGGGGCTACAGCCATTATTGACCGCGCTGGTGGGTTTTATCTGGCTCAGTGAGCGCCTGAAAGGCGCTCAATGGCTTGGTCTGGGGCTTGGTCTGGTGGGTGTGTTGCTGGTTGTCAGCCAGACGTTGGAAGGCGATAGTGGGCCGGTGGGGGCTGACGCCTGGGCGGCTGCTGTTATCGCGCTGTTGGCGATATCGTTCGGAACCTTGTACCAGAAACGCTTCGGTGCTGGAGTGGATCTGATGGTGGGGGCTTTCTGGCAGTATATTGCGACGACGATTGTGCTGGGTCTGCTGGTCTGGCAGTTTGATTCGGGCGTGGTGAACTGGAGCTGGCCGTTGATTGGTGCGCTGGCCTGGATGGTACTGGCATTGTCTGTGACTGCGATTCTGTTGTTGCTGGTGATGATTCGTGAAGGCGAAGCCAGTAAGGTGGCCAGCTATTTCTATCTGGTGCCAGCCTTGACGGCGCTGGAGGCCTGGTTGTTGTTTGATGAAACCCTCAATGTGATCGCGCTGCTGGGGATTGCGGTGGCAGTTACCGGTGTCTGGCTGACGGTACGGCGTAGTCCTGGCTGAAAACTGCCTGTGCAGTCCGGTGATCCGGTATGATGGCATGAACGAACGATAGTGCTGTTAACCAGTCCACCGGATTGCAACTTATGCCAGAATTACCTGAAGTTGAAACAACCCGCCGGGGTATTGCGCCTCATATCCGTAACCGTACAGTTACCGAGTTTGTCGTACGTCAGCCAAAACTGCGCTGGCCGATACCTGCTGAGCTTCACGATATACTGCCGGGTCTGCCGATTTTATCTGTGGAACGGCGGGCGAAGTACCTGTTGATTGGCTTTGAACCTGGTACGTTGCTGGTGCATCTGGGGATGTCTGGCAGTTTGCGGATGGTCGATTCTGAGCAACAGGCTGATAAGCATGACCATGTAGATCTGTGCCTGGACAGTGGTCTGGCATTACGGCTGCACGACCCGCGTCGCTTCGGCGCTGTACTCTGGCAGCCTGCCGGAGAGGCCCACAGTCTGCTGGCTTCATTGGGGCCGGAACCGCTGACTGATGACTTTAATGTCGATTACCTGGCGGCTTGTGCCGAAGGCCGTCGTAGCGCTATCAAAACATTCATTATGGACAACCATGTGGTAGTGGGGGTTGGTAATATCTATGCCAACGAAGCGCTGTACGCTGCTGGCATCCATCCACAGCGGGCGGCTGGGCGTATTTCGAAAGCGCGGCTGGCGCGGCTGGTAGATGAGATCAAAACAGTACTGGCACGGGCGATTGAACAGGGCGGTACGACTCTGAAAGATTTTGTTGGTGGTGATGGCAAGCCTGGTTACTTTGCCCAGCAGCTGAATGTATATGGCCGGGCAGGAGAGCCTTGTCCAGGTTGTGGCCAGGTGCTGAGCGAAATTCGTTTAGGGCAACGCTCAACGGTATTTTGTGGCAGCTGTCAGCGTTGAAAGACAACTTGTACCGTTCTGTCAATTAAACGCTCTGTCGGTTAGCAGTTCTTTCAGTTAAAGAGGATATTTGCAGATGGATAATGCACAGGGGCCGGGGATGGCTGGCAGTGAAACTTTCAGGCAGCATCGTCAGTGGTTCAGAGAGCGTCTGGGTGTAGAGCTGTGGCTGCCACGTCGTCAGATAATCCAGTTGTCAGATGGTATTCATACTGAGCTGTACCACTATCATGAAGACGCACCGACGCTGATCTTCCTGCCTGGTATAGGTACCTATGTGGAACTCTATGCTGAACTGCTGGCCCGGCTTAGTGATAGCGGTTTTAATGTGCTGGGTATTGATCCCCCCGGCCATGGTTACTCGCAGGGCCGCCGTGGTGTCTATACCGTTGAGCAGATGGATGAAATTATCAGCCAGGCAATTGATCAGCTCAGTCTCCGTTATCGGGGCGGCTTTGGTGTATTCGGGTTTTCGATTGGCTCATTGCTGGCGGTCAGTGCGGCAGAACTGGACAGCCGGATTGATTCGGTGCTCTGTGGTACGTTGCTATTGCCAGATCTGCCACCAGATCTGTTGCACTGGGCGGGCTGGCAGTGGACCTGGAGCAGTGCGTTCTTCTTTCCACAACTGGAGCTACCATTGGGTGCGCTGGTTGATTTTCGCCAACTGATGGCAGGCCATCCGGCTGCAGAGGCGATTAACAATGACCCGCTGATTATCTACGACTACCCGATTACCACCCTGTCCAGTCTGTTTAATCATCGCAGTGCGGTGGTGCGTAAGCAGTTTGATTTTCAGGCGCTGATTATCCATGGTGACCGGGATGAAGTATTGCCGCTTGCCTACTCTGAGCGCGTTGTGCGCCACTGTTGTCATCCATTCGAGTTGCAGCCTGTATCCCGTGCGGGGCATATGATGCCCTGGATGCAGACACCACAGTTGCTGGAATTGGCTGCTAACTGGTTCCATCGTACGCTGGGCTAAGCCTCAATGGTAGAAAATCACGGGTGGACAAACGTTCACCAAACCATCAATCCTTTGTAACCGAATCGTCATTGGCCAGAGTGCAACATGCGCAGTAGACAGGACAAACCGAAGGTCTGCTGTGATGAATGCGCTTGTACTTGGGCTGTTACGTGAAAAACTCAGTAGTTTTGATCTGTTCGCATTTTACTGGTGTCAGGGGTATAGCCGCATTCAGGCGGTGCAGTTTATTAGCCGCCAGATTTCCCGCTGTGGTGATGGCCCGCTCTATCTGGGGCTGGCGCTGATGCTGGCCTGGCTGGAGCCTCAATACGGTGTTGCTTTTCTTCAGGTCGGGCTGCTGGCGTTTCTCATTGAACTACCTCTCTATCTGCTACTGAAAAACAGCATTCGTCGTGCCCGGCCCTGCCATCGTTATAACGACTGTACTGCGGCCATCGAACCTTCAGATCGTTTCAGTTTTCCTTCTGGTCATGCGGCTGCAGCGTTTGTCGTTGCTACGTTGCTCGGCCATTACTATCCGGCGCTGACCGGGTTCAGTTACAGCCTGGCAGTTTTGATAGGTGTGTCCCGTGTGATGTTGGGAGTGCACTACCCCTGCGATATAGCTGCGGGGGCCTTATTGGGTATCAGCAGTGCGGTGTTGGCACTCAACCTTGCTACGCTTTGACCGGAGCAGAATCATGCGAATTCTTTACGGTGTGCAGGCAACCGGTAATGGCCATATCACCCGTGCCAGGGTAATGGCACCGGCCTTGCAGAAAGCAGGTATTGAGGTGGACTATCTGTTCAGTGGCCGTCCGCCACAACGCTACTTTGATATGCAGCCTTTCGGTGATTATCAGACCCGTACCGGGTTAACCTTCGCGATGGCGCAGGGGCGGGTGCGCTGGTGGCAAACCCTGCGTGATTTGCAGCTGATGCGTTACTGGCAGGATGTCAGAGCGCTTGATCTGAGTCGTTACGACCTGGTGCTGAGCGATTTTGAGCCGATCACTGCCTGGGCAGCCCGTAAGCAACAGGTACCCAGTGTTGGTATTGCCCATCAGTACGGTTTTCTCTATCCGGTGCCGGGTCATCTGCGACCGCAGACCATGGCGAAGCTGGTGCGTTGGTTTGCCCCGGTGGATCAGGCGATCGGCTTGCACTGGCATCACTTTGGTCAGCCGATGTTACCACCACTGATTCAGCCACCGCTCTATCCAGCCTGTTGTGAACGGCACAAAGTGTTGGTGTACCTGGCTTTTGACCAGCGTGAGCAGATCGCTCGTCTGTTGCGGCCGTTTCATGATTACCAGTTTTATATCTATACCGATATTGCTGAGCCGATAGAGCAAGGGCATCTGCACTTTCGACCTTTCAGTCGGGATGGTTTTCAGCGTGATCTGGCCAGCTGTTGCGGGGTGATCTGCAATGCTGGATTCGGGCTGATCAGTGAAGCAATTCAGTACGGCAAAAAGATTCTGACCCGGCCACTGGCAGGTCAGCTTGAGCAGATGAGCAATGCTCGGGTGCTGGAGCAGCTGGGGCTGGCGGTGGTGATGGAGGAAACCGACCCCTATTTGCTGGAGGCCTGGCTGGAGCGAGAGCCGCCTGGACCGCAGTGCTGGCCGGACGTAGCCACTGTATTGAGCCAGTGGCTGGCACAGGGCGCACAGGGGCCAGTCAGTGAAATGGTGGCACAGCTCTGGGCCGATCAGACCGCTACGGCGAGCGTCACTGAGCAGCGTGCCTGACTGGCTTGCCCGGCAGCGGGCTGCCACAATGGCGTTTCCATGCGTCTGGCCAGGGGCCTCTGATGATTACCGGTATTTTGTTCGGGCTGACAGCGGCGTTGCTGCAGTCCGTCTCTTATCTCTTCTCTGCAACATTTACTGCCCGTTTTCAGACCGGAGCGCTGAGCCAGTTTTTGCTTAATCACCTCAGTATCGGTTTGTTGTCGCTGTTGTCTCTGCCGCTGGTCTGGGATGTGCAGGCGCTGGAAGTCTCGCGCTATATCTGGCCGTTGCTGGGGGCGATGGGCTGTTATCTGGTGGCGCAGACAGCACTCTATCGGGCGTTGAAACACAGCCCGGCGTCACGGGTGTCGCCGTTGCTGGGCATCAAGGTACTGGTGCTGGCACTGATTGGTGTGTTCTGGTTGCAGCATAGTTATCAGGGTTTGCAGTGGCTAGGTGTCGGACTCTGTCTGCTGGGGGCATACTGGCTCAGCTATAGCGGTGGAATCATTCACCGGGTGGCGTTGTTATGGGTTGTGCTGGCCTGTGTTGGCTACGCGGTGTCCGACCTGTTCGTACTTGAGCTGATAGAGCGCTTTGAAGGACTGCCGCGTTTGCAGGCGGCTGGGCTCAGTGTTGCCTTATGCTATCTGCTGGCTGGTCTGGTATCACTGTTGTGGTGGCCTGGGTTGAAAGAGCGTCACCTGCTGGTATATAGCTTGCCTGCGGCGCTGAGCTGGTTTCTGGCACTGATAGCATTGTTTGCCTGCTTTGCCTGGATCGGGGTCGTGTTTGGTGGTGTGGTGCAGTCAGCGCGTGGACTATTTTCTATCCTGCTGGGACTGGTGCTGGCCTGGCTGAGTTGGCGTTATGCGGAACCTTTACCGGCTGGCTCTGTCTTTGTACAACGCTTTGCGGCAGCAACATTGATGCTGGTGGCAATAGCGCTGTTTTCACTGGGCTCAGGAACTGCATGATCATGTCTGAAAAACCTTCATGGATAACTCGATTGGCTGAACGTTTAAAACGAATTCGCTGGCGCCGCTTGTTGATTGAAATGCTGATCGCGCTGGCGATTTTTATTGCGATTGATCAATGGCGTTCAAAAGACCTGCTGGCAACGGCTCAAACCGCCCCGCAGTCTGTACTGCCGACGCTGGCGGGTAAAACAGCGGCACTGCCTGCCAGAGGGACAACGCTGGTCTATTTTTTTGCCCCCTGGTGCACGGTTTGCCATCTGAGCATTGGCAATCTAAAAGGGTTGGCAGTACAACAACCGGAGCTGAACATTCAGCTGGTAGCGCTGGATTATCAGTCAACACAGGAGGTACGTGAATTTATTGCTGATCAGCAGTTGCCGTTTCCAGTGTTGATGGGGAACTCTCAGACTTTTGGTGACTGGCAGATCAGGGCTTATCCTACTTACTATCTGGTAGATGGAGCAGGTACCATCCAGGCTCGAAGCATGGGTTACAGTACGCAGGTGGGACTCTGGGTGCGCTCGGTGCTCTGATCCATCCTGATATGCTACGACCTCTTTCAAGTTAACATCGCAGGGAGCGTGTTACGGGTTGTGGCTGAGGACATCCAGATATGAAAAAGACAGCACTTATCACAGGTGCCGGTAGTGGTATTGGCCAGGGTGTAGCCTGCGCACTGGCTGAACAGGGCTACCATATCATCGTTACTGACCTTTCCCTTGGCGCCGCAGAAAAAACCGTTGCCATGATTGTGCCGCCAGGTGGCAGTGCTCAGGCGCTGGCGATTAATGTGGCAGAGCAAAGCTCGATTGATCAGGCCTTTGCACAACTGGAGGGACAGCGAATTGATCTGCTGGTTAACAATGCCGGTTTGCAGCATGTTTGCCCGCTGGATGAGTTTCCACCGGAAAAATTCAATCTGTTGCTTCAGGTAATGCTTAATGGTGCCGCGATGATGGCTCGTGCCTGTTTACCGATCATGCGTGCGCAGGGGTATGGCCGTATCGTCAATATCGGTTCCATCCATTCGCTGGTGGCATCGCCATTCAAAAGCGCTTATGTTGCAGCGAAACATGGATTGGTAGGGTTTTCCAAGGTGGTTGCGCTGGAGACAGCGGATACTGACATTACCATTAATACGGTGTGCCCGGCATACGTGAAAACGCCACTGGTGGAAAAGCAGATTGCTGATCAGGCTGCCAGTCATGGCATCAGTGAGGAGCAGGTGATTAATGAAATCATGCTTAAACCGATGCCGAAAAAGTCGTTTATTTCGGTAGAAGAATTGGCCGCGACGGTCAGTTTTCTGGCATCTGATATGGCACGTAATATCACCGCACAGACTATTACACTGGACGGTGGCTGGACAGCTCAGTAAATAAAGGGAAAATGCTTAAAAGAAAGGCTCTGTCCATATGGGCAGAGCCTGATATTCTCAAACCATCGCCACTGAATAGCCGTACAGCGGGATGGGGTGCTGCCGTTTGACAGCGTGGGCAGGGGGAAACTCCGATCCTTGAAGTACCCCCGGTTGGCATCCTGACCCTGTGATGTTTTTACTACCTTCGCATCCTGCGAGTGAGTCCGTTCTGTCCTGCCATCACTTTTCGTGCCGTCCTTTTCATTCATTCCATGAACAGGAGATCCACGAAATTCATTATGAAGTTCGTCCCCTGATTTTGTATAAGAAAAGTTCCTAAATCCTGGTCTGTTATCTGTATAAAGACTGAATTGCATTCGTTGCTGCTATGAATATGTCAGAGATATTGCAGTCATCGTTCCGTATCAGGCTGAGACAAAATGCTTTTCTATTGAAAATAACCTCTGCTACATGGACAACGGCCACGGAACAGGCCAGACTTGCCAGCTGATGTCTTGTCGGGGTGCTCCTGTGATGGAGCTGAGATTAAACCCGTAGAACCTGATCCGGCTAACACCGGCGTAGGAAGCGAGATAAACCGTATGCACCATACGGATTCTCAGAGTAGATAATCCCGTTGGCTGGCGATTGCTGGTGTAATGGTGCTGTCTGCTATGGCTGGCATAATGCCAGGCTCCCCTGTGTTTTACTGAATTCCCCGTCTGACATTTCATAACAACCGATAAGAAGGTTCGCGTAATGACAGACAGCACCATGCTCAGCCAGACGGCTGAAGTCGATAAAGATTCCGTTCAGCCATTCCCGAAATCGCGCAAGGTTTACATTGAGGGCAGCCGCCCGGATATTCGTGTGCCAATGCGTGAGATTACGCTGGACGATACCCCTACAGGTTTTGGCGGTGAGCAAAACGAGCCACTCTACGTATACGATACCTCCGGCCCTTATACTGACCCTGCGGTGCAGATTGATGTGCGTAAAGGCTTAGCCTCGGTGCGTGAACGCTGGATTCTGGAACGTGACGATACTGAGCAGCTGGATGGCCTGAGTTCTGAATATGGTCGTGTGCGTGAAGCTGATCTGCGACTGGATCATCTGCGCTTTGATCTGCAGCGTAAGCCACGCCGTGCCCGTGAGGGTAAGAACGTCACCCAGCTGCACTACGCGCGTCAGGGTATTATCACCCCTGAGATGGAATACATCGCCATCCGTGAAAATATGAAGCTGGCCAAGAGCAAAGCAGAAGGCAATGTGGTTGCTGAACAGCATCCTGGCCACAGTTTTGGTGCCCAGCTACCGCAAGAGATTACCCCTGAGTTTGTGCGTCAGGAGGTGGCTGAAGGTCGTGCGATTATCCCGGCAAACATCAACCACCCGGAAGTAGAGCCGATGATCATCGGTCGTAACTTCCTGGTGAAGATCAACGGCAATATCGGTAACTCGGCGCTGACTTCCTCTATTGAGGAAGAAGTTGAGAAGATGACCTGGGGGACCCGTTGGGGATCCGATACGATTATGGACTTGTCCACCGGTAAGAACATTCATGAAACTCGTGAGTGGATTCTGCGTAACTCACCAGTACCAATCGGCACTGTACCAATCTACCAGGCGCTGGAAAAAGTCAAAGGCGTGGCTGAAGACCTGAACTGGGAAGTGTTTAGGGATACGCTGATTGAGCAGGCAGAACAGGGTGTGGACTACTTCACCATTCATGCTGGTGTACTGTTACGTTACGTGCCGCTGACCGCCAAACGTATGACAGGTATTGTATCCCGTGGTGGTTCCATCATGGCGAAGTGGTGTCTGGCACATCATGAAGAGAACTTCCTTTATACCCACTTCCGCGAGATCTGTGAGATTTGTGCTGCATACGATGTTTCGTTCTCACTGGGTGATGGTCTGCGTCCGGGCTCCGTTTATGATGCTAATGACGAGGCGCAGTTTGCCGAGCTGGAAACCCTGGGTGAGCTGACTAAAATCGCCTGGGAGTATGATGTACAGGTGATGATTGAAGGGCCTGGTCATGTGCCAATGCATATGATCAAGGAAAATATGGATAAGCAGCTCAGGGAGTGTCACGAAGCGCCGTTTTACACGCTTGGCCCGCTGACCACCGACATTGCGCCAGGCTACGACCATATTACTTCCGGTATTGGTGCGGCGATGATCGGTTGGTATGGCTGTGCCATGCTTTGTTATGTAACGCCGAAAGAGCATCTTGGCCTGCCGAACAAGGACGATGTGAAGACCGGTATTATCACCTACAAGATTGCAGCACATGCTGCTGACCTGGCGAAAGGTCATCCGGGTGCGCAGATCCGTGATAACGCGATGTCCAAGGCGCGTTTCGAGTTCCGTTGGGAAGACCAGTTCAACATAGGTCTGGACCCGGATACCGCTCGTGCTTACCACGATGAGACCCTGCCGAAGGAGTCTGCTAAGGTGGCGCACTTCTGCTCCATGTGCGGTCCGAAGTTCTGCTCCATGAAAATTTCCCAGGAGGTGCGTGAGCTGGATGACGAGCAGGTTGCTGCGATTAATGCTCAGGCTGAACAGGGCATGGCAGATAAAGCCGCTGAGTTCAAAGGTACAGGTGCCGAGCTTTACCATAAGGTGTAACCTTCTCGCCAGAGAGTGTTTTACTTGATACCTGGGCCCTGCCAGTAATGGCGAGGCCTTTTGCTATCTGGCTTTGCCGTGCGCTGACTGCCTGTTTTGCCGAATAAAAGGAGGTTCTATGTTTTTGTGCGCTGTTCGATGGTGGTTGATGACGGTATTGCTACTGTCCGGGCCTGTTTTTGCTGTGGAGTATTCCGCAGGTTTTGTCCGGGTGGAGCCGGTCTCGGCCGACAACGGTCAGTCTTTTCCGCTGGTGGTGATCTATCCGACTCAGGCAGAAGCCCGGCCTGCGAAGTTAGGGCCTTTTACGCTGGAAGTAGCGCTGGGGGCTGACATTGCTGACGGGCGCTTTCCGCTAGCGGTGATTTCCCATGGTTCCGGCGGCAGTCAGCTGGGTTATCGCAGCATTGCGATTGATCTGGCAAAACGGGGCTTTGTGGTTGCCTTGCCGTTGCATCCGGGTAATAACTTCCGGGATAACCGCGCGGCGGGTTCTGTTGCCAACTGGACCAATCGGCCAAAACATATCGCTGCAGCGATTGATCATCTGCTGGCAGCAGGCCGTTTCAGTGCCAGTATCGATGCGCAGAAAGTGGTGGTGATAGGTCACTCTGCTGGTGGTTACAGCGCGCTTGCGGTGGCAGGTGGCGTTGCTGATACTGGTCAGATTCATGTTTTGTGTCAGCAACCTGCTGCACAGCGGGGGCCATTTTGTGAGGGTGGGCGAGGGCCTGCTGAGCCTGCCACGGTTATTCATCACCAGCGGGATACGCGGGTGAAAGCGCTGGTACTGATGGCACCAGTAGGTGTGCTGTATCGGCATCAGCAATCGCTGGCACAGGTTGAATTGCCGGTGCTGTTATTGCGGGCAGAGTATGATGCTGAACTGCTAGAGCCCTACCATGCTGATGTGATTGCACAGCACTTGCCTGCAACAGCAAAGCTGACACATCGTATGGTGAAAAACGCCGGACATTACTCATTTATTGCGCCATTTCCAGCGTTTCTGGCTGCAGAACTGGGGATGGTTGCGCAGGACCCGCCAGGGTTTGATCGTACAGCGTTTCATCGTCAGCTAGGTGGAGAGATTGCGGATTACCTACAGGCAGTCTGGTAGGCTGGTTGTGAAGTACAGGCACAAAAAAACCAGCCGTAGCTGGTTTTTTTGTTGCCGAAGCTAAACTGAGACCGGCTTATGCCATTGCCTTAACTTTAGCATTCAGACGGCTCTTCACACGGGCAACCTTGTTCTTCTTGAAGATGCCTTTGTTTACAGAGCTGTCCAGCTTAGGCTGAGCTTCAACGAAAGCAGCCTGTGCAGCAGCTTTATCGCCAGCAGCAATTGCTTTCAGTACTTTTTTAACGTAGGTGCGCACCATGGAGCGCAGGCTAGCATTGTGCTGGCGGCGCTTCTCGGCCTGGCGAGCGCGTTTACGAGATCCTGCGGAATTTGCCACAGTCCGACTCCTTAAACTTGGATTAGAAAGATTCAACCAGTGCCTGAGCCAGGATGGCTGAAAAAATAAGAGGCGAGATTATTCCTGGTTATGCTCTGGATGTCAACAAAACCATAGCGGAAAATCTCCTCGGGCGGGTATGATGGGCCAGTTTTTGGCAACTGTAAAGGAAACTGACCGTGAGCGAGTCGCCGCCAGTAGCAAAAAAAGAGCGTAGTCTGCTGCGTTCCAGTGGAGTGGTAGGGATTATGACCATGCTGTCGCGTGTGCTGGGGTTGCTGCGCGATGTGGTATTTGCCAGCTATTTTGGCGCCTCGGGCAGTGCAGATGCGTTCTTTGTTGCCTTTAAAATTCCTAACTTTCTACGCCGTCTGTTTGCTGAAGGAGCATTCTCCCAGGCGTTTGTGCCGGTATTATCGGAATACCGTACTCAGCGTAGCCATACGGATGTACAGCAGCTGGTTAACCGGGTGGCAGGCAGTCTGGGCTCTATTCTGATTCTTATTACGGTGGTGGCTGTGGTTGCCGCCCCTGTGCTGACGGCGATTTTTGCGCCCGGTTTCTATATGGCAGCAGAGGATGGTGGCGAGAAGTACGCGCTGGCGACGGATATGCTGCGTATCACGTTTCCTTACTTGCTGTTGATTTCGATGACAGCCTTTGCCGGGGCGATTCTCAACAGTTATGAACAGTTTGCCATTCCAGCCTTTACCCCGGTATTACTTAATGTATGCCTGATTGGTGCTGCTGTATTCATAAGCCCACTCTTTGAACAGCCCATTATGGCTCTTGCCTGGGGGGTGATGATTGCTGGAGGCGTGCAACTACTGTTTCAGCTACCGTTTCTGCTGCGACTGAAACTGTTGCCGGTTCCGATGCTTGGGTTTCAGGATGAGGGTGTGCGACGGATTATGAAACTGATGCTGCCAGCGTTGTTCGGAGTGTCTGTGGTACAGATCAACCTGCTGCTGGATACGGTACTGGCTTCATTCCTGCAAACCGGCAGTGTGTCCTGGCTCTATTTCTCTGATCGTCTGGCGGAATTACCGCTGGGTGTATTTGGTATTGCTATTGCCACAGTGATTCTGCCCAGCCTGTCCCGTAAGCATGCCGAGCAGTCCGGTGAACACTTTGCTCACACCCTGGATTGGGCGGTACGGATGGTATTGCTGATTGGTCTCCCCGCAGCCGTGGCGCTGTTTCTGCTGGCAGAACCGATGCTGGCGACATTGTTCCATTATGGTTCAATGGCCGACCGTGATGTTTATATGGCCGCGCAGAGCCTGCGTGCTTACAGCTGTGGCCTGTTGGCGTTTATGTTGATCAAGGTGCTGGCGACGGGCTATTTCTCCCGTCAGGATACAAAAACGCCAGTGAAAATAGGCATTCAGGCGGCGGTGGCTAACATGGTGTTCAATCTACTGCTGATAGGCCCTTTTGCCCATGTTGGGTTAGCTGCGGCGACAGCTCTGTCGGCCTTCCTTAATGCCGGGCTGTTACTCTATGGGTTGCTGCAACTGGGAGTATTTCGTTGGCAATCCGGCTGGGGTGCGATGCTGTTGCGGATACTGGCAGCGAATGTAGCGATGGCGATGTTACTGATAACACTGCTGGCCGATACAACTCAGTGGTTGCACTGGGGACTGACTGAGAGGGCGTTACAGATGGCGATTCTGGTAGGTGCTGGTATGGCTGTTTATCTGCTGGTACTGATTGCGCTGGGCTTACGTCCACGTCATCTGAAGGCCTGAATCTGACCACAGGCATTCGTTACCAGCTGTTACCACTGACTTAACGTAACTGTATGGTGTGAGGGGGCCGGTGTTCAGTCAGGCTGGAAATTGCATTGCAATGTCTGAAACAGGCTATTGACAACTGCCCGCAGGTTGTATTCCACGCAGCACAATCAGGTTATAATGCTGCGCTTTTCTGAACCGTTCTCTGTGGCGCTGCTGTTGTCACAGGACGGAGTTATATCTTGTGAACAGGTGGTAACGGGAACTGATGGAACTGATCCGGGGACTTCACAATCTGCGTGACCGGCATCGGGGGTGCGTGGCGACAATCGGTAATTTCGATGGCGTCCACCTCGGGCATCGTTGTGTGCTGGAGCAGCTCAAGCGTAAAGGTGCAGAGTTGGGCCTGCCGACCGTTGTGATCATTTTTGAACCGCAGCCGCAGGAGTTCTTTGCCGGTGAGAACGCTCCGCGCCGGTTGACCCGTTTTAATGAAAAAATACGTCTGCTGGCTGCTGAGGGCGTGGATCGTGTGCTCTGTCTGAGTTTCAACAACCGTCTGCGTCAGCTGTCTGCTGATGAGTTTGTCGAACAATTACTGTTGAATGGGTTGAGCATCCGCCATCTGGTAGTAGGCGATGATTTCCGTTTTGGTTGTGATCGTCGTGGCGACTACGCCATGCTGTCCCGTGCTGGATTGCAACATGGCTTTAGCGTGGTCAATACCGCAACTTTCGAAGTAGAACAGGAGCGTGTCAGCAGCACCCGTATTCGAAAAATGCTGGATGCGAATGATCTGGCCATGGCTGCACGTTTACTGGGCCGGGCATATGCCATCAGTGGTCGTGTGGTAAAAGGCCAGCAGCTGGGCCGTCAGCTGGGTGTACCCACAGCCAATGTGCGTACCCACCGCTATCCAAGCCCGTTACGTGGTGTCTATGCTGTGATTGCGACACTGGCAGATGGGCGTCATGTGCAGGGCATTGCTAATATCGGTAACCGTCCAACTGTTAATGGTACCCACCCGGTGCTGGAAACACACCTGTTCGATCTGAACGAGAATTTATACGGCTCGCTGTTGAGCGTCGAGTTCTGTCACTTTATCCGTGCAGAGCAGAAATTTAACGGTATTGATGAGCTGAAACAGAATATCCTAAACGACATTGATGAGGCGCGGGCGTATTTTTCCAGTCGCCCCGAATGAACCCGGAAACTGAAATGACTGATTACAAATCGACACTGAACCTGCCGGAAACGGCGTTCCCGATGCGCGGCAATCTGGCCAAGCGCGAGCCTGAAATGCTGAAACGCTGGCAGAAAATGGGCCTCTACCAGAAGATTCGTGAGATCAGCGCAGGTCGTGATCAGTTCATTCTGCACGATGGCCCGCCGTATGCGAACGGCGATATTCATATCGGCCATGCCGTTAACAAAATTCTGAAAGACATTATCGTCAAGTCCCGTACCCTGATGGGCTTTGATGCGCCTTACGTGCCGGGCTGGGATTGTCACGGGCTACCGATTGAGCACAAGGTAGAAACCAAAGTCGGTAAAGCGGGCGCGAAAGTGACCCACAAAGCGTTCCGCCAGAAGTGTCGCGACTACGCGCGTAAACAGGTGGATGGTCAGATGAAAGACTTTATCCGTCTGGGCGTTCAGGGTGATTGGGAAAACCCATACCTGACTATGAACTTCGACACCGAAGCCAACATCATCCGTGCACTGGGCAAGATTGTTGAAAACGGCCACCTGGTAAAGGGCTACAAGCCAGTTTACTGGAGTGTGGTGGGCGGTTCTGCACTGGCGGAAGCGGAAGTTGAATACCAGGACAAAACTTCGACTGCAATCGATGTGCGCTATGCACCGATTGATGCGGATGGCTTCCTATCCCGTTTCGAACTGGAAAACGGTGGCGGTGAAGGCAAGGTGTCCGTGGTTATCTGGACCACCACACCATGGACTCTGCCATCAAGCCAGGCGGTGTCCATGAACGCTGAACTGGATTACGCACTGGTACAGGTCGATCTGGGGCTGGGCCAGGAACGCATTGTGCTGGCGGAAGGTCTGATCGAAGACGCCCTGAAACGTTACGGCGTTGAAGCGTACTCAATCGTTGGTCGTGCCAAAGGCCAGGCGCTGGAAAATAGTGCCATGCAGCATCCGTTTATTGATGGGCGCACCTGCTCGATCATCCTCGGTGATCACGTAACCCTGGATGCCGGTACCGGCCAGGTACACACTGCACCAGACCATGGTGTAGAAGACTTTGAGGCCGGTGCTCGTTATGGCATCGGCACTCTGAATCTGGTGGCTGACAACGGTACTTTTGTTGAAGCGGCGGGCGCCTTTGCGGGCCAGCACGTTTACAAGGTAGACGATGCGGTTGTTGAGCTGCTGAAAGAGAAGGAAGCGCTGGTACTGGAGCATAAGTTCCAGCACAGCTACCCGCACTGCTGGCGTACCAAAACACCATTGATCTACCGTGCGACGCCGCAATGGTTTATCAGCATGACTGAAAAAGGTCTGAAAGCTGATGCCATGGAAGCAATCAAGGGTGTTGAGTGGTTCCCGGCCTGGGGGCAGAACCGTATCGAAGCGATGGTTGATCAGAGCCCGGACTGGTGTGTCTCCCGTCAGCGTACCTGGGGTGTGCCGATCACGCTGTTTATCCACAAGGAAACCCAGCAGCTGCATCCGAAAACAGCTGAGCTGATTGAGCAGGTTGCCCTGCGTGTTGAAAAAGAGGGTATTGATGCCTGGTTCGATCTCGATGTGGCTGAACTACTGGGCGATGAAGCGGAGCAGTACTCCAAGGTAACCGATACTCTGGATGTATGGTTTGATTCCGGTGTTACGCACTCTTCGGTGCTGGATCAGCGCGACTACCTGCGCTCTCCGGCAGATCTGTACCTGGAAGGTTCAGACCAGCATCGTGGCTGGTTCCAGTCCTCCCTGAAAACCGGTATCGCCATCAAAGGTGGTGCGCCATACAAGCAGGTACTGACCCACGGCTTCACCGTCGATGGTCAGGGCCGCAAGATGTCCAAGTCTGTGGGTAACGTGGTTGCACCGCAGGAAGTGATGAACAAGTATGGTGCAGATATTCTGCGTCTGTGGGTTGCATCTACAGACTACCGTGGTGAGATGACCTGTTCCGACGACATCATCAAGCGTGCTGCTGATGCCTACCGTCGTATCCGTAATACCGCCCGCTTCCTGCTGGCTAACCTGAGTGGTTTCGAGCCTGCTGAGCACATGGTGGCGTTCGACGATATGGTCGAACTGGATAAGTGGGCGGTAGACCGCACTGCGCAGTTGCAGAAAGAGATTGCCGGTCACTACGACCAGTACGAGTTCCTGCAGATTTTCCAGAAAGTATCCCTGTTCTGTTCTCAGGATCTGGGCGGCTTCTACCTGGATATCATCAAGGACCGTCAGTACACCGCAGCAACGGAAGGCCATGCCCGCCGTTCTGCACAGAGTGCGCTGTACCATATCGTTGAAGCGCTGACCCGCTGGGTTGCGCCGATCCTCAGCTTCACCGCTGACGAGATCTGGCAGGTACTGCCAGGTAAGCGCAGCGAATCCGTGATGCTGGAAACCTGGTACGAAGGCCTGAC
>JAOXSF010000083.1 GCA_025800125.1 Marinobacterium sp.
AAGGCTGCCACGGTATCTATGTTAATGCGGGGCAGGTCAAACTGGAGCCGGGTCTGACGGTACGTGGTGAACATGATCGTTCAGGTAAAAACGCATCGTTATTGATAATTAATAACGATATGCCAGAAATTGGCGCTGAGGTATCTGTTGCTGATATTCACTCTGGCGTTAAATTTAAAACCGTTATCAGTGGTTATATCAGTAAAAAGTTTACTGCACGTAGTATTCACTGTTTCAGTAAAAATTCAGCGGTGATTGTTACTAACCGAGCAGATGAAACTGATATTACAGTTGATAACTTTACAGGCGGTTTTAACTCAGCAGGTCAGGATGACCAAGCACTGCTGCGGATTTCAGGCTTACAGTATTGCTCAGTTAAAAGCCTGGTTTTGGCGGATAATATTTCCCGGCCTGTTTCTAATACCCAATGTCCTGTTTTTATTGAAGGCAGTGCAGATGTAACGGGTCAGATTAAAAGGCTGTCTTCTTCTGCTAATTACCTGCGTGATTACCTTAGCAGTGATATAGCCAAGCCTATGTCTGCTTTCACAGAAGTATCCAGAAACGATGTGGTTTGATTGCAATAATTAAACATCCATTATCTTATATATTATAAAGGTTTAATATGAATACTATTCTAAGCTGCATCCTGGCTGATGCTGTTGCGTCTACAATGCTGCAAGAAAATCAGACATTGCAGATTACTGACCGTGATAACGCCTACTTTAAAGTAGTAAAAAAAGGAGATCTGGTTGCAAATGGCCTGGATATAATTGATACGGCCGCAGGTGTTTTTTGCCTGCAACTGGAGATAGGCGATACGTTGAGCGCTTATATGTTTGGTTTTAAAGAAACCAATACGCCGATAGAAAACTTTACGTTGTTCAAGCGCATGTATGCGTGTTGTAAAGGCCGTGTGATGACTATTCATACGCCGGATGAAGACTTCTATATGGAAGCAGCCGAGCCTGTTGTCGTCGGCCCGAACACAACCACCATCTGGGGCAAGGGGACGCTGACGGCTGTTGTTTCGGCGCATAATGGTGAAATGCCTGATTGCATGGAGTGGGTTGATGATGGTAACGGCGGTCAGAAACTGCAACACACAGATGAGAGGCTTGACCGAAACCGCTGGCACTATATCAGGGGGATGTATGAGCGTGATTGGGGCTCGTTCCGTTGTTATGGTGCGGTTTTTTGTACCGGAGATGTCGAAAATGGTTATGGCTATAACAGTATCCACCGCTTTAATCATCATGGCTATCCGATTGATATGGGAACTATTCGCTGGGTGGGTGTGAAACTACGCTGTCCTGGTGCTGATGACCCTCATCATAGCGTAGTGACCGCAGGCCAGTATGCTTTTCTGCATGGTATTTCAGCGGGTGGTGGTATTAATATTTACGAAAACTGTACAGTGACAGATATGCCAAATAACGGTATTGTTACACGCGCTTTTATTGAAGCCCATTATATCAATACACGTTGCAATGATTGTGGTTTGACCGGTGCAGGCTACGCCCGAAACGGTATTACTAATACCGGTACCGGCAGCCATCAATATTATGTGCCCGAAGGCCATGAAACGCGTGTGCTTCGCGTCATTGGTGGTGAGTTTCGTGGCAATATTGATGAAGGCATTCACTACAGCAATGTACCTTATGTTTACATCAATGGCGCTGATTGTCGTGGTAACGGTGATCGTGCAATTGAAGGTGATAACTCTTCTGCCTATAAAGGGCGTCTTCGCAAGAATGATCAGATCCATGTTTATAATTGTCAGCTTGAAGGGAAAATTGAAGACAAGCTGAAAAACCGCCTGGAAGAAATTCGCATGGAAAAACCTGAAGCGGAACGGGGTGTTAAAAAAGAACTGGCAGCTTATTCCATGTCATTTAACGGTACTTATAATAAAGATGTTTATCTTGGCGGTAATGTTATGGGTAACTGTCGTTACTCTGCACTGGCCGGTGGTTGTCGTGAAGAAGGTTCAATTATCTTTACATCAAAGAATATCTTCAATATTAATGCTGATAACTTTAACCCAAATCTCCCTACAAAATATTATCACGCAATTTATGTGAATGCGGGTTATGTCGATTTTAGTGCAGGTGCTGATTTTAACTGTGTTGGTGAAAATGCTGATCAATCATTACGGGAGGCCTCGCTGATCTCTATTAATATGGGCCCTGATGATAAAGAGCATCCGTCTCGCTATGGCACATTTGGCAGTGCTATTGTTAAAAATATTCGATCCAATGTTAAATATACCCATGGAGTGATGGGACGTTTTTCTGGCAGTTTGACGATTGATAATTTGCACTGTGATACATCAGCAAATACTGTACGTGCTTTTCTTGAGCGGGATGTTGATATTAATATCAGTAATGTTACAGGTAAAGCTGATAGCACATTCCTGAAACTGGAACCGCTTTCAATCAAGCAGGTAGATGGTGAGACAAAGCCGCGTTTGTACAAGATAAAAAATCTTGACTTACGCAATAATTTTGTTGAGGCATCAGAGGCAGCATACTATCCAGTTTCAGTTATTCCTTATAATGGTTCTATTAATGGATCAATTAAAAATATGGTTTCAATAAATAACTACTGGCATGGGTTTACTGAAGAACATGGCAAGAGAATTGTTGCCAATAATTATGCTGTGGTGAACCTTTTTGAGAGTGATTTGCCTGAAATGGCTTAACTCTTCTTTATAAAATGGCGGTCTTTCTCTTTTTAAAGGCTGTCGCTTAACAAGAAGAAAAGGCCGTCAGTGATGATTCTAAAGGATTGAAAAAATGAAAAATATTTTTATGTCTACAGCTACAGATATAACCCTGCGCACCAATATTGAAGTGGGCCAGATTTTTCGCTTAACTGACCGTGGTAATGCACTCTTTAGTGCTGTTGCAGCGTCAAGAAGTATAGCGAATGGATACTCTGTACTGTCAACAGGTACGCCAGGGGTTACAGTTAAAGCGGTTGTAGACAAAGCAGTTGACCCAATTATGTTTGGCTTTAATGACAATCTGGGTGCCACGCCTTCTGAGAAAACAGTAGCTACACATAACCGCAAAGTAATCACATACATGTTTGCTGCCTGTGAAGGCAAAGCGATTACCGTTCATATGCCTGCTGATGATTTTGTGATGGATGTCTCTGAGCCGGTAGTTGTGCCACCATCTACAACGGTGCAGTGGGGGGGTGGCACACTGAAGCCGATCCATTCTGCAATGCAGCCCGATGAAGCCACCGTTGCTGAGACGCAATGTTACGGCGCTATTTTTGTTACAGGTTTGCCATCTACAGGTGTGCGCTTTTCTGCTCAGTATCCGTTAGATATGGGTGTTATCAAGTGGTCTGATGTAAAGATTACTAACAACAGATCTGCTTATGGCGGCTCCAACAGCTATCTGTGCGGTATAGCGGCCTATGGTGGTATTAACGTTTTTGAGCGTTGCACAATCACCGGTATGCCAAATAGCGCTATTTACTGTGAATTCTTTGAAGAAGCCCATTATGTTGACACAGTGTGCCGAGATAACGGTTATCTGACAGGTTACAAAAACTCACCCATGCAGAGCGGTATTACCAATATTTCGACCCAGTCAACGAATATTGATGAAACCCTGTACCCGGGCTTTGCAGGAAAATTTGCCACACGTCAACTGACGGTGCGTGGCGGTACTTATACCAATAACAGCAAAGCAGGCATTATGTTTGCCAATATACCTTTCGTCAGTATCCGCGATACTGATTGCAGTCGTAACGGCCTGACAGGTATCCATGGCCCGGATGACGATGACTATAAGCAAGCATCTCGTACCCGTGTTAATGATCAGATCTTTATCCATGGCTGTAACCTGCTGGGCCGAGGTGTGTCTACCGGTACATCGTTGCTTCTGCAGGATGGTTACAACAAAGATGTATATATGGGGGGCAATATTTTCGGTAATTGTGCTGGGAATGTTGTGACTGTTGAGTGTTCCGATGAGGGTTCTATTGAGTTCACCGATAAAAACCGTATGGAGTTAATTGCTGACTTTCACGAGAAGACCCATGGCTTTGTGCTGACTGCTGGTCGTATGAACCTGAACGGCGGTGTAGACGTAACAGGCGATCATGATCGTTCTGACAAGCAATCAGTACTATTTAGTATTCGTGGTAATGGTACGGATTTGCAGCTAGCCAATGTCGTCTCTGATGTACGCTTCATCTACATGCTAGTTGGTAAAGTCGCAGGGCGCTTTACAGTACGTAATGTTAATTGCCCAACCTTCCTTTCTTTTATTTCTGTTCACAATATGAGTGATGGTACTGACATCTGTGTAGAGGAATGCTCAGGCGACATCAATTCAAGTGGTTATGGTGGTGACCACACCTTCCTTGTGTTGAATGAAACTGCCAGTAATAAAGTGAAAAAGCTGATGTTGGCAAATAACACTGCGAACCCGGCAGGTTATACGCAAAATCCGGTTAAAGCTGCTGCAAATGGTATCGAGCGTCTGGTATCACGTGGTAATAACTGGGCAGGCTACGCCAATGGCCTGACCAATCCGGCTGATGCTGCCATTGCATCAGTGGTGCGGGATATGGGTTGATTGTCAGAGAATCCTGACGTTTAGTATTCTGGCCTGCCATGAGCCAGGATCAAGCGGGGAGGGTGGAGGCCTTTCCCGTTTTTTGTTTCTGCTATTTTCAACATCTTCCACTTGGGGTATCCATTTCTTAACTGCCGTTTCTTAACTGCAGTATACTGCCCTCCATTCTCCTTTTCTGAACACTTTTCTGGATACGGGTCTCTGAATGGAAAATCGTTACGATGTAGTGATTGTGGGTGGAGGCATGGTGGGGGCAACCCTGGCTTGCGCGTTAGGTAACAGTAACCTGAGTGTTGCTGTACTGGAGCACCAGCAACCGAAACCCTTTGTCGCAGATCAGGAACATGATTTACGTGTATCTGCACTCAGCGTTGCCTCTGAGAATATTCTTGAAATGGTTGGTGCCTGGCCTGGTATCATCAGCCGCCGTGCTACGCCTTATGCCCGATTGAAAACTTGGGAGCTGGATGAAGCGCGTGCCGCAACTGAATTTGATGCTGCCGATAGTGGTTTGAATCATCTGGGGCATATTGTCGAGAACCGTATCGTCCAGTTAGCATTGCTGGAACGGCTGAAAGCCTTCGGTAATATTGATCTGATCTGCCCGGCTGTAACACAACGCATTGAATACTCACCAGGCTGTAGCATTGTACGCCTTGACGATGGTCGTGAGCTGATTGGCAGATTATTGGTGGCTGCTGATGGTGGTGAGTCCCGTGTACGTCAGGCCGCAGGTATTGGTGTTACCCGATGGGATTATGAACAGCATGCACTGGTTGCTTCCGTGGTGACAGATTATCCGCAGCAGGATATTACCTGGCAACAATTTACCCCGACCGGGCCGTTAGCTTTTTTACCTCTGAATGGGCCCCATGCTTCACTGGTATGGTACAACAGCCCGGATGAAGTAAAGCGTCTGATGGCATTGTCTGACGATCAGTTTATGCAGACACTGGTCGATCACTTTCCGGGCAATCTTGGCCGTATTAACAAGCTGTTGGGGCGTGCTTCATTTCCGTTGCGTCGTCAGCATGCTCAGGAATATGTGCGCGAAGGTGTTGTACTGGTAGGAGATTCAGCCCACATGATCCATCCACTGGCTGGGCAGGGGGTTAATATTGGCCTGCTTGATGCCGCAGCGTTAGCTGAAGTGCTACTGCCTGCGGCACGTACCGGGGAAGATATTAGTGAGTTAACATTGCTACAAACTTATGAGCGGTCACGTCGCAAGCATAATCTGTTGATGATGCAAACCATGGACGCATTTTATCGGGTATTCAGTAACGATATGGCACCGTTAAAACTGTTGCGAAATATTGGTCTGGGTGTTGCTGAACGATTAGGGCCAGCCAAGGGGAAGGTAATGGCATTTGCTATGGGGCTGGAAGGGCCGATGCCTGCACTGGCGCGTAAAGAACCGCTTGATTGATCAAAGCCAGAATAAAAAAAGGCCCCTTACGGGGCCTCAAGAGCGCATTACTACAAAATCGGATGATCAGCCCGGTGTCACTCAGGCAGCAGTTTTACGACGTGCGGCCACCTTTTTAACGCCGTCGGCAACCGGCTCTGCTTTCTCGGCAGGTTCGACAACGTTTGTGCCTGCTACGTTTGCGCCTGCTTTGAAAGTATTCATCAGTGAGCTCATCTGCTCAGCCCATGGCATCTGGCTGTTCATGTCGGAGACACTTTTCTCAACCAGTGCTGTCATCTGTTCACGTGCTTCGGTCAGAACTGCAACTTCCTGCTCAGCGGTTTCAGTTGTGCGAACTTCCAGCTGCTTGAAGTAGTTCATCTGCATTTCTGCAGCCTGACGTACATCGCGTACCGTGGCCAGTGCATTCATCTGTGCAAAGCCAGAGGTGAACAGATCATTCATGTAAGCGGTCTGCAGCGCAATCAGACGCTCTGCAGTGCGTTTGTTGATTTCAGCCATATCTGTAACTGGCTTCATTTTCTCTTTTACATCATTCAGCATTGTTTCGTACATAGTAAATATTCCCTTGAGTCCATCTCATACGGGCGCTGACAAAACTGCTTTGTGCACCGCAACAAACTGAGCTAACTATAGTGATTAAAAAATAACCTGTCAAACTATTTTTGTGCATTGCACAAAAGAATTTCAACGAAGGTGGTCAGCAAAAATTTAACTAAAAACAAAAAGTTACAATACGTCGAAAGGGTTACCCGTTTTTTTTACGAAGCACCTTTGCTACTGTGACGACATCTGGAGTCCCTGCATAACAGGGTAGAGCCTGACTAACATTTACAGATACAGGTCTGCGGGCATTTTCAAGCCAGCAGAACATAGACCGTTAAAGCGGGTCTAACCACGACGACTGACCTGTCGTACAGACCAGCAGCCTGTCAGCGTTATATGACAGTTGATCGCTGACAGGCCCAACTGAGGGTAAGATTTATGGATTCCACCCCGTGCCATGACAGCTTCCGTCTGATCCGTACAGAGCGTATTGAATCTCTGGGCATTGATGTAGCTGAATACGAACATCAACAGACCGGTGCTATGCACTATCACCTGGCTGCTGAAAACCAGGAAAACGTATTCCTGGTGGCCTTGCGTACCGTGCCAATGGATTCAACCGGTGTGGCGCATATTCTGGAACACACTGCTCTGTGTGGTAGCGAAAAATACCCGGTTCGTGACCCATTCTTTATGATGACCCGGCGTTCACTGAATACTTTTATGAACGCTTTCACCAGTAGCGACTGGACGGCCTATCCGTTTGCCAGCCAGAATCGCAAAGATTTCTTTAACTTGCTGGATGTTTATCTGGATGCGGTATTCTTCTCTCGTCT
This sequence comes from Marinobacterium sp., assembly GCA_025800125.1. Taxonomy (GTDB): domain Bacteria; phylum Pseudomonadota; class Gammaproteobacteria; order Pseudomonadales; family Balneatricaceae; genus Marinobacterium_C. The sequence goes on from JAOXSF010000083.1 coordinate 7,416, forward strand.
GGATGAACTGGATTTCCTGCAGGAAGGCCACCGTGTCGAGTTCAGCGAAGCGGGTAATACCGATTCAGCACTGACCTATAAAGGTGTGGTACTGAACGAAATGAAAGGGGCGATGAGTTCGCCAATTTCAACGCTGTGGCAGACAGTCACCAAGCATCTGTTCCCAACGGCTACTTATCACTATAACAGTGGCGGTGACCCGGAAAGCATTACTGACCTGAGCTATGACGAGCTGTTGGCGTTCTACCGTACCCATTACCATCCAGGCAATGCTGTTTTCATGACATTCGGCGATATTCCTGTCACTGAATTGCAGCAGCGTATTGAGGATCAAGCACTGTCACGCTTTGAAAAACTGGAAAGCCATATCAGCGTCAGTGATGAGAAGCGCTATCATGCGCCAGTGCGTGTGGAAGAGGCCTATGCGCTGGAAGAGGACGACCTGAACGGTAAAACACATCATGTGCTGGCCTGGTTGCTGGGGCATTCCACTGATCTGGAAGAACAATTACGTGCGCATCTGATCTCTCGTGTACTGTTGGATAACAGTGCTTCGCCGTTGCGTCTGGCTCTGGAGTCAACTGATCTGGGTAGTGCGCCATCGCCACTGTGCGGTCTGGAAGATTCCAACCGTGAAATGAGTTTTATGTGTGGTCTTGAAGGCAGTGAGGTTGCTAATGCTCAGGCCTTTGAGCAGCTGGTGATTGAGACGCTGCAAAAAGTAGCGGATGAAGGTGTGCCTCAGGCGATGCTGGAAGCGCAGCTGCATCAGCTGGAACTGGCTCAGCGTGAGCTCAGTGGTGACGGTTATCCTTATGGTATGAATCTGATTCTATCTTCGCTATCTGCTGCTACCAATCGCGGCGACCCGATTGCATTGCTTAATCTTGACCCGGTGCTGGAGAAACTGCGTGAAGAGATAAAGCAACCAGACTTTGTGCAGAGCCAGGTGAAACAGTGGCTACTGGATAACCCACACCGTGTCCGTGTCACCCTGCGTCCTGATGCAGAGCTGGCCCAGCGTCGTAATGCGGCCGAGCAGGCCCAGCTAGACCGTATCGCTGGTGCAATGAGTGCAGAAGAAAAACAGCATGTTATCGAGCAGACGCAAGCGCTGGAAGCTCGGCAGGCTCAGGTCGATGATGAATCTGTGTTGCCCAAAGTCACCATTGATGATGTTCCAGCAGAGATGAAAATTCCACAGGGTGAAGCTCATCAGAGTGAAGTGTCCAGCACCTGGTATGGTCAGGGCACAAATGGCCTGGTATATCAGCAGGTTGTAGTTGATCTGCCTGATTTCAGCGAAGATGAGCTGAATTTACTGCCACTGTTTAACTACTGCTTTACTGAGCTGGGCTGTGGCGAGCGTGATTACCAGCAAAATCAGCAGTTACAGGCTCAGATAACGGGTGGCCTGAGTGCATTCAGTTCACTGCGTGCGTCCACCGGTGACCCACAGGATGTCAGTGGCTATTTTGTTCTGTCTGGCAAAGCGCTGCATTCCAATGCAGAAAAGCTGAATGAGTTGATGCTCGAAACCCTGCATGAGGCGCGTTTTGATGAGGTGAATCGTATTCGTGAGATTGTTTCTCAGAAACGTAGTCGTAAAGAGCAGAGCATTACCGGCAGTGGCCACTCGATGGCAATCATGGCAGCCAGTGCAGAATTGGCCCCTGTTGCGAAATTGACTCACCAGAATCGTGGTCTGGAAAGCATTCGTGCAATAAAAGCGTTGGATGAATCGCTGAATGACCCAGCACAGTTGCAGCAACTATCGCACACATTGCAGGCAATGCACCATAAAGTGCTGGCAGCGCCACGTCGTTTCCTGATGATTGGTGAAGAAGAGCATAAAGCGTCATTGCTGGGTCAGCTTGATGGACGCTGGATAGAGCAGAACCCCAGCGATGCTCAGTTGCAACTGCCGCATACCCGTAAAACAGTTAAGCAGCTGTGGACTACCAGCACACAGGTCAGCTTCTGTGCCAAGGCGTACCCAACAGTATCGGTTGATCACCCGGACGCTGCGGCGTTGACTGTACTGGGGGATTTTCTGCGCAATGGTTATCTGCATCGAGCGATCCGTGAGCAGGGTGGAGCCTATGGTTCCGGTGCGAGCCAGGATTCCGGTGATGCTATTTTCCGTTTCTTCTCCTACCGTGACCCGCGCCTGACGGAGACACTGGATGACTTTGACCGGGCATTGAGCTGGTTGCAGGAAACAGAACATGATCCGCAGAAACTGGAAGAGGCCATTCTGGGAGTTGTCAGCTCCATTGATAAACCCGGCTCTCCAGCGGGTGAGGCCAAGCAGGCTTATCATAGTGCGTTATTTGGTCGTACTGCTGAGCAACGCAAGGCATTTCGTCAGCGTATTTTGCAGGTAACACTGGATGATCTGAAACGGGTTGCTGATCAGTGGCTGGTGGCAGATAACGCCAGTATTGCTGTTGTGACAAGTGCTGCTGCGGCTGAACCATTGGCAGGAGCGTTTGAGGTGATTGCTGTTTAAGCTCTCTTGCTGTTTAAACACTCGCTAAATATTGCCGTGCCTGATGCGCACTGATAGCAATGAATAAACAGGCCCGGTTCAGAGTAGCTCTGACTTTGCAGTGCTTTAGTGTATTTGCACTGCTTTGGTGTAGAATGGCCAACTCTGAACCGGGCTTGTGTTACAACTATATATAAATTAAATGTCAAGTTATAAATTAAATGTCAAGTTCTGCTATATCGGGCCGATAGTTCGCAGGTCATAACTACAACAGCGCATTACCCATCTGCCTGATATGGATTTCAGTTATATGTGTACGGTTTATGGTTGTTGCTTCACATTTGGCTAAGTTAAGGAGCGGTGTCGATGCTGGAATCTTTGCAAGATCAGCCTGAAACCCTGCATATCAACACGTCAGCGGCTGAAAGTGACGAAGATCTTTCCCCTCAGGAGCTGGAACGCCGCACGGCTGAACGTCTGATTCAGGTTGTTAATGAACTGAAAAAGCGCCTGTCTGATAACAACAAAGAGATTTATGCTGCTCAGCAGCGCTTCGCTGAAAATGAATGTACTGAAGAAGAGGTTATAGAACTACAGGCAAAAGGTTATGCGTTGCGTGAAACGCTGTTGTCTACGATGGGGCAGTATGCCGATATGATGCAGCAACGTATCATGTTGGCAGGGATTATCCCGATGTGGGCAGATGTTGAACCTGGTCGGTTGATTAATGTTGCTGCCTGAGCTCTTACCTGTCGTCGGTTCTATTCAAATCGACTCTATGCACATATTCTGATTTCTACCGCTTTGCTTTCTACAGAGAACCTGCCTTAAATTACGTGCTTTCCCTTATCTTGCTTGCCTTCTTCTAGTATGCGTGTTTCAGTGCAGCCCTCCATTGGCTGTTATGGTTTTATTGTATGGATACGCAGACGCTTTCCAGCTCGCGCACATTGGTAGTGGCCGCAGGGTTGATCATCGCCTCTGAAGCTTTCCTGGTTGCCTCAGGCATGATTATCAAGCAACTCAATGGTGTACTTCCATTAGAGCTTATAGTTTTCTTTCGCAACCTGTTTGGACTGGTCTTGCTGTTGCCCTGGTTAATGCGTAATGGCCTGAATGCGGTCAAAACCCAGCGCATTCATCTGCATCTGTTCCGTGGCGCGGTAGGAGTGACTGCCATGAGTTGCCTCTATTACTCCTGGCAGTATCTTCCCCTGGCCGAGGCGGCCCTGTTAAAGCAGACCGCGCCATTCTTTATGCCACTGATTGCGTTCTGGTGGTTGGGGGAGCGAATCACGTCGCTGGTTAAGTGGTCAATACTGGTCGGGTTTATCGGTGTATTCATGATCCTCAAGCCCACCGATGGCAGTTTGAATACCGGGGTGCTGATTGCATTGGCTGGTGCGTTTCTGGGGGGGAGTGTAAAGGTTGCTGTTCGACGTATGAGCACCACGGAACCACCGGAACGTATAGTGTTCTATTTCGCGCTGTTCAGTACGCTGATTATTGCAATACCTGCGGCGCAAAATTGGCAGACTCCTGCGCTGGTAGAGCTGGCCTGGTTGTTTGGCATGGCTATTACGTCAACCAGTGCTCACCTTTTGCTAAGCCGAGCTTATGGTATGGCACCTGCTGGACAATTAGGGCCTTTTACCTATACCTCTGTCGGGCTGGCGGCCTTAATGGGGTGGTTGCTCTGGGATGAGGCACTAGCATTGTCAAGCTGGGCGGGTATCACATTGATTATTCTGGCGGGGTTGATGGCATTGAGAGCTAAAGCCAGTAAATGAGCAAGCATGCTGGAGCTGGCATGCTTGCCCTTGTTAAGCCAGTACGCATCAAATAAGAGTGATCAATGCTTCATTTACCACAGCTTTTGCAGTAACTCTGAGGCTCGTGCTGCTGGGTTTTCACGGATCTGCCGTTCTTCCTGTGCCATGGCATTAAACAGCCCATCAAGCGCTTGATTTGCCACATGAGATGTCAACGCTTCACTGTTAATATCGCTATCTGACGGTAACCCTGTAGATGGCAGGTTTGCCAGTAATTGCGTGAGATTACCACCGGCCAGATTCTGGCCAATTACAGGTGTTAAAGCTGCCAGCAATTCACCGCTGGCCTGGTTTTGTAGATAACGGGTTGCTTCATCACCCAGGCCGTCATAAATCTTGTGGGCGTCTTCAAAGCTAAGCTGACTGATAGCATTTTTCACTACAGGTAGTAGTTGTGGCATCGCTTGTTCGGCGGCTGTATTGATAGAAGCTTCCAGCGATGCAACTGGGTCACCGGCACCGCTGGTCTGCAATAACGGTCGTAATTGTTGCAGTGATTCCGGCAGAGAGATACGTAGCTGGTCATTGTTCATAAAAGCACCAGACTGGCTGACCTGCTGTACAGCGCGCTCGCTCCCCAGCTTCAGTATTTCTTTCAAGCCTCTGTCCAATGTTGTTTCATCCAGGGTTTGATCAGCCTCAAGTTGCTGCTTTAGTAATTCACCGCCGGTTTTTTTTGCGTCGTCTACCAGGTTAGTCCAGCTTGCCTGTGCAGGTAATGACAATGACAGCACCAAAGCGGCTATTGTGAGTGTGCGGGTTGTTTTTCTATCCATTTCTGGCGTGTGCATCTCTATTTCCCTCTGTCGAAGCGATGGGTTGTTATCACTGTATAGGCTAATTGAGCAGGGAGCTGTAGTTATAATTTAACTGTATTTATATACAGTCTTTGCGTCGGCTATCAAAAAGTACTTAGCAAAAGGTACCTCAACGAGCAAAAGTGGGTATCTATAGCGCGTGTTTTGTGAAATCTTGATACTGTATATATATTCAGTATTGTGTACTGAGGTGAAAAGTGTGCTGAGGTGAAAAAAAACCCGCACCAGGCGGGTCGAATATCGTCATGACGAGACGACAGGGGTCAGGCAAGAAGGCATGGAAGCATCAACTGGGCAGGAATTCTCGTCCCCAGCCGAGCCCGGCAATGCCTCGCTCAATCATTGAGTCCACATCAGCTTTGCTATAGCCAACCTCTGCCAGCACTTCCCGCGTGGATGCGCCAAAAGCTTCTGTAGATCGCAATGCTTTAACAGATGCTTCTGTTGGGCGAATAGAGTAGTGGTCGATCAACGTGACACGGTGGCCGCTTGGATGATCTTCATAAACAGAGAAGGCGTAGCTACCACGGTCGAGACCAACAGTACCATCAGCCAGGCGGCTGTAATCTTCACGTAACTGTTCAATCCCCAGTGGCTGAGCTGCAGCAATATCCGCCTCATGTAGCAAATCTATCCAGTAGGCGGCTGGTGCTTTGCTAAAGACTTCACGCAGGAAAGCGGCAATATCCTCTGCGTCAGCCACTCCTCGGAGGCCTTCCAGGCGATCCAGCACAACCAGCTCTTCTGGTTGTGCGTCCAGGTAGAACCAGCCGTCATTTGCCTGATAGAAGTGGGAAAGGGCGTCATTACCCAGTGCTTGACGGCCGGAGGCCTCATCGAAAGGTGCGCGGCCCTCATAATCAAAGGCAAATTTCACCTGAGCCAAGTTGGTAATTGCTGAAAGCGAAGTGCGAGCGCGGGTGATTTCGCCGGTTTTCAGCTTATGGTAAAGCGCAACCGCCATGCCTAGACCGCCAGCAAAGCCACAGTTCACATCCAGTGTACCCAGGTGAGCGTGCTCTTCCGGTGTGTCCGGGCCACCGAAGCGACTCATGATGCCGCTATTCGCCTGGATAATATCGTCATAACCGATAAAGTCAGTCTTGGGGCCACGACGAGGCCCGCCCAGGCAGTCCAGCCGACAGAACAACACGCCTGGATTGATCGCTTGCAGACTGTCATGATCCAGCCCAAGCGGCTTCATCTGACGCTCAGGGGCATTGATAACCACGAGATCAACGGAGCGCACCAAGCGATTAAAGGCTTCGCGTCCTTCATCGGTGGTAATGTCAACCAGGGCACTACGTTTACCCATATTGGTCTGGAAAGTGAACAGGGTGCCGATCAGTGGATCATACAGCGGTGTTACCGGGTCCAGCTTGAGCACTTCAGCGCCGAAACGGCCAATAAAGGCAGCGGAGTGCGGGCCTGCAATAACATTGGTCAGATCCAGTACTTTCAAGCCGGACAGCCAGCCCTGTCCATCAGCAGGGTGAATATCCTTGCCGAGCGGACGTGTAGTCTGCTCAGACTCTGCCAGTATCAGCAGGCTGTTCAATGCTTCGTCAAATTTAACATTGCGACGTGGCTGCGGTGTCAACATTGGCTCAGCCAGGCCTTCAAGCCAGACAATTGGGCCTGGCTGTTTCATCAGCCCATATTCCGGGTCGTTTACTTCAACAATCAAGCCTGCGGCGTTGGTGTGCTCGTCATTTACCCATTCTTGCGTGGTACGGTGTGGTGCACCTGGAATCTGGCCTTCACCAAAGATCTGTCCCCATTCGGTGGACGTTTTCTCCAGGAAGGCTGTCTTCATTTTTGCCGAGATAATATCCGCCCATTTTTTCGGCAATGGATAAACACCGATAGACGTTTCGCCATCCCACTCAGCGATTGGCTGATGCAGATCACTGACTTCTGGCAGTCCTTCAGCAATCAGCTCATCGTAGATACCCAGCACCTGTAAAGCTCGCCGGGCGTGGTTACGGTGTGATGGGCAAACTGTGTAGAAGTAGCGGCCATCTTTACATTTGTAGGTACGGTAGAACGGGTCCAGATATTCCTGTAGATCTTCGTAGCTCAGATCAAACTCAATGTTGTTCTCTTTGCGGTAAGTAATCTCGTGTTCACGCATGGTGAAGTAGCGATCCGGCATATTCTCAATAACGACAGAGTTGTAGGACAGGCCCTCCATCAGTGCTGCCGCAATAGGTACTTCAATACTGTCACCACGGCCGTTACGCTCACGGCTGAGCAGTGACATTACGACGGAACTGGCCGCCAGTGTGGTTGCATAGGCGGAGCCCAGTGGCAGTGGGGAGAAGCTAGGGTTCAGGCCCATCAATACACGGTTGAAGCCCATATCTGTAAAAGCACCAGACGTAGCAGCAACAATGGCTTCGGTTGCTTTCCATTCACGACGTAACTGGTCGTTGCTGGCAAAGCCCGGCATGGACAGAGTCACCAGTTCTGGACGCTCATTGCGCAGCTGGTCAAAATCAATCCCCAGGGTCTTAATCTTGCCGGGACGGAAGCTCTCAATAACCACATCTGCCTGAGCAATCAGCTGGTGAGCCTTCGTCAGGTCTTCGGTACTTTTCAGATCAAGTTGCAGGCAGAGTTTATTGCGGTTAAGCACCCCATTGGCAGGGTGCTTCCATTGTGGGCCTGTTGGAGGGTCAATATGTATAACCGTTGCGCCCAGGTCTGCCAGCACCATGGCTACGGCAGGGCCTGCGATCTGCTGGCCAAAGTCAACTACGCGTACACCCGCCAGTGGTAATGCAGTTGTCTGAGTCATTTTTCTTATCCTTATCTGATAGCAACAGGGGCGCTGTAAAAGCAGCCGTTGTTAAACAGCAATGGCTTGTAACCTTGATTGATCAGAAAATTTGACCCTGCAAGGAATGGCACTGCTGTCAGGAAAGTTCTTTCAGGAGAATTATTCAACCGTTCTGCAACGCCGATAGTAGGGATGGAAAAAAACAGCGACCAGCAATAAAAAAATAGCCAGAGATATTAAAATTTTTATAGCTTTTGGATTTGTTAAGATCACGAATAAATTATTTTAATATGAAGGTGTAAATAATTTTATGCCTCAATTTAATATGATTTGAGCAAGAAATGAAAAAGGGTGTTTACACTACGGAAAACACCCTTTTATTGCGTCTTAACAGATTTTTCTTATTTTGCAGTGCGTCATTCAGATTCTGTTTCCAATGTTTCTATTTCGTGTAATAACCAGTTTCTGAAGGCCTCTGCATGAGGATGGGCAAGCTGATGAGGCGGATAAACCAGCCAGAACGCTTCATCGGTGGGCACCTGTTGCTCAAATGGTGCAACCAGGCGACCATTTTCGAGCATGTCAGCCACCAGACTGCTGCGCCCCAATGCGATACCTTCCCCCAGAGCGGCCATCTCCAGTGCGGTAATCAGTGTGTCAAACTGAAACCCCTGACTCAGGGGGAGATGTGCATGGCCTGTCTGCTGTAGCCAGTAGCCCCAGCCTTCTTCGTAGCCGATTACATGCAGCAGCGTGTGATGTACCAGATCATCCGGCCGTTGTAAGGGCTGTACGCTGTCCTGGCTACAGCGTTTCAGGTATTCCGGGCTGCATACTGGAATAAGTCTGTCATGGGTCAGGCGATCACTCTGTAACATCTGCCAGCGACCACGTCCGTAGCGAATCTCCATATCAGTGGCAACAGACTTCTCGTGCTCATCAACCCAGATGTTGCTGGTAAACCGCAGGTTAATGTCTGGATACAGCGTCCGAAAGCGGTGAATGCGTGGGGCGAGCCAGCGCATAAAGAACACCATATTGACGCGCACTGTTAACAGTTGTGTGCGCCCCTGGCCAAAGACCTCTTCTGTGGCAACGGTCAGTCGTTCTACCGACTCATGTACCGCAGGCAGGTAAGCGGCACCGGCGTCCGTCAGTTCAAGTCCGCGTGGAAGGCGACGAAATAGCGCTGTACCCAGCTGTGCTTCAAGCCCTTTCACCTGCTGGCTTATAGCAGCCTGTGTCAGGTTCAGCTCGTTCGCAGCGTGGGTGAAGCTCAGATGTCGGGCAGCGGCCTCAAAGGCGCGTATCCAGTTCAATGGGGGTAGTTTCTTTTTCATAGTTCTATAAGGACTTTCATATATAGCTGCCAGAATGACAGACACCGTTATTATTATGACCAAGCTGTACGAAGCCTGATGTTGTTTTGCCTCTTTATTATTACGCCAATATTTGCAAAAACGATATAAAAAATTTTATGCCTTGGGGTGTTTTTTTATTGCTTTTAATTTTTTACAGGCTTGTCGAGAATCGAGCTAAGACCGTTCTGCATTTGTCTGCACAGACTGTATATGCACAGGCTGTATATAAGTATCTATGTGTCATAGCACCTGGTATACAAGCACTTGGTGTTGAAGGCATCGGGTGCTATTGCAGGCTGTACTTGAACCTGAAGCTTTTAAAAATAACAGCTTCTAAAACCTGAAAAAGAATCTCGCCATGAATAATAAATATAAAGCACTACAGATTCCCGCCGGTTCGACTCCGGCTGTTGGTCATCTCCTCTCAGGTGTACGTTGCGACGCAGACGTACATCACGAGAATAAGTGTGCCCTTGAGTGGGCAGGAGGGCAGAAGCATGGATAATCGTGGCGTCAGCAGCACTGGCTTGTTTGCGGGTGTTAATCCGGTTATGGCAATCGGTTCTTCACTACTGGTGATTGCTTTTGTGCTGTTCACCATTGCAGACCCTGAATATAGCGGGGCGCTCTATAATGCAGCCAAAAGCTTTATCGCATCTGATCTGGCCTGGTATTACATTGGTCTGATGAGTTTCTTCTTGTTCCTGGCGGTCTGGATGGTGTTCAGTCGTTACGGTGATATTCGGCTTGGCAAAGATGATGAGCAGCCGGAATTCAGTTTTTTCTCCTGGTTTTCGATGCTGTTTGGCGCAGGGATTGGGATTGGGATTCTGTTCTGGAGTATTGCCGAGCCTATCTACCATTTTCAAAGCAACCCATTCATCGGCAAAGACCAGGCGATGACGGTAGAAGCGGCCCAGGTGGCGATGCGTATCAGTATCTTCCACTGGGGTCTGCATGGCTGGGGGCTGTTTGCTATTTGTGGTATGGCGCTGGCGTACTTTGCCTATCGTAAAGGACTGCCATTGTCGATCCGCTCTGGCCTGTATCCGCTGTTTGGTGAGCGTATCTATGGCCCGATTGGCCATGCAGCAGACCTGCTAGCAGTGTTTGGTACAGTCTTCGGTATTGCTACTTCGCTTGGTCTGGGCGCACAGCAGATGAATGCCGGGCTTAACTATCTGCTAGGGTTTGAAGTTTCTGTGACCAATCAGATTGTGCTGATTGTGATGATTTCCATCATCGCGACCTTCTCGGTAATCAGTGGTGTACATAAAGGTATTCGTATTCTCAGCGAATTGAATATGCAGCTTACGGTAGTGATACTGGCGTTCTTTATCATTCTTGGGCCTACAGCCTATCTACTGGGTGCGTTCTTTACCAACGTAGGTGACTATATGATCAACGTGGTGTCGCTAGGCTTCTGGGTCAATCCTGACCCTGAAAGCCAGTGGCAGGGCTGGTGGACCATTTTCTACTGGGGTTGGTGGATTGCCTGGGGGCCATTTGTGGGTATGTTCATTGCCCGTATCTCCCGTGGTCGTACTATCCGTGAGTTTGTACTGGGTGTTTTGCTGGCGCCTACACTGCTGGGTGCATTCTGGATTACCATCTTCGGTAATACTGCGATGTTTATTGAGTTGTTCGGGGCTGGTGGTATTACTGAAGCGGTCAATAAAGACATTACTCTGGCGTTGTTCACAACCATGGAGTTAATGGATCTGGGTACTACCTTGACAATGATCGGTGCAGCCATATGCGTGGTTATGCTGATTACCTACTTTGTCACCTCTGCAGATTCAGCAACGCTGGTTATCTGTACGTTGTTGTCGATGGGTGATGACCACCCGCCAGCACGCTTCCGTGTATTCTGGGGGCTGGCGGTAGGTGCGGTAGCTGCGGTGCTGCTGTTGGCTGGTGGCTTAAAGGCCTTGCAAACTGCATCCATTGTAGCGGCATTGCCGTACTCCTTTGTCGCGATTGCAACCACCTGGGGTTTATTGCGCTCACTGCATGATGATGTAACAGAGAAAGATCATGCCGCCACTCAGGCTGAAGCCGCTGCTATAGACAATGACGAAGTGGGTGAAGCAAAAGAGGCTGCGGCGACAGGCTGAGGCTCAAGGCTTTATTACTCAATAAAGCGTGACTATTACTCAAAACGTGATTCAGATAACCCGGTTCTGGTGCTGATGTGCCAGACCGGGTTTTTGCTATCAGGCGCTTTCTGCTGTTTTCTCTATATCCGCCAGCTTTGTTTTTGCCTCAATCCACTGTGACATAAATCGTGTGCTGCGCTGGTGATGGTGGTTCAACATCATACCGGTAAAATTAGCCAGTCGATGCTGTTCCAGCTGGTTGTAAATCTGGGTGATTCGTTCAATCAGCGTGGGCCCTAGGGCTTGCTGGTCAAAGCGCTGGCAAATAATTCTGAAGCCCTGTTGCTGTTTCTGCTGCCAGAGTGCTTCATCCTGATAAAGTGTTACAGCGGCATCGGCAAGCTGTTGCGGTGACTGTGCGATCAGCCCACTCCAGTCCAGTTCACCTGGCATACCTTCCGCACCTGTTTCAGTAGTTACGCTAGGGGTGCCATTGATCATACTATCAGCCAGTTTTCCTTTAATACCGGCACCAAAGCGTAGCGGTGCCAGGCATACCCGTGCCTGTCTCATCACTGTATGGGCATCGTCGGCCCAGCCTTTTACCAGAAAGCCCTGTTTTTCATTATGTAGCTGCGTAGCCTTTGGTGGTGGATAGGCGCCATAGATATGCAGCTGAGCATCAGGTAATTGTTTGCGTATTAATGGCCAGACCGCTTCTTTCAGATAACGTACTGCATCCCAGTTGGGCTCATGCCGAAAGTTGCCAATGGTAATAAAGTGCTGGCGCTGCTCGAAGGTGGGGAGTGTCGTACTGTCTTTGACAATGGCATCAGCATCCAGCATAAAGGGCAGGTGGTGTAATAACTGAGCAGGGACAGAAAATGTCTGCTGGAGCAGTTGTTGTTCATAGTCAGAGATCATCAGCGTCAAATCACAGCGGTAGATTGCCGCAATCTCCCGCAATGCCATATCTGAGCGTAAGTCAGCGTCAGTCATTTCGCGCTGCTGTTTTAAGGCCTGGTGGCGGGCATTACGCAGGCAATGAAGGTCACAGCTTTCCAGTAGCCGCAGCGCCTGAGGGCTGGTTTCCGCCACCCGCCAGCCAAACTGTTCTTCCATCATGAAGCGGTCAAACAGCACCATAGTTGGCTGCTGCTGTGCAAGCCACTGGTCAAAGCTGCTGCAATTCAACGCAATAGCGTGACACTCCACCTGTAACGTAGCCAGATCATCCATATGCTCACTGCGTTGTGCAGGGCTGGCAAAAGTGACCTGCCACTGCTGCTGGCGGAAACAGCGAATCAGCTCCATCATCCGTGTCCCCGCCGCCGACGAGCGGGACTCTGGCCAGACATACCCGATAATCAGCAGGTGGTGGTTATCGGTGGTACGGCTATGGGTAGTCTGGGTTATAGCGGTCACGGGGCTTCCTCTTACGGCACGGGAACGGGAAAAGGGCGTATTGTACGGATTTATGGCGTTTTAAGAAAAAACGGCAATGCAGAGCACTGAAAGAACTGCCGCATCAGCAAGCTGGTAACATCTTGCACCGATCTTAATTGATAGCAACCTGCTCTCCGGGTAACGCCTCTTGTACAACCGTAACTCCACTATGACAAGCAAGAACCGGTCAGATGGCAGATATTAACCGACTGCTGTCTATTTTATTCTCTTATTTTTGAAAAATCAGCTTCGCTAATCTTTAACTAAGCTTCATTTTTATTAGTGTTTTTCAGGCTTATGTCATACTCAAGCTAGCTATCAGACGCGTAATGCCGTGTAATATAAAATCGAATATCGCTTATCTACAATATCCTCGCTTCTAAAGGCTTCCAGATATATGAGCTGGAATGTCATCAATAAATAATTAAGGTGAGAGCCAGATATGCAATCCAGAAAAATCATTACCTCCATTCTGGGAGGTGGGGCACTTTTGACTTCGGCTATTAGTGGTGCTGCTACGTCATCCCTGCCTCAGACTATTCAGGAAATGGACGGTGCGACAACACTGAAGGCCTGTACAGAAATCAGCCAGATGTTTGGTAAAGTCAAAGGCAAGCTTGATCCTCAGAAGCAACGTTCTACCTTTGCATGGTGCCTGTTTGCTACCGTTAACTCACCTTATAATGGCGAAGCTGGAAGTAGACCACTATGGCAGACATGGGCTTCTAATGAAAACACCTTTCTTGACGAGGGAATTAAGCCCAAATGGCCCACAGAAAGTTCGTCTGATATTCATGAAGAAATAAAAAAACGCACCATCGAGGCTAATGAGTCTAAATCTCCTCAGAACGACGACTCAGAGAGAGTTGACAGTAAACCTAGCAGTAAAGAGAGCGTTTACCGTAACAAAATAACTTTTGATTACCTCTCCAATATAAATCCAATGTATAGTCAACAAGTAGTTAAGGACACCTACCGAAGAAGGCAAAAAGCAGAGTTGCCTCTTGGATCAATTGAGGTTAAAGCTCATTGGGTCAGAGATGGGCATTTAACCTCTTGGGGACAAGAACTATCAATTAATAAAAACAAAGACAACGATAAAATGATATCGGCCCCATCAGATAGCAGCTACTATCTGAACGGCATGCATATAATGATTAAAAGCGATATGCTGCCTGGCAACGAAAGCGCCTTTACTTCCCAGGAAAAAAGCTGGTTCTGGACTACATTTGAGTATGTAAATAACCCTGGACGAACACAGGCACTTAAATTTGTAAAACCTAAAACTGCAAAGAACTGGTACGAGTATCACAACAACCGTCAATTGCTCAAAAAAGTACAGGCTAAAATGCCTTGGGCTCAAAATCTTGACCCTAAATTTATCGACTATTATCGCAGTAACGGTACCCAGCTATCCTTCTTTGAAGATAAAGAGGTAGCTGTATTAGGCAATACAACAATGGAAGACTTTGCTTTCCAGCCAACTCCGGAAACACAGCCTGAAAATTGGGTTGGCTGGACAACATCTTGCCATACTTGCCATGCCCAGGCGCGTACTCCGATTATGCCTGCCAGCCTCATGCAGCAGGGCGGGTTTGTACCGGCCTATGGCCCTCTTGGCCCAGTTGATCCAGATGTTGTAAACGGCGCTTGGCCATTAGACTTCATCTGGTCAATACCACTGCATGCTAAATAACCTGAGCTGCCAGTTCTAACGACTGACCTCTGAAAAACTCATATCCAGCCACTGATCAGCAGCTGGATATGGGTTTTGCTGTTTAATTTCACTTGAGCCCTGAAGCTGTTGCAGTGAGTGAATCGATTGATACTACTGCCTGAGTGACCTGTTACCCACCCGTAGCGGTTATCAAAACACCTGACAGAACGCCGTGGCCATCACCACGGCGTTTGCTTTTCAGCAACATCCATTCGCCAGAGAACTCACCTGAACCCACCCCGCAACCATGATAGACTCCCAGGCCACGTTTCAATTCACCTCTCAGATTTACGGTAGGCAGACTCGATCATGCGGATACTGCACAGCTCCGACTGGCATCTGGGCCAGCACTTTATGGGCAAAAGCCGGGAAGCGGAGCACCGCGCTTTCCTTGACTGGCTGCTGGAGCAGATAAAAACCCAGCGTATCGATGTACTGCTGGTGGCCGGTGATATCTTTGATACCGGCACGCCACCCAGCTATGCCCGCACGCTGTATAACAACTTTATTGTTGAGCTACGCAGCAATAAGTGTCAGCTGGTGATTCTGGGCGGTAACCATGACTCGGTGGCCACGCTGCATGAATCCCGCGAGCTGCTGGCCTGCTTGGGCACCCGCGTTATTGGCGGTATCAGTGAGGCACCCGCCGACCAGGTACTGCTGCTGAAAGACCGTCGTAACCAGCCCGGCGCGCTGCTTTGTGCCATTCCATTTCTACGTACCCGTGAACTGCTGCAAAGTCAGGCAGGGCAGAGCGCCACTGAACGTCAGCAAGCGATGCTGATGGCAATGCAGCAGCATTATCAGGCGATCTACGATGAAGCGGTGCGCCAGCGTGAAGCACTAGAATTGCCCAATTTGCCCATTATCGCCACCGGCCATCTTACGACC
>JAOXSF010000096.1 GCA_025800125.1 Marinobacterium sp.
GAGTTGTGGCAAAGTGCCGGATTCGAGACCGAGAGGTATCGCAGGACTTGGAATAAGAGTGTGGACATGCAGTGAGTGTGGTGTCACTCACGACCGCGATGTAAACGCGGCCATGAATATACTTGCGGTCGGGCTGGGCCGCCCTGTAGAGGGAAAGGTAGCGGTGTAAGCCGCCCTGGTCTTTGAGCTGTAATGGCTCCTGGCATCCCCTTCGTTCACGGAGGGGATAAGTCAAACTCTTGCCATAAACCGGCAATTTCTTTACAAGCAGGCCGTTTCTTTATAAACAGGCAACGCCTCCAGCCAGCAGCCTCGCCACATACCAGCAGCCCGCCCGTAACGTGGCCGTTAACGCCCCTGCAAAGAGAAGTCCGCAGCCGTCAACGGTGCCACACCATACAACGCCCGCAAGCCATCGCACCAACGCTGCGCCCGTGGCGGCAGGCCGGTCTCGACAAATTCCAGTGCCTGTGTCTGTACATTGTGGCGAAACTGTTCGCTGGCACCAATGCCAGCAGACAGATTGTCGGCGCTGAAGACAAACCGGTAACCGGCACAGGCGCAGAAGTGCCACTCCATCGCCTGGGGACGAATCTCGACCTTTTCAAACTCGGCCTGTTCAGCTGCACTACGACCATCGGGTTTATACCAGTAACCGAAGTCTTCCAGCAGTCGGCGCTGCGGCCCGGCGACGCACCAGTGCGCCACTTCATGCATCACACTGGCAAAAAAACCATGGGCAAAGATGACACGATGATGCGGGTGCTGCGCATCAGCAGGCAGGTAGATCGGCTCGTCATCACCACGCACCAGGATAGTATTTTCACTGTCACGGAACAGGCGATCAAACAGGGTAATCAGGTCTTCAGCGTCATGCGCTTGCGGAGCAGACGCAGGGGTCGGGTAATCAGTCATCGGCGGCTCTTAACATCAAAAAAACCCGCTGATCTGTCGTCTGATCAGCGGGTTGTCGATTATGGCATGTGTCACGGCTTTCTGCCCTGCCAGACAGGGCTGTCAGGCGACAAGCCCGGCTTTATTCGGAGTAAAGCTGCCAGGTGTCACGGTTGAGCCACCACATACGGCCCGTTACCCGGTCCAGCCGGGCAGCAATAAAGCCTTTATGCAGCCGCTCATCTGATACCAGCAGATCTTCACCGCTGGTCATGGATACGACATAGCTGGACTCCGGCAGCAGTTCAGAGTCATTCAGTGCAATCCACTGGTTGCCTTTGGCCAGCCAGCTCTCACCGGTGAGCTGATTATAGCGGATCGCTTTCCAGTTACCGGCTCCGACGTAGGTGATCGCCAGTGCAAACGGGCTGGTTGCAGTGGTCTGCGCACTGCCCAGATCATTGGCAACCATCAGCAACTGCTCCAGTACGGCGTCCATGGCTGCGGTATCATAACCATCAGCCGTCACGCCGTTATTACTGTCCGCTTTCTCCATATTGCCTGCCGCCCCAGCACCAAGCAGGTTCTGAATACTCTGTAACTGTAACATCAGGCGCTGGTTCAGCTCCCGAGTCTGAGCACTCTGGCTGATCAGCCCCAGCAGCTGCTCCTGAGCCAGCGAAAAACGGGATTCCAGCCGTTCAAAATCTTCCCGGGTCGCGGCAGCGTCAGATAACGGCTGCGCCTGTCCAGCCGCCGTATCAGCAGCACCCTTTTTAGCCGTTTCTGCCGCACCCTGCTGCTGGGCGGCAGCATCGGTTTCGGCTTCAGGGGCCTGGCCTGCAGCCTGCGTTTCAGGCCGGATATTGGTCTCGGTACAGGCGGTCAGCAGTAGAGCCGCCAGCAATACAGGCAGATGAAGGGCTTTCACGGCATTACCTCTCAGGAGCTGGAAAAACATCCATTGTAGTCAAATCGCCCGGATGGACAAAGGTTGAATTGATTACAACTTATCCAGCTGGCTGAGCTTACGGTACAGGGTACGCTCACTGATACCCAGCTGCTGCGCCAGCCCCCGGTTATCGCCCCTGAACTGCCGTTGTAACTGACGCAGATAACGCTGTTCATGCTCTGCCAGCGTTCGCACCGGCAAGGTTTGCGGCGTGTGCGATTCAAATTCAGGCCGCCTTTGTGGTGCAAACGATGTGTGTAATACAGGCTGCGCAACTGAGCCTGACGCGCCCCCGCCAGCAACGCCTTTTATCTGCGCCATATCTGCCTGTGCCATATCTGCCTGTGCCATATCTGTATGCACGTCCTCTGGCGTCCATTCAGTGTGGGTCAGACTGCCCCCGTCCATCTCCAGCAACAGGTGCCGAGGCAGGATCACGCCGTCATCGGCCAGCAGTACCGCCCGCTCCAGCAGGTTGCGCAGCTCGCGGATATTACCCGGAAAGCGGTAATGGCGCAGATAGTGGATCGCCTCATCACTGACCCGGTATTGCTCTCCGTCACGGATGCGCCGTAACAGCACTTCACACAACAGTGGCAAGTCTTCATAGCGGTCTGCCAGACGAGGCAACAGAATCGGAAAGGTGCTGATACGGTAGTACAAATCCTGGCGAAAGGTTCCCTCTGCAACCATCGCTTTCAGATCGCGGTGGGTGGCGCAGATCAGCCGGAAATCAGCATGTTGCAGTTCCAGCCCACCCACGGTGCGGTAATTGCCGGTTTCAATCAGCCGCAACAGTTTTACCTGCAACGCCAACGGAACTTCACCAATTTCATCCAGAAACAGCGTACCGCCATGGGCAGCAGATACCAGTCCGCTTTTACGGCTGATAGCGCCGGTAAACGCCCCCCGTTCATGGCCGAACAGCTCACTTTCAAACAGATGCTCACTCAGACCCGAACACTCTACCGTGACAAACGGATTATTAGCCCGGTGACTGCTTTCATGAACCGCCTGAGCCACCAGCTCTTTACCGGTGCCCGACTCGCCCAGCAATAACACACTGATCTCACTGGGTGCGGCCCGCTGGATCATCCCCAGCATACGGTTGAACGCTGCCGAGCGGCCAACCAGCCCATCCCCCTGCGCGGTAGCACAAGCGCCCTTTACCAGCCGGATAATCTCCAGATAACAGCCCGCCTGTTGTTGCGCATTCAGGATGGGGATCATCTCCACATCCACATGCTCCTCACCGTGATGGGTGTTATGCAGGTGCAGCACCCGCTGGCGCTGACCACTGTGCTGGCAACCTTTCAGCGGACAGAGTTCACCGGAAAGGTCACAGGGCGCGGTGTAATGGTGCGACACTTCATAGCAATGCTGGCCCACCGGCGCCTGATGGCTGTAATAGTTAAGGTACGCGCGGTTCACCGCCAGAATGCGATAGTCCGCCGACAGTAATGCTGCCGGGTCTGCAATGGCTTCGAGCATACTGTGCAGCTCGGCACCTGGCATACTGGCGTCACCCGCTGAAGCAGAGGCAACCGAAGCAGAGGACGGTGCTGATGCCGAGCAAGACTCTGATGTCGTTGAAGAGTCTGATGTCGTTGAAGACTCTGATGTCGCGGAAGACTCTGATGACGAAAAAGGTGAAGGTATTGTCATGGTATATAGCAGACCGTTTGAGCAGACAGGTTGGTCAGAGCTCTGATTATCGCTCTGAACAGAGACGCTGACCAGCCTGCCAGGCTCGTATAGCAGTTATTCGCCTAGCGGTGCTTCCACTGCGGTGGCCGCTTTTCAACAAAGGCTGAAATACCTTCGCGCGCATCTTCCAGTTGCAGGTTTTCCACCATCACCTGGCTACAGTGCTTGTAGGCATCGGACAACGCCATATCTTTCTGCGCATGGTAAGCACGCTTGCCCAGTTTCAGGGTGGCACGCGATTTACTGGCGATGGTGCGCGCCTTGTGCATGGCAAAGGCGCTGAGTTCTTCACGGGGTACGACCCAGTTAACCAGCCCCATCTCTGCGGCACGGTGAGCGTCGATCACATCCCCCAGGTAGAGCATTTCCAGTGCATGTTTGGGGTTAACCGCCCGCGTCAGTGCCACCATCGGCGTGGAGCAGAACAGACCAATATTGACACCGGGTGTCGCAAAGCGGCTGTTATCTGCGGCAACGGCCAGATCACAGCTGGCCACCAGCTGGCACCCCGCAGCGGTGGCAATACCGGTCACATGGGCGATCACCGGCACCGGCAGGTTTACGATCTGCTGCATCAGTTCAGAGCAGCGCTGGAAGGTGAGGCTGTGAAACTCCTCTTCCGGCGATGCCATAATCTGTTTCAGGTCGTGCCCGGCACAGAAGCCACGCCCCTGGCCACGAATCATCACCACCCGTACCGACTCATCGTAGGCAATGCTGTTCAGCATCGCTGACAGTGCTTCCATAAATTCAATGGACAGGGCGTTATAAGCGTTGGGACGGTTCAACGTCAGAATGCAGACGCCGTCCTGATCTTCACGTAGCAAAGTGTCCGCCACCGCAGGCTCCTGAGCGGGTATGGTTGATACGGCGGCCGGGGACGCTGAAGAAGACGGTGCAGCGCGGGTCTGTTCAGTCGTCGCCTGTTCTGGGACGGTCTGTTCTTCTGGGACGGTCTGTTCTTCTGGAGCAGTCTGTTCTGGAGCAGTCACATCAGACATGGCAGTGCTTCCCTGTTATGCAGCTGGCAAGCAACCAGCCGGTTGGTTGAAATCACAGGGGTTTCACTCTACTCCTGCCAGCCAGACGGGGAAAGCACAGAAAGGGTTACAATTTGTGCGACCTTAGGCCGAAGCGTGAAGGAAATTTGCGCCAGATCAATCTCTGGCGCAGGTTCGGGCCAGATCAGAGGCCCAGTGCAGCACGCAGCTGTGCTTCAATCGCATCCACCGGGGTATGGTCGGGGAAACTCAGTGCCTGGTAGCTGTCAGAACGCAGCATACGGTCCACTTCAATCAGCAGGTGTACGCCACCTTCACGGGGCACCATGGTCAGTTCAACTTCGTTCAGGGTGGTGAAACCGTTATGTGGGCGGAATTCCAGCTCCTGATAACAGCCCAGGCTGGAGCTGAAGTTCGGCGCATTTACCGTGCCCTGTTCCACATCCGCCTTGAACATATGCAGGCCACAATTGTGTGCCGCCTGAATAATGGCGGCCATGGTTGGCGTTGGCACCACCAGTAACGGGTCAACATCATCTGCGTCCAGCGCCATATCAATTTCCAGCCCGGTCTGCAACCAGACGCGGCTCTGGTTATAGTGACAATCCAGCGCTGTCAGCGGTACTTCAGGGTGAATATCCAGCTCCATCGGAATGACCCGGCGATCACCCGCTTCTACCTCAAACACCTGGTCCAGTTGCCAACGCTGCAAGGTGTGATTGCGGTGGCCTTCACCATCTTCTGTTTCAAATTTGATGCGGGTCATCAGTGCCAGATTGATACCAGAGATCGACTGGTCAACGTCACCACCCATAATCACCACTTCAATTGGCAACTTGCCACCTGGCTGCACCTCAGTCGTATTGACCAGCGTATCCACTTTCGCGCCACCGATACCCACTGAGGCAAGAATTTTCTTGAACATGTCCATTTATCTCCCATAAAACCAACCGACAACACTTGCCCGAATGGCAGCCTGCCACTGCTGCGTGCAGTACAGCAGAGAATCGCCAGCAGGACAATGGGTTGGTGATGGAGTTCAGTACCATTAACGCCCAACCCCGGATACGCTTCCTTCAGGTTGTCAGCGACCATTATATTTGACCGACACACTGAATACACAGGACAGCAATGAAAAAGCATAACAGGGCATGGATTTGTGCATTACTCATCAGCACAGCAGCGAGCACGGCAATTGCTGGCGTTACCGAGGTTGAGCGCTACGCCATTGAAGTACCCACCGCCTACTATGTCAGCTACCGCAATGTAAGCTACAACAGCAATGTCGGCTACAACAGCAATGTCGGCTACAACAGCAGCTATAACGGTAACATTGCCCGGCAATTTCCACAGGGGTTTGTACCCGGACTGGGTTCCGGGCTGATGTTTGCGGGCAAAAACCGGGCTGGAGAGTTGCAATTTCTGGTACTGACCGACCGTGGCCCCAATGGCAAATCACCGAAATTTATCCACACTGACGGTAGCAGAAGCTCCAGCAAAATTTTTCCTGCTCCGCATTTCACACCTCAGTGGATGACGGTAACCCTCAGTCACGGCACCGCCATTGCCAGCAGCCTGGTGCGCATCCATGACAAAGACGGGCCAATCAGTGGCCTGCCGCTCGCCAGTGGGGTGATCGGTTCGACTAACGAAGTTGCGCTGGACGACCAGCTTAAACCCTTTACCGTCACGGCCAGCAATGGCCTGGATACCGAGGGGCTGGTCAGCGATGGTAACGGCGGTTACTGGGTCTGCGACGAATATGGGCCTTTTATCACGCAACTGGACAGCAGCGGAAAAATCATCGCCAAATATGGCCCCCAACCACTGGCAGGTGAGCAGTCGATTGCTGGCGGTCTGCCGAATATCATCAAATGGCGTCAGCCCAACCGGGGCTTTGAAGGGATCGCCCGTACTCCCAATGGAAAAATTTATGCGGCTGTGCAAAGCACATTAAATGTTGATGGGAAAACCCGTAATCGCGCGCAATTTATCCGCATTGTCGAGTTTGACCCAGCAACAAAACAGACCCGAATGCTGGCTTACCCGCACGATGCCAGCGCCTATAAAAAGAACAAAGACGCCAAGGTGGGTGATCTGGTGGCGCTGAACAACCACGAATTACTGATTATTGAACAGGGTAAAGACAAGGATAAACAGATGCGCAACCGGGTATACCGCATCAATCTTGCAAACGCTTCCGATCTGAGCAACCGCCAGCTGGACGGTAAAGCACTGGAATATGCCAGCCGTGCCGCGCTGGAGAATGCTGGCATCCGTATGCTCAGCAAAACGCTGGTCGTCGACCTGCGTCAGCATGGCTGGACAGCGCAAAAGGCAGAAGGCCTGGCCGTCGTTGATGAACGCACACTGGCTGTTGCCAGTGATAACGACTTTGGCATGGGCGTAAACGTTATCAACCCGGTCAGCGGCAAGAAAAAAGCAAAACACTACACCACAGCGGGCGATGGCACACTGCAATACAAAGGCCAGCCCGTCGACAGCCAGCTGGTGCTAAAAGCACTGAACGGTACTGACGCCCACTCCCAGCTCTGGCTGCTGCATTTTGCACAGGCACCGTTCAGATAGGCACCATTCAGATAGGAACAGCTCAGATAACATCGGGCTCCAGCCCTGTAACGCAGGCCACCTACTGGATGCCTACGTTACAGACAGGCTTTGCCCAGACGAGGCCGGACGCTACTCAAACCAGTGTCGGGTGCGGTTGGCAAACCAGACCAGTGACAACATCACTGGCACTTCCACCAGCACTCCAACCACCGTTGCCAGCGCTGCCCCCGAGTGCAAACCAAATAGCGAGATCGCTACGGCAACCGCCAGCTCGAAAAAGTTGGATGTGCCAATCATGCAGGCGGGGGCCGCAATGTTATGGGGCAGCTTCAAGCGGCGGGCCAGCAGATAGGCGATGGCAAAAATACCATAGGTTTGCAGCAGCAACGGGATCGCAATCAGTACAATCGCTTCTGGCTGTGACAGGATGGTTTCTGATTGCAGGCCAAACAGCAACACAATGGTCGCCAGCAGCCCGACAATCGACCAGGGTTTCATAGTGGCCAGAAAGCTATTCAGTCGCGAATGGTCATCAACACGGTCCAGCTTTTTGCGGGTGACAATACCCGCTAGCAGTGGAATCAGCACATACAGCACCACCGACAGTAACAGGGTATTCCACGGCACGGTAATATCCGTTACACCCAGTAGTAAACCGGCAACTGGCGCAAAAGCAAAGATCATGATCAGATCATTAATGGAGACCTGCACCAGGGTATAGTTGGCATCACCACGGGTCAGCTGACTCCAGACAAAGACCATCGCGGTACAGGGCGCGACCCCCAGCAAAATCATACCGGCGATATATTCGGTAGCGGTCTGCGGGTCTACCAGATCAGCGAACAGCCCTTTGAAAAACAGCCATCCCAGCAGCGCCATGGTAAATGGTTTGATCAACCAGTTGATAACCAGTGTCAGCAACAACCCTTTCGGCTTTTTGCCCACATCACGAATCGAACTGAAATCCACCTGCACCATCATCGGATAGATCATCAGCCAGATCAGCCCGGCAATCACCAGGTTAACGTGGGCATACTCCAGATGGGCAATACTGGCAAAAAATGCCGGGCTCAACGAACCCGCAAAAATACCTGTCAGAATCGCCAGACCAACCCAGACCGATAGATAACGCTCAAAAAGCCCCATAACAAATGCCCTGCTATTGTGAAATAAACCATTACAGCTTAAATTAACATTCGAATATACGAAATACCATATATTTAGTTTAAGCACCCTCTGAACGCACAGCATCGCAACACCAGACTGCTCGTACCACCAGACAGAAAAAGCCCCGGCTGTTGCCAGGGCTTGAGAGACATCATCAGCTTGTTGCACCGCAGCGGCGGTGCAGCCGGAGCGATGAAAACCAGCCTTATGAAACCTGCGGCTTCACCTGTTCGCACAGATGCACAGGAGCTCCATCTACCATTTGCAGGCTGACTTCCGCAAAACCGGTACCGGCTCCTGTGAAGAAGTTGAAGACGTGGTCAATACCAGCATCCAGCATCGGCTGGCGTTCATCTTCATAGCGGGCCACTGCCGCGATCTTGCCGGTATAACCGGCACTGCGCAGCTGGACGGTAATATTCTGCATATCTTCGATGGATGGCAACGCCATCATGACCAGCCGGATATTGGAAATATCCAGTTGTTCCCACAGGTCTGCATCTTCACCATCGCCAAAGAACACCTGCTGACCCTGGGCCTGCAATGACGAGATACGTGTACGGTCGGCATCCATCCCCCAGATCTGATCACCACGTAATTCAGTCAACGTCTGTAATGCACCCTTACCAACACGGCCCAGACCAATAATCAACACCTGAGCACCTTCCGGCTGATGGATAACATCTTCTGCCAGACGTTCACCACGCTCAAAACGGTAGATATGCTGTTTGTAGTAGCGATACAGGGTATGAGCACTGCGGTACAGGATACTGGTAATCACAAAGGAGATAGACACTGCCAGCGCCAGAATCACCAGCCACTCTTTGCTTAGCCAGCCTGCATCTGTACTGATCGCAGTCACAATCAGACCGAACTCACTGAAGTTGGCCAGTGCCAGCGAAGACAGGTAAGCGGTGCGCCCACGTAGCTTCAAGCCACAGAACATCAGGAAAAACAGGCCAAACTTGAGTGGAATCAGCAGCGCCAGCAGCACCGCAATCATCACCATCGACAAATCAGGCAGGGCAGTAAACCCAATCGACAGGAAGAAACCAATCAGGAAAATATCCTTGAAACTCATCAGGGACTTGCTCAGCTCGGTGGCTTTGCTACTACCGGCCAGTAACATACCGCCAATCAGTGCCCCAAGATCACCTTTTACACCCACCAGATAAAACAGCTCGTAACTGCCCAGCGCCAGGAAAAAGCCGGTCAGTGGTAACAGTTCACCGTGACCTGCGTGATCCAGCAGACGGGCCAGCAGTGGCCGGGCCCAGTACAACGCCAGCAGTGCAACTGCCCAGATTGACGGCAACTGACCGGTACTGGCCACAAGAAACAGCACGGCGGCGATATCCTGCATAACCAGAATACCAATCGCCAGCCGCCCATGACGGGTTTTGGACTCGCCGGTTTCTTCCAGCAATTTCACAATACAGACGGTACTGCTGAAGCTCAGGGCAAACGCCAGTACCGCTGCACTTTGCAGATCAAGGTCACTGTAATAAGGCAGGCCAAGGGTTGCCAGAAACAGCATTCCCAGTGTAATCAGGATAACCCAGAGCCCCATATGCCCCAGTGTGCCCGCCCAGACTTCCGGTTTCAGGAGATCTTTGACATTCAGCTTCAGGCCGATGGTAAACAGCATCAGCGTTATGCCAAGATCAGCCAGCGTTTCCATACTGGCAGTGGGCTCAACACCCATAAAATGAAGAATGAAACCGGCGCTCAAAAAGCCGATCAGTGGCGGCAGGGCCAGGGCTCTGGCCCCCAGACCGCAGATAAACGCAAACAGTACCCAGATAAAGTCCATTGCAATCCTGCATGTTAACCCAGTTGATCAGGGCGCCTAATGTAGCATGTTTTATAGCCTGATCTATTTCAGCGACCCTTAACCCGGGTGATTACAGCTGATAATTTGCAGTGGATGTTCACATTCAGCGTAGTTCGTCTCAGTTAACAGCATTCCGGGCCTTTTCACTGCCAGATTCAGTCTGTTTTCTCTCAGGATCAGCCGGTCGACTGACCAGATAGATACCACCGGCCACCAGCACCAGAGCCAGCGCCAGACCCGTACTGATCGACTCATCCAGCAACACCGCAGCACTGATCACCCCGAATAACGGTGTCAGAAAACTGAACGTCGCAATCTGGGACGCAGGGTACTGGCGCATCAGCCAGAACCAGCTCAGATAGGCGAAAAATGCCACCACTACACACTGAAAACTGAACGCCAGTACTGTCTGGCTGTCCAGCTGAATAATGCCAGGCTCACCGAGCAACAATGCAGCAGGCGGCAGAACAATACCCGATACCAGCAACTGATAAAGCAGCACCCGCGACGCCGATTCAAAACGCATCGGGGTGGCTTTGATCAGCACCGTGGTCGCCCCCCAGGCAATCGCCCCCGTCAGCGCCATCAGATCACCTAGCAGCTGTTCATCATTCTGCCCGGCACCATTTCCGGTCAGGGCATCGGAAAATGCCAGCACGATTCCAGCAAAGGCACAGCACAGGCCTGCTATCTGCAATTTACGCAGCTGTTCACCCGGAATAAACAGTTGTGCGCCCAGCGCCACAACAAAAGGAGAGGTGTACAGAAAAACGGTGGCGCGGGCAGCGTCGGTATGTTCCAGCGCGCGGTAGAGAAACAGAAACTCCAACGCAAACAGAATACCGGCCATGATCCCCCACAGCGCGATACCATCACGGCGCAAAATTTTTTCTCCCCGGTAACACATCCAGCAACACAATAAAGCACCGGCAATCAGTGAGCGCAGCCCAGCCTGCATAATGGGAGAGATACCATCAAGGGTGAATTTGATCGCAATCTGCTGCCAGCCAAACAGCACACAGAGAAAAGTCAGAATCAGAATGGCACGGCCATCCAGATGAGAGCGCGTCATGGTGGTTCCTGTCAAAAACCGGCCATGGTACGCCTGCCGCCTGGCGCTGCCAATATATGAAACAGGCGCATTACATCCAGTTGTTCAGGTTATGCAGATCGACTCAGGTTACACAGATCGACATGGCCACGTTCACCGGGCAGATCTGCTAGACTGGGTGTTTTTCCTGGTTTTCATTGCTTGAGCGCATTCGTAGATAGCCCACCATGCAGATATTGTCCATGCCCCAGGGGGATTTTTCCCTCCAGCGTTACCCTGTCCGTCCCCGTGAAACCCTGCGCGCCTGGGATGCCGCCGATGAATATCTGCTGCAACAACTGGCCGACGAGGCACTACCTGCTAAGGACAGCCGCGTACTGATTGTAAATGATAATTTCGGTGCGCTCAGTGTTGCCCTGCACCCGCACCAGCCAACCCTGATTTCAGACTCCTGGCTGGCACACCGGGCGACACTGAACAATCTGAAAGAGAACAAGCTGCCACCAGACGGCATCTCTCTGCTGGATGCCCTGAGCCCCCCCCAGGGACAGTTTGATCTGGTACTGATCCGGGTGCCTAAAAGCCTGGCCATGCTGGAAGATCAACTGACCCGGCTACGCCCTCATCTGCATACGGAGAGCCGGATTCTGGCCGCAGGCATGGCCAAACATATTCATACTTCGACACTGAAACTGTTTGCACAGTGCCTGGGAACAACCACAACCTCGCTGGCACGCAAAAAAGCCCGACTGATCTTGACCCGGTTTGACCCACAATTGAGTCCGGCAACGGACAAATACCCTTCTGGGTATTTATTAGACAGTCCGTTATTAGACAGCCCGTTATCAAACAGTTCGTTATCAAACCGCCCTGTATCAGACAGCCGGGGGAAAGAGTCAGGTGGCCGCGCCAATCAACAGCAATACCAGGTGACCAATCACGCCGGGGTTTTTTCCCGCGACAGCCTGGACATTGGCACCCGTTTTTTCCTGCAACACCTGCCCGCCTCACTGGACGAAAAGCATATTATCGACCTGGCCTGCGGTAATGGTGTTGTCGGCCTGATTGCAGCCGAGCGCAACCCCAATGCCCGCCTCACCTTTGTTGATGAGTCATTTATGGCCGTCGAAAGTGCCCGGCTGAATTTCAATACAGCCTTTGGCGCGGATACTCACAAAGCCAAGTTTCAGGCCACGGACTGCCTGCACGGTATTGCACCGAACAGCGCTGATCTGATTCTGAACAACCCCCCTTTTCATCAGCAGAATGTTGTCGGTGACTTTATCGCCCGTCAGATGTTCCGTGAGTCAAAGCGCGTCCTGCGCAGAGGCGGCGACCTTCTGGTGGTGGGCAATCGTCACCTTGGCTACCACATTATGCTGAAGAAACTGTTTGGTAATTGCGAAGTAGTCGCCTCTAATAAAAAATTTGTTATTCTTTCAGCAAGAAAAGCCTGAACAGGGATGTAGCTTAAGGGATGTAGTTCTATAGTAAGACGGTTAATCACCAGATTAAGGCAACAAACCACCAGGATGGATGACAGCAACAGGGACGTAGCCGAACACTTATGCAACCGAAAAACGACAAGCAGTGCTATGCACCGGGTGTATACATACCTTGCAGTACGGAGTTGAATGAAGGAAGTAATGGTATACGGGTAGAACGCTTTCATCACAGGCACTTAACGTCCAGTTTCTAGCCTGCCAGGCGTGAAAAAACAGCACTTAAGTAGCAATTTTCTACCGGTTATGCCCGATTTAATGGATCAGGGTCAACTGTCCGGTCAAAACGAACCGTTAGACTGCTGCACCGAATGAACCCGTCTGAGCACGCTGACGCTCAGGCCTGTATTCAATAAATACCGGATAACTGAATACCGGATAACTGAATACCAGATAACTTCCGCAAGCCGTACAGCAGGATTACCGACTGCTTTCAGAGAGGATGTCGACGTTGATGAGAGCAACTGCTGAACGGGCAGAGCCACATAGCCGCAAGTCTATTATTCATGCGGTTGAACAGCAGGTTGTAACCTGCGAGGCTGAACTGCCACTGCTGGAAGCCACTCAGCGCATGCACTCCCGCCATTGCAGCTCAATTGTAGTGGTTGAGGGGAAAAAACCGGTTGGTATCTGGACTGAAGCCGACACGCTGAAGATCGACTACAGCGCGCCGGACGCCGTGCTGCGCCCCATCCGCGAGCTGATGACACCCTCGCTTTATACCGTAGACTGCTCACTGACACTGGATGAAGCCGCGCTGGAGTTCAAAAGCCGGGGCATTCGCCATCTGGTGGTGGTAGACGATCAGGGCGAGCTGTTCGGCATTCTTTCCCAGAGTGATGTGGTAACCCGCCAGGATGCCGAGTATTTCCTCAATATGACGGAGATCGACAGCGTACTGTCCGGTTCCATGCCGCCACAGATGGAACGCCATCATGTTCTGGCTGACGCCGTTGCACTGATGCGTGAACACCGCACTGATTCTCTGATTGTGATTGACCAGCAAGAACCCATCGGGCTGGTAACCGAACGTGATCTGGTACGGCTGATTGCCCAGGGCCGGATGCAGAGCAAACTGGAAGAGGTGATGAGCAGTCCGTTAATCAATGTCCCCTGTGGCATGAGCCTGCTAGCTGCCCGCGCACTGATGGAACGCCGCCAGATTCGTCATCTGGGTGTTGAAAGCCGGGACGGTAAACTGCGCGGCTTGATCTCCTTTGCTGATATTCTGGCGAACATTGAACATACCTATGTACGTCGTCTGCGTGACGCACTGGCCAGCCGGGCGGCTGACCTGCAAGCAACCGAGCAAAGCCTGCATATGGCACAGGCCCTGATTGAGGCCTCCATGGATGGCATTATGGTGACAGATGAAGCCGGTATCATTCAGTCAATCAACCCCGCTTTCACCATTCTGACCGGCTACTCCGAAGCTGAAGCGCTGGGCCAGTCTGCCAGCCTGATCAGCTCTGGCCGCCACGACAGCTATTTCTATACCCGCATGTGGGAAGACATCAGCGTTAAAGGGGCCTGGCAGGGTGAGATCTGGAACAAGCGTAAAAACGGTGAGATTTACCCGGAGTGGCTAACTATCACCCGCGTACGTGAATCTCACAGCAGCCGCACGCTGTATGCTGGAATATTCAGCGATATAACCGAACGTAAAAAGTCGGAACAACTGATTGAAAGCCTGGCCTACTATGACCCGCTGACCCGCTTGCCTAACCGCCAGCTGCTGATGGACCGACTGGAGGTCGCACTGGCATCCGCTCACCGCGAAGGCGCACAACTGGCGGTAATGTTTCTGGACCTGGATAACTTCAAGCGCATCAATGACTCCATGGGCCATTCCGTCGGTGACAAAGTTCTGTGCATCGTTGCCGAACGGCTACAGGCCTGTATTCGTGAAGGCGATACCGTCGCCCGGCTGGGTGGCGACGAACTGGTTATTCTGCTGACAGAGCTCGATGACCTGGACGAAGTACACCGTACAGCTCAGCGCGTCTTTGATGCACTGCAAGACAGCCTGAACATCGACGGGATGCCGCTCTACATATCCACCAGCATTGGCAGTGCAATCTATCCGGTAGACGGTACCGACAGCGAAGCCCTGCTGAAAAATGCTGATACCGCCATGTACCGCGCCAAACATGCCGGGCGTAATGGCTTCCGGCTGTACAGTGCTGAGATGAACGACAAATCAATGCACCGGCTGGCGCTGGAAAACCGCCTGCGTACCGCACTGCATAATGATGAATTATTGCTGGAGTATCAGCCTAAATACTCCCTGCTGGATGGCAAAATTGTTGGCCTGGAAGCACTACTGCGCTGGCAGGATCGCGAACTGGGCCGAATACCACCCGATGAATTTATTCCCCTGGCAGAAGAACTGGGACTGATCGGCGAAATTGGTGCATGGGTGTTACACAGCGCGGCAACCCAGGCCTGTCGCTGGCAGGCCCAGGGGCTGCCAGCGGTACAGGTGTCTGTCAATGTCTCACCGCAGCAGCTGCGCCAGCGTGATCTGGAAACCGATGTACGCTATGTATTAAAAAGTACCGGACTGGTCGCAGAGCTGCTGGATCTGGAGATTACGGAAAGCTGTGTCATAGAAGAACTGGATAAAGTAATCGACTGTCTACACAGGCTAAGAGGTATTGGCGTCAGCATATCACTGGATGACTTTGGTACTGGCTTTTCCAGCCTCAGCCTGCTGACCCGGCTCCCCATCGACCGGCTCAAAATTGACCGCAGCTTTATGACCGGCATTCCTGGTAACCCGGATAATGAAACCCTGGTCTCTACCATTTTGCTGATGGCACATAACCTGGGCTTTGAAGTGGTAGCCGAGGGTGTAGAAACAGCCGCCCAGCGTGATTTTCTGACCCAGCACCACTGTAACCAGGTACAAGGCTATTTTTACAGCCGCCCGCTACCTGCCACGGATATTGCACGGCTACTTGCTGCGGAGTAACGCCTTACATCCAGCGCCCACCAGGCGCTGCGCCCATCAAAGCACCAGCACCGGCTCTGATGGGCACAATATCGTTACACAGACTAACTAGACAGCTACACAGGCTAAACAGCTACACAGGCTAAACAAAGAGCACCGAGTACAGATAACCCGCCGCCATGGCCATACCAAGGATCACCACCAGAAACGCGGCTATCATCTGACTTTTAAAAATTGCCTTGAGCAAAATCACCTCCGTCAGACTGGCCCCCGCACTGCCAATAATCAGCGCCATCACCGACCCCAACGCCATTCCCTTCTTGACCAGCGCCGCACTCAACGGAATCACGGCTTCTGCGCGGATATACAGCGGAATCCCTATCACTGCGGCAACCGGAATCGCATACCAGTGACTCTCTCCGGCAAAACGGGCGATCAGATCTGTCGGAATAAACCCATAGATAAACGACCCCAACGTAATTCCCAGTAACAGATAAGGCAGAACCTGCTTAAAGTCTTTCCAGGTTGCCAGCCAGATGGTCAGCCAGCGTCCCGGCGCTGCTACCGGTGGCGCAGTATCACAACAGATGGTTTGCCGTGCAGTGTTGCTATCACAGTAAGAAACCTCTGGCGCAGACGCGCTATCGCCACAGCGACTGCCGCAACCACTCTGGCCATCCGCTTCCTGATAAGCCTCGCTACGTACATAGCGTTCAAAGCCCAGCTTTTCCAGCACATAGCCCGCTGTCACAGAAACAATCAGCGCAACAGCGAAATAAAACACCGCAACCTGTACACCAAATGTGACAACAAACAGGCCGATAATCACCGGGTTAAGCAATGGGCTGGAAAACAGGAAGACCAGCATGGGCCCAAAACCTGCCCGCGCCCTTAGCAGCCCCTTCAGAAACGGGATGGTGGAACAGGAACAGAATGGCGTAATAGCCCCCAGCAACGCTGCAATCACATAACCTTTACCCTTCCGGGAACTCAGAATCGATTGCACTCTGGCGGGTGTAATAAACACCTGCAGAATGCCAACAAGGTAGCTGATCACCAGAAACAGAACGGTCAGCTCCACAGCCAGAAAAACAAACATGTCCAACGCTTCTTCCAGCATGCTTGATAACTCAGGGCTCATAGTAAACTCCACTTAAAAACTATATTTCCGGAATTATAGAAATATAAAGTCACAGGTCAAACTTATTTCTACATTTATGGAAATAAATACCTCTCGGGAGACTCTGCTTTTGCTTTGCTTTATATTTCCACCGGAATCGAATTTATTGCATGAGGAGCATTCAGAATGCAGGTTGAGACGGCAGCCAGACGCCTTGCTGAGCTGGGCCACAAAACCCGGCTGGAGATTTTTCGCTATCTGGTAAAAGGTGGACGCCAGGGCGTGCCAGTCGGTGAGATACAAGCGACATTGAATGTGCCGGGTTCAACCCTGTCCCACCATATAAATCGCCTGGTATCGGTTGGGCTGGTTGTCCAGCGGCGAGAAGGTCGTACTCTGTATTGCGTCCCTCAGTATGACAAGCTGAATGCGCTGGCGGCATTTCTTGTTGAAGAGTGCTGTATCAATGAAGCTGCACCGACAGATTTACAAGAAAAGACAGACGCGCAAGGACAAACTGAGCAGCAGGCAGATAACAACGGGACAGTCTGACAGACCTGCCCCGCTGCAACTTTATCAGATCAACTGATTGAATCAGACCAGCTGATTGATAAAGACCACCAGCACCAGCACCGGGCTGATAAAGCGCAACACAAAGCGCAATGTGTTGAACAGCATACCTGGCTGCAAGCTCAACGCCTGCGCCAGCGCCTGTGCTGACATCGCCCAGCCTGCATAAACCGCCATCAACAGACCACCCAGTGGCAGCATGATATTAGCTGTCAGGTAGTCCAGCAGATCAAAGATTGTTTTTCCTTCGAAAGCAGTCAGGAAACCCAGCGGATGCACATCCCCCAGCAGATTGAATGACAGTGCATTGACAATACCCAGCGTCCAGACGGCAATACCTGCAATCAGCGCGGCCCGCAAGCGGTTACCTTGCTGGCGTTCTTCCAGCCACTCGACCGCAGGCTCCAGCATCGAAATAGCTGATGTAATCGCCGCAATCAGCAACAGCGCAAAAAACAGGCTGCCAAACAAGATACCAAACGGCATTTGACCAAACGCCAGCGGCAGGGTCTGAAAGATCAGCCCAGGCCCGGCAGCAACTTCCAGACCATTACTGAACACCAGCGGAAAAATCGCCAGGCCCGCCAGCAATGCCACAACGGTATCAACAATTGCGATTGTGACGGCAGTGCCTGTCACTGAATACTCTTTCGGCAGAAAAGAGCCATACGCCATCATCGCACCAGACGCCAGGCTGAGGGTGAAGAAGGCATGGCCCAGTGCAGTCAGTACTGCTTCAGTGGTCAGTTTTGAAAAGTCCGGGTTAAACAGGAAGCTGGTCGCCTGCTCAAAGCCTGGTGTCGACATGGCGTAGCCCACCATCACCAGCAACAACAGAAATAACAGCGGCATCAGCAGATTGATCGCCTTCTCCATGCCAGATTTCAACCCTCGGCAGACAATGGCAATCACAACCAGCATAAACAAACTATGCCAGCCAAGCAGCGTCGCCGGGCGGGCCAGCATGTCACCAAACAGGGTACCAATCTGGTTCGCATCAGCGCCTGCGAACTGCCCACTAACGGCATTACCAACATAGGCCAGCGACCAACCGCCAATCACAGAATAAAACGACAGAATCAGCCAGCCCGCCAGCATGCCCATACCACCAAGCAACAACCAGTGTGCAGAACAGCCGTCTTCACGGGCCAGTGTTGCCATAGTGTGTAACGGACTACGCCGTCCGCGACGCCCCAGCATCACTTCGGC
This sequence comes from Marinobacterium sp., assembly GCA_025800125.1. Lineage (GTDB taxonomy): Bacteria > Pseudomonadota > Gammaproteobacteria > Pseudomonadales > Balneatricaceae > Marinobacterium_C. The sequence continues at coordinate 18,532 of JAOXSF010000096.1, forward strand.
AATCAGAATCGGCACCCCGATCAGCGCGATACACAACAGGTAAACCAGTACAAAGGCACCACCGCCATATTCACCGGTGATATAAGGAAATTTCCAGATATTACCCAGGCCAACGGCGGACCCGGTTGCGGCCAGAATAAAGGCCAGACGTGATGACCAGAGCGGGTTGCCATGACGACCCCCCTGCTGTGCAGTCGGTTGAGATATTTCGTTCACCGGATGCTCCATAAAATCAAGATAACACCGGTATGAACGGCTCTCTACACAGCCCGGGGTACAGCGCTGCACAGATGAAACCACTGCGAGCCATGCTGCTACCGGTAAAAGACCTGTCCGGGGCAAAGCAGAAAGCTCCAGCGCACAGGACAGAGCATCATGTTAACGCTACGCAGAAACTGCACTGATAACGGCGCTGGATCACAGCATATCCGTATAACAGACAGGGCTGGCGGTGAGTAACCGGCCATACCAGCTGGCGACGGTGAGTCGCACAACGGGCGCACCCTATAGGCTTACCAGTAACGCTGCAAGTACAGCACATAACAGCAATCAGGCCTGGAATCAGCAACTTCTAAGACCTTAGTCATATTAGGTGTTTTTTGTTCGCTTGATACCTTTTCAGGAAAATTTTTTTCATAAATAACTCAAGATAACAAAGAAAATTTTTATTTAGTACCAATCAAAAAAATAGGCCGCCAAAGCGGGCCTGTGCTGTATCACGAAATTGCATCATTCAATCAGATAAATCTACTGCTACGTAAACCTGTCTATGAGTGGCCTGATAAGCCAACCGGCAACAGTGACATGGGTATTGCACTGTTACCGGGTATTACAGCAAGCCTGTTCGTGGCTATCACCAGCCCACCGCAACAAACAGATTACGGCGGGCAAATTCAACGCAATTAACGCATAACGCTACGCAGCGCCTGAGCAACCACCGGAATATTTGCATCTGATAGCCCGGCGACATTGATACGGCTGGAATCGACCATATAGATCGCGTGTTTTTCACGCATCTCCAGCACCTGTTCTGGAGAAATACCCAGAAACGAGAACATGCCCTGCTGTCTGGCAATAAAGCTGAAATCCAGATCGTAGCGAGCCATCTCAGTGACAAACTGCTCACGCAGACCGAGAATACGCTGGGTCATCAGCTCCAGTTCGCCCTGCCAGCTGGCACGCAAGGCACTGTCGGTCAGAATGGTTTCTACCACCGCGGCACCATGGGACGGCGGCATGGAGTAGTGGCCACGAATAGCACTGAATAGCTGAGATGCACCCGTTTTTGCCTGGCTTTCAGTCGCAGACAGGATCACCAGCGCACCAGTACGTTCACGGTAGAGGCCAAAGTTTTTCGAACAGGACGCAGCAACAACCAGCTCTGGTACCTGCTCCGCCAGCTGGCGTAAGCCTGCGGCATCTTCATCCAGCCTCAGGCCCAGCCCCTGATAGGCGATATCAACAAATGGCAGCAGTCCTTTGTCCAGAATAAGATCAGTCACCGCCTGCCATTGTTCAATGTTCAGATCAGCGCCGCTGGGGTTATGGCAACAGCCATGCAGCAGTACAACGTCTCCAGCGCGGGCTTGCTGGAGATCGGCCATCATGGCGTCAAAATCAACACCGTGGGTCGTTTTGCTGTAGTAACTGTATTCTTTGATGTTGAGACCGGCACCACCCAGCAGCGGGATATGGTTGCCCCAGGTCGGGTTACTGACCCAGACTGTCGCATCACGGTTACAGAGCATCAGAAACTCCGCAGCCATACGCAACGCCCCACAACCACCTGGCGTCTGGGCGATGGTCAGACGGCCGCTATCCAGCAGTGGATTATTATCGCCCAGCAACAGGCCAGCAAGACTGCGACCAAACCCCTCAGTACCTGCCGGGCCAATGTAGCTTTTGGTCTGCTCCTGTTCCAGCAGGCGCAGCTCTGCCTGCTTGACCGCTTTCATCACGGGCGTATTGCCCTGGGCGTCTTTGTAGACACCAACCCCCAGATCAATCTTGCTGGCGCGTTCGTCATTACGGAACAGTTGCAGAAGGCCCAGAATAGGGTCCTGTGGAAGTGCTGTCAGATGCTCAAACATAGTGATTATCAGCGGGTCGCAACAGGCTACCCGGCTGTGCTCCTTTGGCTCTTTTTCAATTATTCTTGTTATCAGTCACAGGTATCTTGCAGATGCCTGTTCAGTTTGCAGTCAATGGCCAGCCCGACCCGGGCCTGGACAGACCACTGCCTGGACAGACCACTGTCAGCAGACTGTTCAGATAACAGCTTGGAGTGCCGGTGCAGACAGCGCCCGGCTGCGATGGCTGGCAGTGTACGCACAGCCTCCGGCAGTTTCAAACCATCCCGTCAGGTGACTGGACAGTCTGTTATCTGAGGGTTGTCAGTGTAGAAATAAACGGCCGAAAGGCAATTTCATTTTTAATCAAAAACAACCATTTTTTGGAAAAAAATTTCTATTTATGTGCTATTATTGAAACAAATTTCCACCAAAGAAAGAAAAAAGAAATGAGTGAGAAAATGGAACCTGCTCAGCTGGACGGTTTTGACCGCCGCATTCTAGCTGAATTGCAACGTGATGGTCGTATCAAAAATCAGGCACTGGCAGACCGTGTCGGCCTGTCACCGGCGGCATGCTGGCGCCGGGTTAAAGCACTTGAGGAAAACGGCACAATTCGCCAGTATACCGCGCTGGTCGACGCCGATGCACTGGGTCACAGTCTGTGCGTACTGGTTATGGTATCACTGGTGCGTCATACCCGTGACAGCAGCCACGGTTTTGAAGAAGCCGTCAAAGCCTGGCCGGAAGTCCTGCAATGCTATGCGGTTACCGGTACAGCTGACTTTTTATTGCGGGTCGTCGTGCCTGATATGGCCGCCTATGACCGCTTCCTGAATGAGAAACTGTTTGATCTGCCCGGGATTTCACAGGTGAACTCAAACTTCGCCCTGCGCGAAGTAAAACAGGAAACAGCACTACCTCTCTGAGTCGATCATCAATACTGATGAGAAGGCCATTAACGGCCGATCCGGCTTGCAGAGTACGGCATCTTTGCTGCTGTATTTTAAGAGACGGTGTTTTAAGAGACGGTACTTTGAGAACCAGCTCTTCCAGAAACAGCGCTTTCAGACCTGCAACCGATAGCCGTTACGCTTAAGCCACTCTCGCTGTGTTCGCCAATCCGGACACAGTGCTTCCACCTGCTGCCAGAATGCCTTTGAATGATTATGGTGTACAAGATGAGACACTTCATGGGCCACCAGGTAGAAAATCACCTCCGCTGGCGCAGCTATAATTAGCCAGTTGTATTGCAGATCACCGCGGTGCGTACAGTGTCCCCACTTGCTGCGCGTACGGCGTACCTGAATACGTCCGGGTGTACATCCGATATGGGCGGCCAGCTGATCAGACAGGGGCGTCAGATAGTCCAGCGCCTGCTGACGATACCATTCATGTAAAAGCCGCTTTACTCTGTCAGCCTGACCTGTCGATGCTGTTCGGCTATTGACGGTCACAATCAGCTGATCTGCCTGTAACCGTACCTCATGCTGACGCCCCGATTGTACACTCAATGTCAGAACCTGCCCCATAAACGGAAACTGCTCTCCTGACTGATAGTGATACTGTACGGGTACGGGCACAGGGTTATCCGCAAAGCGTTGCAGATGATGCGTAATCCAGCGCTGTTTTTTCCGCACAAAAGCGTCAATCTCTGATTGTGGCATAGCGCAGGGCGCACGCACCTCCACACAATCAGGCCTGACCCGGATCGCCAGTGTTTTTCGACGGCTGGAGCGAATCTGCCGCCAGCGGGGAAGCATACTTTGCATAACACCTTGTGTATTCTTCATGACACCTTGTGCATTTTGCCAGCATCAGATGGCCAGACACGGGAAAATAAATACAGAGCTCACCACTGACGGGATTAAATCGACAGAACCGGTTAAACTGCCAACCCCGTAAACGGATTCAGGAACAGGGCGGGCAGGAATGCAAGACGCAGCAGTATCACCCACAAGGACGATCTTTTCATCACCACAGCGGCGATGGTGGCAAGGGGGTACAGTCTTACTGCTATTTTTAATGCTAGTGCTGCTGGCTCAGCCTGCAATGTCAAAACCTCTGGTGGTCATCAGCCAGAATACCATGCCCTACCGTGCAGTTGCGCAAGCCATGGAACAAAGCTATGGCCAATCAGTCCACGTGATCTCACTGGAAAACTTGCGTCACCAGCCCGAGTTACTCGCACCCGGCGTCGATATGACCATCGCCGTCGGCGCTGTTGCAACAGAGTATCTGCTCAAGTCACTCCCACTTTCCCAGCGTCTGCTGGCCTGCTACCTGCCGCGACGGCGCTGGCAGCTGCTATGGCGTCAGCATGGTGACCGCTGGCTACAGCGCCGTGATCAGTTATCTGTCCTTTATATGGAGCAACCCATGCTACGTCAGGTTGCTCTGGCACGTCATGTGTTACCCGAGGCTCGCATTCTGGGTACTGTGCAAATGCCGGATACACAGCTGCAATCAGACCTGGAAGAAGCCGCCCGGCAATACCATTTCACACTGCTACAACGTACGCTGACAGCCGACAGTAACCGGGTACGACAACTGCAGCCACTCATCCGTGATAGCGATATTTTTATGCCAGCTCCCGATGCTGCATTATTTAATCGCACCACAGCAAAGTGGCTGCTGTATATCTCATATCGTCAGCGCGTGCCTCTGATAGGCTTCTCCCGCGCTTATGTAGAAGCAGGTGCCGTGGCAGGGGTGTACTCCACATCGGCGCAATTTGGCCGCCAGTGCGGCGAACTGCTGCAACGCTATAATCGCAAGGCAGACGGGCTGCCACCAGAACTCTATCCACGCTATTTCACTGTTTCAACCAACCGTGCGGCACTACGCTCGCTACACCTTCGCCTGCCACCAGACAAGCAGTTAATGAGCAGGCTCAAGGAGGTACAGCCATGACGCGCTGGGGGAGTATCAAACAGCAGATGCTGGTTGTCGCTGTATTGCCTCTGATGGTATTTGCGCTGGCATTAGGTGTCTATTTTATTCAGAGCCGGGTTGCTGATACCAACCATAGCCTGACCGTTCGCGGCCAGACAATCGCCCGCCTGCTGGCAGTCTCGGTCGAATTTGGCCTGCTGACTGGCAACCGGGAGATGCTGCGCAGTCAGGTAAGAGCCCCTATCAGTGAGGAAGATGTAACTGAGCTGGTCGTACTCGATCAACAGTTTTCTGAACTGGTGCGACGTTCTGATACATTATTCGAAATCAACCGCCACGCCGTCTTTCCACGTCTTGAAGAGGGCTACGGATACTTTCTGGCGCCCGTAACCACCACCGGTATTGCATTTCAGGATCTGCCTGAGTTTTCTGAAGGGCGTAATAATCAGGAAATTATTGGCTGGGTCGCCGTGGTAATGTCCCAGGAACCAACACAACAGCACCAACAGCAGATTATTCTTAAAGGTATACTACTGCTGCTGGGTGGTCTGGCAGGTAGCCTTTTGCTGGTTTCGCGCTCCAGTCGTAACATTATCAAACCGGTTGAAGACCTGACCCGTGTCGTGATGGATATTGAAGCCGGTCGCTTGTGGCGACGTGCAGATGATCGTGCTTATGGAGAGATGCAGGTACTACAGCGCGGCTTTAATCGCATGGCAGAAAAAGTCGAGAACTCCAACTCCACGCTTGAATCTCAGGTGGAAGAGCAAACCCGGGCACTGCGCCATAGCATGTCTGATATCAAGCGCAAGAATAACGAGCTGACCCGCGCACGTGAGCGGGCAGACCGCGCCAACCAGGCGAAAGACGAGTTTCTGGCCCGCATGAGCCACGAATTACGTACCCCCCTGACCTCGGTTATCGGCTTCTCCCGTATGTTGCAACAGTCAGGCCTGAGCAATGACCAGCAGGAATATTCCCGTATTATTAATCTGACCTCAGGTATGCTGCTATCAATCATTGACGATATTCTGGATTTTTCACGGCTGGAATCACGGGCAATCCGTCTGGAATCGCTACCTTTCAGCCTGTGTGACTGCGTCCGTGAAGTGGTAGAAATGCTGTCACCAGTTGCCCATGAAAAGCGGGTAGAGCTGGTAATGATTATGGACCCACGCCTGCCCAGGGAGCTGCAAGGCGATGCAGTACGCATACGTCAAATCCTTGTTAACCTGATCAGCAACGCTATCAAATTTACCGACCGTGGCTCTGTCACCGTCCATGCTCGCCCCTGCGGTCGAGGTATACGGCTGGAAGTACGTGATACCGGTATCGGTATCCCGGAGCAGCAACTGGCAACCCTGTTCTCAGCTTTTGTCCAGGCTGATACATCGATCACACGGCGCTATGGGGGCTCAGGCCTAGGGCTGGCAATTTCTCGCCATCTGGCTGAACTGATGGGCGGGCACATCAATCTGCAATCCCGCGAAGGTGAAGGTACACAGGTCTGGCTCGACCTCGAATTACCAGTATTGCAGGGGCCGATGACAGGGCCACTGTACCCCTGCTACCGCAAGGTTCTGGCACTGGTAGAGCACCCACAACAGCGGCTCAGCGCCAGTTATCTGCTGATGAAAGTAGCGACAGGCGTTGTCTGCTGCAGCCAGCCTGACGAATTCATGGAACACCTGCGTAAGGATAGCTGGGAATGCGTCATGTTATTACAGAGCTGTCGCGAAGATAGCAGGCGTCTACTGAAGCATCAGGCCAGTCAGGCGCGTAAACACCATGATGGCGAGCTGGTCGTGATCACCGCCGCACCGATTGAATTACCCACAGAGCTCAATGCACGACAACTGCGCAAGCCACTGGCCAGCTGCGATATACAAAGACTCAGCCGAGGCGAGGCTTCACCTGTTAACGAATCCGCACGGGGCAGCAGTCTGGCACGCCCGATCCGCATTCTGGTCGCCGAAGACAACAACTTTAACCGCCTTCTGCTACGCCGGGTGCTGGAACAGGCAGGCGCTGAGGTATTTGAAGTTATCACCGGTGTAGAAGCGGTATTCTGTGCCAAAGAATATGCACCGGACCTGATTCTGATGGATGTTCATATGCCAGAAATGGATGGTATTGAAGCCACCCACCTGATCCGCCAGCAGGGGTATAGTCAGCCCATTCTGGCGCTGACGGCCAATGTCGTTGAGCGTGAACATGATGTGCTATACAAGGCTGGTGTCGATGAAGTATTACTCAAACCGATAGAAGACCGGGTACTGATTGCGCGTCTGAATGATTATGTCATCAGGGATCAGACCCGACGCGGTTATTACCAGGAAGGCCAGGTCAGCAGGGAGCTTATCACCGGACCGCAATCCGACACGCAAGAATCAATGCACAACGAGGCCACCGACCAGCCGTTATCTCATGGCGGCCCGCAACAGCATAAAGGCCCACAGCACAATAAAGAGCCGGGCCACACCCAATGGCACAGCAGAACACCGTCTGATACACATACGCACAGGCCGGAAAGGTTCCCAACCTCAGCGCCGCACCTGCTGGAAAATACTGAAGCTGATACAGCAGTCGCTGAACTCGATACAGCGATTGCTGAGCCTCCCATGACAGACATATCAGCAAAAGGAGTAGAAGCAGCAGAAGGGCTGGTTCAACTACTGGCACGTTATCAGATCAGCCCTCAAGCATTCACCGATGAACTGACCATACAGCAGCAATCAATTGAGCGCAGCCTGCGCCATCTTGACCGAACGGTTATTCGTCATCACACCCATCAGCTGGTAGGGCTGGCAGGTCTCTACGAATTACCAGAACTGGAAGAGGTCAGCCAGGCTCTGAATCAGGCAGCTCATGAAGGCTCAGCACGTGACCTCTGGCAACAGTGCTGGCGCCTGCAACGCATTATTCGCCAGATACTGGTGCAGCTTTGCTGAAATAGCGGCCAGGGTGACTGCTCCCCGCCCTGACGGGCGAGGCTTCCAACTTCTCAGGCTGCTGCCGGTTCGTGACC
>JAOXSF010000102.1 GCA_025800125.1 Marinobacterium sp.
CTCCCCTATGACACGGCTGGCTGAAGCATTGAACCAGGGTCCCACCAACTATGCTGTGCAAGATCAGCTAGAAGGGTGGAAGAAGCTGCATCGGCAAGTGGTTCAGAAGGTGACTGCTGCCCAGAAGCGCATGGTGAAGAATGCTGATGCCAAGAGACAGCCTGTGCAATACACTGTTGGAGATCAAGTGATGTTGAGGCTTGCCGACTACGACAAGTCTGATTTGCCCAAGCTACGAAAGCAATGGGCAGGACCTTTTACGGTGACTCAGATTGTCAACCCTGCTGCTGTGCGCCTTGAGCTGACGGGTGCCTACCGTCGACTACATCCTGTTGTGCATGTGTCCAAGGTGAAGCACTGGGTGCCTGATGATGCTGGCCGTGATGTGCCTCAGCCCCCAGCTGTAGAGTTGGCGGGTGAGGAGGCGATGCAGATTGAGCGGATTTTGGCTCGAGAGTTGTTGAATGTCAACCAACCAAGGAAGGGGTATAAGTACTTGGTGAAGTGGAAGGGCTACCCCAGCTCTGAGAATGCATGGCTGCCTGCTGCTGATTTTCTGGATGCTGAAGCTAAGAGAATGAGAACAGCGTATGATAGGCGCATGGATGCTGGAGCTGATAGGGGTGGCGTGCAATTGCGTGAACGACGAGGACGTCGTTAGTCAAGGGGGATGGAAGTGTAGCAGCCGGCCGTAGGGCCCCGGGGTAGTACGCTAACTAGGGGTCGCTGGGTTTAGGCTGGCGCGTGTCGGGCGCGTGGCGGGGGAGTCACGTGTCCAGAATCCCGCCGAGATGCACTAGAGCGAGGCCTGAAGAGCCGCTCTGCCTAGAAGTGTGAATGTGAAGAAAGGAAAAGAATTTGCCCAACCCGTGGCTGAAACATCTGGTAGCAAAGCCCTGTTCGAGAGGGCGGTTTCCGGAAAAGCGACGGTTCGTGAACTG
>JAOXSF010000104.1 GCA_025800125.1 Marinobacterium sp.
GACATGCAGTGAGTGTGGTGTCACTCACGACCGCGATGTAAATGCGGCCATGAATATACTTGCGGTCGGGCTGGGCCGTCCTGTCGAGGGAAAGGTAGCGGTGTAAGCCGCCCTGGTCTTTGAGCTGTAATGGCTCCTGGAATCCCCTTCGTTCACGGAGGGGAGAAGTCAACAGTCTGCTGATATGTACTGAATGTGCAGACAAACAATCGTTTTTCTGTGTCTTGAAGAGAAAGCCAGTTATATGCCAGTTATGCAGTGTGGCGTGGCTGTTGGTGGGGTTAGGCGTGTTGCGGATCAGGCGGTGAGAGCCAGAAGCGTCGAACGACACTTCTGGTCAGGGGCTATCAGGGCGTTAGTGTTCGTTCAGCCGATTCAACGGTCTGGCTGATCAGTGCGTTAATCGTCATCGGCCCTACACCACCGGGCACAGGGGTTAAAGCCGCTACACGTTCCTCAAGACCAGTTTTTTCAATATCGCCAATCCCGCCTGGATGGTAGCCTGCATCAACAACGACTGCGTTATCTTTGATCCATTCAGCTTTGATCAACTCGGGCTTGCCGACCGCTCCGACCACAATATCCGCTCGGCTGATCTCTTCAGCAATATTATGACTACGGGAATGGAGAATGGTCACACTGGCATTGGCGTTGAGCAGCATGGCAGCCATTGGCTTGCCCAGAATCGGGCTGCGACCAACAACGACAGCATGCTTTCCTTCCAGCTGTACATCGTAGTGTTTCAGCAGGTGCATAATGCCTGCTGGTGTCGCAGAGCCAAAGGCTTTTTCGCCCATGGCCATGCGGCCAAAGCCTTGTGTTGTGACGCCATCCACATCTTTTTCAAGGGCGATGGCATCAAAGCAGGCGCGCTCATCAATCTGAGCAGGAACCGGGTGCTGCAACAGTATGCCGTGTACGTCCGGGTTGGCGTTAAGCTTTTCAATCTCTGCCAGCAATTGCTCGGTGGTGGTTTGCTGGCCAAGCGTAACACTGACCGATTCCATGCCGATGCGTTTACAGGCGTTTACTTTCATCTGTACATAGGTGGCGGAAGCTGGGTCATCGCCAACCAGCACTGTTGCCAGGATAGGCGTGTTTTCGGTGCTGGTTTTCAGTTGTTCCACACGGTGGGCGAGTTGCTGTTCCCGGCTTTTTGCCAGGGCTTTTCCATCCAGAATCAGAGCGGACATGGAGGTTCCTCTTGATCGTGCTGTGAGAAAGTGCCCACTATCGTCAGGGTCCTGGATTCGACCACGACAGAACCTGCAGGGTGCTTTGTTCACAGAAGGTTAGCCAGCAGCTTACTGTGCTGGACAGTCAGGGTGCAGATCATACTACAGGGCATTGACTGATAAATATGATTTGGGTAGTTGCCCAGAGTCACGTCGACCCGAATGGAGGCCGGTTTTATCCTCAATGCAGATTAGTGGTATGCAGGTATCGGCTATATAAACACCAGTCGGCAGCATACAGCATCTTCTGCAATGCGTCTTTGTCATCGCCTCTCTTTGTCGTAGAGACTGGCATAGTGGCGCTGGTACAGTGTTTTTCGCGCTGTAGCGCTTTTCTCACCGTTGCGAATCAGGCACTGTAGCGGGTAAACACGAAAGGAAAGCAGACCAGATTCAGAGGAAACGTCAGACATGTCTTTAGAAGTTAAACAGCATATTGCCCAATGCTATCTTGAGGCGACAGATATTATTAACTGGCAGCACCCGGATATTCAGGCAAAAGCTGCACAGCTACGCAGGCAGTGTAATGATCGTCACGCATTGATTCGTGCCTGTTTTGAGTTTGTGCGTGACCATATCAATCACAGTGTAGACTACCAGCAAAACCCGGTGACCTGTCATGCCTCTGCGGTCTTAAAACACGGTACGGGGTATTGTTATGCGAAAAGTCACCTGTTGGCAGCATTACTGCGTGCTTGCGGTATTCCGGCAGGGTTCTGTTACCAGCGATTATTATTGACTGATGACCCGCAAGGGCCGTTCAGTCTGCATGGCCTCAATGCGGTCTGGATTGAGGAAGGTGAACAGGGGGGGTACTGGTATCGTATTGATCCTCGTGGTAACAAGCCTGGTGTCGACGCGCAGTTTACGCCACCGGTAGAGCAGCTGGCATTTGCTTTGAATGCGCCCGGCGAAGAAGACTTTCCGGGCGTATATGCCCAGCCACTGGGCGTAGTGACGCAAGCGCTACAGCGTCATGATGACTGGTTACAATTAAGAGGTGACCTGCCTGATCTGAGTGGGCTGGAAGCCGCTTCAGATCAACCTGATCAGCATTGGTAACTGCTGAGATAATTGCTGGCAGGGGGACAACCTGTGCAAGTATCAACAGCTTTGTTTACGACGGGCCACAATCTGGTGTGGGCAATCACAGTCTGCGATTTCCCGCTCCCATACTGGCGGTTCACCTATCATATTCTGTAATGTTTCAATAAACAGGCGAGTGCGTACGGGCAGGTCCCGGTGCGGGTAGATGATATAGGCATCACCGATATAATCGGTCAGTTTTATACCGGTCATGATCGGGATCAGGTTTCCACAGGCCACTTCGGTGCCTAGCATAAATCGCCCCAGTGCCGCATAGCCCTGGCCTGCTTTGGCAGCGGCAATCATGGTTTCGCCTTCATTGGTGCGAAAAACGGAACGCATGGTCATGCTCTGTTCTTCACCCTGTTCATCGTAGTAGTGAATCTGATTGTTGTTGCGATTAGCCCCTGAATAGGTAATTGCAGGCAGCCTGGCCAGATCTTCAATGGTTTTGGGTACGCCGTGCTGTTCCAGAAACTCCGGTGAGGCGACAATAACCAGGCCAATTTTCGCCAGTGGGCGGGCAATCAGATTGGAATCTTGTGGTATGCCGATGCGAATCCCCAGGTCATAACCTTCCCCAATCAGATCAACCCGGCGGTCTTCCAGTCTGAGTTCTACCTCGACATCCGGGTACTGGCGCTGAAAAGCTGCGACCGCTGCATGCACGTATTGGCGGCCAAAGGATGTAGTTGATGTGATGCGCAGCAGGCCGCGGGGTTCATCTTGGAAATTTTCTGCCAGTACACTGGTTTGTTTCATCAGTTCGCGCAGGGTTTTGCCCTGTTTAAGCATCTCCAGCCCGACAGAAGTAGGTGAGAGTGAACGGGTTGAGCGATTAAGTAGTCGCACTCCAAGATCAGACTCCAGTTTGCTGATCTGCTTTGAGACAACCGAACGGTCGACATTTCGCAGGTCGGCGGCTTTGGCAAAGCTGCCGTGTTCAACAACATCGACAAAGAGCATCAGTCGGCTGGGTGTATCCATGAACAAATCACCTTGAGTCGTGGCAGAGAAAATAGTGATGGAGAACAGAGGCGTATATTATCGCAACAAATGGTGCTTTTATGGCAACAATTCTATGCTGGATTAGCTCTGTTGCTGTATGCCTGCTGCTCTGTCGGTGTAAAACGATGTAAAAGGCCGTTAAATTATTGAGGCAGGCCACGCTATTAATAATGTCTTGTTGTCAGGGTGGTTTTTTATCAAAAAAAATTATGGCTATCAAAAAAGATTATGTTTGATGCTGCTTCTGATGATACATGCGCTGGTCGGCCAGTTTATACCAGTGCTCTGCGCACCCTGCGGTTTCACTGAGCATGGCGCAGCCAACACTGCTCTCAACCGGGCAACCGATAATCAGCGATAACCGGCGCATACTGTCGCTGAATTGTTGACACAGGCGACTGTTCTGGCTGAGATTGATGCCGGGAAATACCAGGGCGAATTCGTCACCACCAATGCGAAAGGCGGTATCACCCTCACGCCCCAGCTTTTTCAGTTCTCCAGCGACCAGTTGCAACAGCAGGTCTCCCGCCTGATGCCCTTTACTGTCGTTGTAGGCTTTAAAATTGTTCAGATCAATAATAGCCATCGCTGCATCATGCTGGTGGCAATCATAGTCTTGCGCCAACGCTGCGCGTACCTCATCAAAGTGTTTTCGGTTGTACAGGCCAGTCAGGCTGTCGGTGCGGGACTCTTCCAGTGCCCGTGCCAGATTGTCATTTGCCTGAGCGAGAAGCATATTTGCGGAGAGGGCAAGTGACGCCAGAGTGATGACTTCTTCGGCATGGTGGTAGTCAACATTACGCTGGTCATGAATGGCCATGATATGGCCAACAGGTTGTTGCTGTGCGCCTTGATAGATTAGCCCTGCGTAGGTTTGTGCGCCGATCTGTTGCAGCGCTTCATTGCAGGGGAAAGCTTTGCCAACATCGGTAAACAGTGTGTAGCGCTCACTACGTACCATCTGTTCACAGGGTGTGCCCGCAATTTCAAAGGAAAAGTTATCGCTGAGCCGGTCGGTATCCCAGTGAGCCAGCACTTCTACCTGGTCTTCAACGAAGCGGGTAACAGAAACCCAGCGCCAACCCAGAGTTCGATGGATCGCTTGCGCTGTTGCAGCATAAATGTCGTCGGTACTGTGGATCTGTTCCAGCAATGCGCTGAGTACCGCGTCATGTTCCTGTTGCGGTGTTACTGGAGGCTGAATAATTAATGCTTCCCCATTGCTCAGTGACTGACGACGCAGGCGGTAGCGGGTTGTATCTGCGGCGGCTGTCCCTGCCAGTAGCTGACGACGATCCTGTTCTGGCAGTCGGCTAAAAGCGGCGTTATGAAAAGTCTGTTGGCCCTGACTATCAAGCAGCACGATGCCATCACTGCAATGTGCAAAGATTGCCTGGCAATCCTCTATACTGACTTCAAACATCGTCTATTCCTTCTATTCTTCGCGCCTGCATCTTTCTTATGCCTGAATACGCCAATGCCTGCTGGTAACCGGGGATGCGCTGTGTTGACTCTTATCTGGCTAGCCCAGTTCACTTTGAAACATCGTTCATCAAATTTGATTACAGACCTGATTTGCAGAGATAGTAAGTTGCTGCCCATTGTATCTCGCTATGTACTTTATATCTGACTACGCACTTTATATCTGGATACGTACTTTATATCTGGCTACGTACTTTATATCTGAATATCTACATCTGATGATATGTTCTGGCCATAGCTGGATCGTAGTATAGCGGCCTTATAAGCAAGCAGGGTGCTACAATGCGTCCTTTTTAAGGGTTTATACCTGGTTGCAACAGCTACGGCTATCGCGCGACAGTTATTAAGGGAAACGGGTAAAAGCTATGGAACCGATGATTGATATTTGTAGTGTCACCGTATACCGGCAAGACCTGAAAGTACTGGATCATTTCTCACTACAACTGGCAACTGGTGAAAAAGTTGCCATTCTGGGGCCCAATGGAGCGGGTAAGAGTACGTTACTGAAGTTAATCACCCGTGAGCTTTACCCAGTTGTCGCTCCGGGCAGTTATATAAAACTGTCCGGTAGTGAAACTATTAACCTGTGGCAGTTGCGATCACAGATGGGGCTGGTTTCCCATGATCTGCAACATGACTATACCCCCTATACCAGTGGGCGAGATGTGGTGCTGTCAGGTTTCTTTGGCGCGATTGGCCAGCATGACCATTTGCAGGCCAGTGAACAGCAACAGCAGAGAGTGGACGAAGTGTTAGCACAGCTCGATATCACCGACCTCCAGTCCCGCATGTATCAGCGCCTGTCGACAGGGCAGCAGCGACGTTTTTTGCTGGCAAGGGCGATGGTGCATAATCCGCAGTTATATATTCTGGATGAACCCTCTGCTGGACTTGATCTGGCATCCTCCCATCGCTTGCTTAACCATGTGCGGCAGGTCTGTCAGCAGGGCATGGGGTTGCTACTGGCTACTCATCACCTGGAGGAGGTTGTGCCGGAAGTTGAAAGGGTGGTGTTGCTGAAAAAGGGCCGTGTTTTGTATGACGGCCCTAAAACTGAAGTACTAACCTCACAGAATCTCAGTGAACTGTATGAGTTGCCGGTGGAGGTCAGTGAGCATGGTGGCTGGTACAGGGCTCACTGTGTGGCGTAACAAATACCGCATGGTGCAATAAATACTCATGGTGCAATTAAGTACTCATGGCGCAATAAGCACTCATGGCGCAATAAGTACTCATGGCGCAATAAGTACTCATGGCGTAATAAGTACTCATGGCGTAATAAGCACTAAAAAGTGCGGAAAATACCGTCTTCAGCTGCGTTCGCCACAGACCGGGCGGGCCAGCCATTCACGTTGTTGCTGCCGGGACAGTGGCAGCGTTAGTGCCATATTCATTTTGGCGACCGCAGCCTCTAGCGTCATATCATTACCGCTGATTACATTCAGCGCGTTCAGCGCATGACCGCTGGCATAGGCGCCCTGTGCCATGTGGCCGCTATGGCAGTGGCTGATATTCAGTACCAGCAGGTCACGCTGGCAGGCTTTCTCTAGCAGTGCCATAAAATGCGGGTCTGCATCAGGTGGATTACCCACGCCATAGCTTTGCAGCACAATGCCTGTAATGGCGCTATTGCCTGACAAGGCATTATCAAACAGAACGCTCAGTGTCTGTGATGGCATACCCGGATAGATTGGCAACACCAGTACTCGTTCTGCTTGGAAGTCTGGAATCTGTAGCTGAATAATATTGAAGGTTTCTGATTGAGGCAGTAGCAGAGCTTCATTCAGACGAAGATTAATCCCCACATCCCCCAGCCAGCTGTAGTTAGGTGAGTCAAATGCGGTAAAGCCATCGCTGGCCACCTTACTGGCCCGGTTGCCCCGCAGCAGTCGACCGCCGAAATAGAGGCAGACCTCGTGCAGTTGTGGCACGTTGGCAAAGGCCAGAGCACTGGCCAGATTTTCCACCCCGTCAGATCGAGCCTGAGATAGCGGAATTTGCGAACCCGTTAAAATGATGGGTTTATCGGTGCCTGCGAAGATAAAAGACAGCATTGAGGCGGTATAAGCCATGCTGTCTGTACCATGCAGTACCACGAACCCCCGGTATTCATGCCACTGTTGTTTGAGTACAGAGGCAATCTGCGTCCAGTGTTGTGGTTGCAGATTAGAGCTGTCAATCAGCTCTGGTAATTCCAGTAGATCATGGGGGGGCAGAGTGCTACGGGTGCTGTGGCTCAACTGCCGTTCCAGCAGATTATAAAGACCCGCACTGGGTACATAACCCTGGTCGGAAGGTTCCATGCCGATGGTGCCGCCGGTGTAGACAATCAGAATTTTGTCAGTCATCAGATACAGCCTGAGCTCAGGCCGTGCCTGAGTAATGAATAATAGAGCTATTAACGAATACAGAACTATTGCAGAGAATAGTAATGAGCAGCGTTGACTATACCGCGTTAGCTGTTCTGGACATACCCTGGTATTTGCAGGCCGCTTGCAAATTGCTGCCAGCGGCAGGGTGTTGTTTCAGGGGACTGTTTTATGTCTACACATATTAAGGAAGAAGGACTGTACTGTGGGTAGCACCGGCAGGGTGAAAATATTCCCGGCAACTATGCTAAAAAGGCGGCTGCCAGCACACTTCGGTGGCAGGTATGTCGGGTACTTGCAGTATGCAGGCGTACTACAGGTCAGTGAATATACAGGTGTGTATGTTGCAGGTGCATGGAAGGGTACTTTAATGCACATTTGGCGGTGATCAGATATAACAACTGTCGTAAATTCCTGTATACTTGCGCGCACATTTCTACTCTGACTGTAGCGTAAAACAATGGCAAACTTAGACCTTTACAGAAACATCGGCATCTTCGCTCACGTAGATGCGGGTAAGACCACTACAACCGAACGTATCCTGAAGCTGACCGGTAAGATCCATAAGACTGGTGAAGTGCACGACGGTGCGGCTACTACTGACTTCATGGAACAGGAAGCTGAGCGCGGTATTACTATCCAGTCCGCAGCGACTACCTGTTTCTGGAAAGATCACCGCATGAACATCATCGATACTCCAGGACACGTAGACTTCACCGTTGAAGTATACCGTTCCCTGAAAGTACTGGATGGTGGTGTAGGTGTATTCTGTGGTTCCGGTGGTGTAGAGCCTCAGTCCGAAACCAACTGGCGCTACGCGAACGAATCCGAAGTTGCTCGTCTGATTTTCGTAAACAAGCTGGACCGTATGGGTGCAGACTTCTACCGCGTTGTTGGTCAGGTTAAGAAAGTACTGGGCGCTAACCCGCTGGTAATGACCCTGCCAATCGGTATCGAAGACGAGTTCACCGGTGTTGTAGACGTACTGTCTCAGAAAGCATACATCTGGGACGACACTGGTCTGCCAGAGAACTACGAAGTAACTGATATCCCGGCCGACATGGTTGACGATGCAGCAATGTACCGTGAGCAGCTGATCGAAACTGCGCTGGAGCAGGACGAAGACCTGATGATGGAGTACCTAGAAGAAGGTACTGAGCCATCTCTGGAAGAGATCAAGCGTTGCATCCGTGAAGGTACTCGTAAGCTGGACTTCTTCCCGACTTACTGTGGTTCTGCATTCAAAAACAAAGGTGTTCAGCTGGTTCTGGACGCAGTTGTTGACTACCTGCCGTCCCCGACTGAAGTTGACGCACAGCCTCTGACTGATGACGAAACGGGTGAGCCAACTGGCGAAGTAGCAACTGTATCTGTTGACGAGCCATTCCGCGCACTGGCGTTCAAGATCATGGACGACCGTTTCGGCGCCCTGACCTTCATCCGTGTCTACTCCGGTGTTCTGAACAAGGGTGACACCATCCTGAACTCCTTCACTGGCAAAACTGAGCGTATCGGCCGTATGGTTGAGATGCACGCTGATGACCGTACTGAGCTGAACACTGCTCAGGCTGGTGACATCATCGCCGTTGTAGGTATGAAGAACGTTCAGACTGGTCACACGCTGTGTGATCCTAAGAACCCTTGTACTCTGGAGCCAATGATCTTCCCTGAGCCAGTAATCTCCATTGCTGTAACTCCTAAGGACAAAGGTTCTGTGGAGAAGATGGGTATCGCGATCGGTAAGATGGTTGCAGAAGATCCATCCTTCGTTGTAGAAACTGACGAAGATTCCGGCGAAACCATCCTGAAAGGCATGGGTGAGCTGCACCTGGATATCAAAGTAGACATCCTGAAGCGTACTTACGGCGTAGAGCTGGAAGTAGGTCAGCCACAGGTTGCTTACCGCGAGACTATCACTACTCCAATCGAAGACAGCTACACGCACAAGAAGCAGTCTGGTGGTTCCGGTCAGTTCGGTAAGATCGACTACCGCATGAAACCAGCTGAGCCAGGTACTGGCTTCAAGTTCTCCTCTACTGTTGTTGGTGGTAACGTTCCTAAGGAATTCTGGCCTGCAATCGAGAAGGGCTTCGCTGGCATGATGGACACGGGTGTTCTGGCTGGCTTCCCTGTGCTGGACGTTGAAGTTGAGCTGTTCGACGGTGCATTCCACGCAGTTGACTCCTCTGCTGTAGCGTTTGAAATCGCTGCGAAAGGCGCGTTCCGTCAGTCCATGCCAAAAGCTGGCGCACAGCTGCTGGAGCCGATCATGAAAGTTGACGTCTTCACTCCAGACGACAACGTTGGTGACGTAATCGGTGACCTGAACCGTCGTCGCGGCATGATCAAGGATCAGGAGCCAGGTACTACTGGCGTTCGTATCAAAGCAGACGTACCACTGTCCGAAATGTTCGGTTACATCGGTCACCTGCGTACAATCACTTCCGGCCGTGGCCAGTTCTCCATGGAGTTCAGCCACTACATGCCTTGCCCAGCTAACGTAGCTGAGGAAGTGATCGCTGCTGAGAAAGCGAAAAAAGAAGCTAAGTAATGGCTGCTTTAAAAGAATTCGTTGACGCCATCAGGTAAGCCTGACTAAGCGTAGCGTCGTCGAGAACTGAAAACCCCGATAGTGAAAACTGTCGGGGTTTTCTTTTTGTGGGGTTGGGTAAATAAAGAATGTGGTTCAGATTGTCGCGCTGCAATAACACGTTGAGCTTTACGGGTAGAAATACGAGCCGTAGCAACTATATACAGTCAAGATAAAAGTTTCAGAACCCATAAAAAGGCAGACAGTCTCCCATCTACCTCGCGATAATCACTCTGGTCAACCAGAGCACCTCGCCAATCCAGAATACCCACTGGTCAGGGGCCACTGACTGGGGGCAGCCAATCAGCACTTGTAATGGGCTGGTATCAGGGCGTTACCCTGATACCAGCCCTGACAGATTCACCCACCGACGGGCTCACCTGCTTCATCCTCTTCCACTGTGGTGTTTTCTTTCAGTGCATCATGCAGCCATTGCTGCATGGCCGGGTGTCGGGTCATATTGTCGGCGTACTGTTGTGACAGTTCGCTCAGCGCGATGCCACTATCGCTGTAGGGCAGGTAGGTGCTGAAGCGAAATACTACCGGTGCAAACATCACATCGGCAATGCTGAACTGGCCAAACAGCCAGGGGCCCTGGGCGGCGTATTGCTGGCGTAGCTGTTGCCATAGCTGGTCGATACGTTGAATGTCCTTGCGGGCCTGCTCTGATAATGTGATTCGGCGTTTAGCCCGGCAGTTCATCGGCATTTCACCGCGTACACCGCTAAAACCGGAGTGCATTTCAGCGGCGACAGCGCGGGCCTGAGCGCGGGCGGCAGGGGGTTCTGGCCAGCCTCTGCCTTGCAGATGTTGCTCGCTGATATATTCACAGATCGCCAGTGAATCCCAGACCGTAACATCACCATCTACCAGAATCGGCACCTTGGCGGCGGCGTTGTATTGCTCCAGCTCTTCATAGAACGCATCGGTCAGCAGTGGTAATTTGCGTTCGTTAAAGGGTAGCTGCCAGGCCGCCAGCATCATCCAGCCGCGTAGTGACCAGGATGAATAGTTCTTATCGCCGATGATCAGTTCCATGGTGCAAATCTCCATATAGGGTTCAGGGGGGCAGACTTTGCCTGGTCAGAGCGTTTGCTTTGTCAGCAAGCCTGCATTGATGAAGCTATTGTTGCCGGAACAGATACTTCTGACTATCGAATAGTTTTTATATAATCCATCAGCATTGCTTATGCTTGACGATGGTACGGATAAAGGCTGGTAGCTAAGGGCGGAGGAAACAATGGATATAGAAGCACTGCGCAGTTTTGTTGCTTTTGTCGAAACTGGCAGCTTTACCCAGGCAGCGCGGCAGACCTTCCGTACCCAGAGTGCCATCAGTATGCAGATGAAAAAACTGGAGTCGGATACTGGCCAGGTTCTGTTCCAGAAACAGGGCCGTAATCTGCGACTGACTGATCAGGGGCGTCTGTTATCCAGTTATGCCAGGCGTATTCTGGCGATGCACGATGAAGCGCTGGGTGAGCTGGGTAGTGGCAGTGCTCACTCGCCTTTGCGTATTGGCTGCCCGGATGATTATGCTGAATCGGTACTGCCGCAGCTGGTGGTATTACTACGAAAATTGCTGCCGCAACTGAGCCTGCGGGTACATAGTGATTGCAGTACTGAGCTGCGCCGGATGCTGGAAAGTGGCTTGATTGATATGGCCATTTTGACCCGTGCGCCTGGCCAGGAAGAGGGCTATCTGCTTTGCCATGATAGCGGCGTCTGGGTACATGGCGGATACCCCGAGTTACTGGAGCGTCCTGCACTGCCACTGGTACTGTATGAGGCTGACTGTAAATTCCACAGTTCGGCCATTGATGGTATGGAAAAGTTGCAGCGTCCCTATGAGCTGATCTGTGCCACAAGCAGCGCCACAACCATCAAGGCGCTGCTGAAAAAGGGGGTGGGTATCAGTGCTATGGCCCGTTCCACTATGAGTAAAGGCATAGTGCCGGTTTTTGCTGAGGTGTCGCCCGCAAAGATTGAACTGCCTGCGCTACCTTCGGTGGATATTGTGCTGCAACTCAGTACCAGCCCACACCCATTGTTGGGAGCCAGTATGGCGGTGAAGCTTTGTCAGA
The DNA here is from genome assembly GCA_025800125.1 of Marinobacterium sp. Classification (GTDB taxonomy): domain Bacteria; phylum Pseudomonadota; class Gammaproteobacteria; order Pseudomonadales; family Balneatricaceae; genus Marinobacterium_C. The sequence continues at coordinate 11,855 of JAOXSF010000104.1, forward strand.
TGTTTCAAAACTCAAGTTTCAAAACTCAAGTTTCAAGAATATTGATAGACCGATAACAGATTGATCTTTCAAGAACTTTCTGTGACTATGCCGGTCATTACAAGAGGCTGTTACTAAACGCCCTTGTCATTACCCGTTCTGATTAATAGATGGATTCCATGCTGATGCTCAGTACCCTTCCACAATCTGGCCAGACACTGCTCCGCACTGCGGTAGCGGCGTTGCTGCTGGGTTGCCTGGTGCTCAGCTGTCTGCAAATGAGTAGCGTCTTCTCGCTGACAGAATCAACACTTGCCGCTCATCATATGGATGGTAGCGGTGAGATGATGGCCCATGATTGCTGCAAGCCCGATAGCAGCCACTGTCCGCTGGAAATCCCGCTGGTCAAACTGTTCTTCAGTGCGGATAGCGCGCAGTTCTTCCCGTTATGCTGGCTATTGCCACTGGCCATCGGCCTGATGGTGTTGTCGTTACTGCGGCAACTGCTGTATCGGCTGACCCCATTTCTCGTCGGGCGCAGTTACCTGCCCAGTTACCCCCGCCTGCATGTGCAGCAGCAAGTCTTTCTGAATTGATCAAACCACTCACTCTGAGGGTCTGAGTAGAGAGTGTTACGGCGTTTGTCGTCTGTCTCTGGTTGCCTGTAAATCTTTCCCCGGAGTGGGCGCCGTTGCCGTAGGGCAGTTTTTTCCTGTCCTGAAATCAAAACGCGCAATGAGTGTGTGTTATGAAAATAAATTCCGTTGTTCTACCCGGAACCGCTTTGGTACTGGGTTTAGCTGTTTCTGTGTCTGCACAGGGGCAAACGCTCAACTTTTATCGAACCATTGAGCTGGCTCAGCAATACGATAACTGGCAAACCCGCAGCAATTTGCAGGAACAGGCGCTGAGTGACCGCGCTATCAGTGCTAGCCAGCTACCGGACCCGAAACTGCGGGTGGCGCTGGTTAACCTGCCCACCGACCGCTTCGACTTTAATCAGGAAAATATGACCCAGTTGCAGCTGGGTATCAGCCAGGCATTTCCCCGTGGCGATAGTTTGACGTTACGTGGACGACAGCTCGGCCAGCGGGCAGGCCTTGCGCCGATTGCCCGTGCTCAGCGTCAGGCAGATGTGACCCGTCAGGTGGGTATGCGCTGGCTCAATAGCTGGAGCGCTCAGGCACAAATCCGCCTGATTGAACAGAACCGAGCGCTGTTCCAGCAATTGCTGGAGGTGGCCGAAGCGAACTACCGTCAAGGCCGTAGTGAGCGGCATGATCTGATCCGCGCTGAGCTGGAACTGTCCCGGCTGGATGATCGGATTGTTCGCTTGCGTCAGCAGCGCGACCAACGGCGTGGTGAACTGGCGCGCTGGCTGCCGCTGGAGCAGGTGGGTGGCCTGCTGCCCCCACAGCGTCCGCAGTTGTCACTGCCCGTCGTCGCTGACAATCCGCAGCACCATGCGCTGGTACGTCACCCGGAAGTGCGGCTGATCGATCAGCAGATTGAGGTAGCCAGTACTGGTGTGAAACTGGCTGATGAGGCCTACAAGCCAGGCTGGACGCTCAGTGCTCAGTATGGCTATCGCGATGATATGGATAACGGCAGTGACCGTGCAGATTTTGCCTCCATCGCTGTGACCGTTGATCTGCCGCTGTTCCCGGAGAAACGGCAAGACCCACAGCGCCGTGCAGCTATAAATGATGTCCAGTCCCTGCGTGAAAGTCGTCAGTTGACACTGCGTGAACTCCACGGCTTGTGGCGTCGTACTGAAGCTGCGCTTAGCCAGCTGGACAGCCGTCTGAGTCTGTTCCAGCGCGCACTGTTGCCGCAGTTTGCGGCCCAGCGTGATGCGGCGATGCAGTCCTATGCCAGCGGCACTGCCGACTTTACTGAAGTGATGCAGGCCGCCATTGGTGAGCTGAACACCCGTCTGGAACAGATCCGGCTGGGCACCGAGCGCCAGCTTAATCTGCTGACGCTGAACTACCTGTTAACCCCCGCAAATCTGCTGACATCCCCTGTGCCGGAGTAAGATCATGAGTAAAACGGTTCTTAAAAAAACAGCTTTGTCTGTACTGTTACTGGCGTTGGGTGCTACAGCGGGTTATTACGGTCAGCAATATGCACCTGAGTTGCTTGAGAGTGCAGGTATGTCGGACAAGCCCGCAGCCGATGAGCCGCTGTACTGGGTGGCACCGATGGACCCGAACTACCGCCGCGATACGCCGGGCCTGTCGCCGATGGGTATGGAGCTGGTGCCGGTGTACGCCGAGGATCAGCCTGGTGGCGATAGCCCTGGCACGGTAAAGATCGACGCCAGCGTTGAAAATAATCTGGGCGTACGTACTGGTACGGTGGGCTTCGGTGTACTGCAACAGACCATCCGCACTGTGGGCTATGTGGGGTTTGATGAAGGTCGGCTGCAACATATCCATACCCGGCTGCCGGGCTGGGTGCGAAAGCTCCATGTCAAAACCGATGGTGCTTATATCGAACAGGGCCAGCCGCTTTATGAGCTGTACGCCCCCGAGCTGATTACCGCCCAGGAGGAATACCTGACCGCGCTACGCAGCAATAACCATATTCTGGCCCGCTCAGCACGGGATAAACTGCGGGCACTGTCAGTCGCGGATGGTGAGATCCGCGCGTTGCGCAAACGCGGTCGTACCCGAGACACCATCACCGTCGCCGCGCCGATCAGTGGCTATGTCGATCAGCTGGCGATCCGGGAGGGGATGTATGTGATGCCCGCCCAGACGCTGATGTCGCTGGGGCCGCTGAATGAGGTCTGGGTACTGGCTGAGGTGTTAGAGCGCCAGGCTCCCTGGCTGGAAACCGGTAGTAGCGTGAAGATGCAGCTGGATTATCAGCCAGGCCGGTTCTGGCAGGGCCGTGTGGACTACATCTACCCGACCCTTGATCCAAAAACCCGCGCCCGCAAAGTGCGGTTGCGTTTCGATAATAGCGAGGGTGGGTTACAGCCGGGGATGTTCGCCCGTGTTGAAATTGTCGGGCGTCGCAGTCAGCCACGATTACATATACCAGCAGAAGCACTGATTCAGACCGCTGATCAGCAGCGTGTTGTAGTTGCGCTGGGCGAGGGCAAGTATAAATCGGTAGCGGTACTGAGTGGCCTTCGCGCCGGTGGCCGTGTTGCGATTCTGGAAGGGTTGGAACTGGGTGACAGCGTGGTTACCTCGGCACAGTTTCTGCTTGATTCTGAGTCTGCTGTCAGCTCTGACCTGCAACGGATCAGCAACCCGGAAATGCCCTGGCCAACCGCTTGGGTGAATGCCGAAGTGGTGGCTATCAACCGTGAGAACCGTACGCTGACCCTGCGTCATGGCGAAATTCTGCGCTGGAATCGTCCCGCTATGGCGATGGTACTGCCGGTGGATGATGGGCTCAGTCTGGCAGGCTTACAGCCCGCTCTGAAGCTCAAAGTGCAGTTGGCGAGTAATATGGGGGATGTGACCATTCGAGAGTTGCTGATCCCCGAACAGCCTTTACCCTGGCAGCAGTCCGCCGCTGAACCGGCGCAGCAGGGAGGCCGACCATGATCCGGGCGATTATCCACTGGTCGATCCATAACCGCTTTCTGGTGCTGCTGGCCACGCTGATGCTGATTGGCTGGGGTGCCTTTACGGTGAAAAACACCCCCATTGATGCTATTCCTGATCTGTCCGATGTGCAGGTGATTGTAAAAACCAGCTATCCCGGTCAGGCACCCCAGGTGGTGGAGGATCAGGTTACCTATCCGCTGACCACCGCGCTGTTGTCTGTGCCGGGTGCGCAAACGGTTCGTGGCTTCTCCTTCTTTGGTGACTCCTATGTCTATGTGATCTTTGATGAAGATACTGACCTCTACTGGGCACGCAGCCGGGTACTGGAATATCTGTCGCAGGTGGCACCCAATTTGCCCGCGTCGGCCAAACCACAACTGGGGCCGGATGCCACCGGTGTGGGCTGGGTGTATCTCTATGCACTGATCGACAGGACTGGCCAGCATGACATTGCCCAGCTTCGCTCATTGCAGGACTGGTTCCTGAAATATGAGCTACAAACAGTGCCCGGTGTCTCTGAAGTGGCCACCGTAGGCGGGATGGTTAAGCAGTACCAGGTGCGAGTTGATCCGGAAAAACTCCGAGCTATGGGTATGCCGCTTAGCCATGTGCGTACTGCCATTCAGCGTGGTAACCAGGAGAGTGGTGCCTCGGTACTGGAGCTGGCGGAAGCCGAGTATATGGTGCGCACCAGCGGCTATATCAGTAGCCGTGAAGATATTAAGGCCATTCCACTGGGAGCGACTCGAAACGGTACGCCGATTCTGTTGGCAGATGTGGCCGATGTGGTGCTGGGGCCGCAGATGCGCCGTGGTGTTGCTGAGCTGAACGGCGAAGGTGAAACCGTTGGCGGTATTGTAGTGATGCGTTTTGGCGAAAATGCTCAGCGCACCATTGATGGTGTTAAAGCTAAGCTGGAGAGCCTGAAGAGTAGCCTGCCTGAAGGTGTAGAGCTGGTCACTGTGTATGACCGTTCTGGCCTGATCGGCGCGGCGGTAGACAATCTGCTAGAGAAACTGGCAGAGGAATTTATCGTAGTGGTGGCAGTCTGTGCGCTGTTCCTGTTCCACCTGCGCAGCTCGCTGGTGGTGATTGTCAGCTTGCCGGTGGGGATGCTGGTCGCCTTTATCATCATGTACTACCAGGGTATTAACGCCAATATCATGTCCCTGGGTGGTATCGCTATCGCTATTGGCGCAATGGTGGATGGTGCCATCGTGATGATCGAGAACCTGCATAAGCATATCGAACGCACCTCGCTGACCGATGACAACCGTTGGCAGGTTATTGGTGAAGCCGCCGCTGAGGTAGGCCCGGCGCTGTTTTTCAGTCTGCTGATTATCACCCTCAGCTTTCTGCCGGTGTTTACCCTGGAAGCCCAGGAAGGGCGGATGTTCTCGCCGCTGGCTTATACCAAAACCTATGCCATGGCCGCCGCTGCCGCACTGGCGATCACCCTGGTGCCGGTGCTGATGGGCTACTTTGTTCGTGGCAAGGTACTGCCGGAGCATAAAAACCCGGTCAACCGACTGCTGACCGCCATCTACCTGCCGGTGATCCGTGGTGTACTCAGTTGGCCGAAAACCACCGTCGCCGGTGCGCTGCTGGTAACTGCCGTGGGTTTCTGGCCTTTAGATAAACTGGGTTCCGAGTTTATTCCGCCGTTGGATGAGGGGGATTTGATGTATATGCCCACCACTTATCCGGGGGTGTCCATCGGTAAGGCGCGGGAGATTCTGCAGCAGACCGATAAGCTGATCCGCACCCTGCCGGAAGTGGATACGGTGTTTGGCAAAATTGGCCGTGCCGATACCGCTACTGACCCGGCACCACTGACCATGATTGAGACCTTTATTCAGTTCAAACCCCGTGACCAATGGCGTGAAGGGATGACGCCGAAAAAGATCCGCCGCGAGCTGGATAAGATCGTCAGGATTCCGGGTATGACCAACGCCTGGGTAATGCCGATCAAAACCCGTATCGATATGCTGGCCACCGGTATTAAAACCCCGGTGGGGATTAAAGTTGCGGGGCCAGATTTGAAAGTGATTCAGCAGATCGGCCAGCAGCTGGAAGCGATACTACCCCAGGTAGACGGCACTGCATCCGTGTACAGTGAGCGGGTGGCCGGAGGCCGCTATATCCGGATAGACATTGACCGCCTGAAAGCCGCCCGCTTTGGTCTTAATATTGCCGATCTACAGGCGCTGGTCAGCACGGCAATTGGTGGGATGAATGTGGCTCAGAGCGTGGAAGGGCTGGAGCGCTACCCGATCAATATCCGCTTCCCGCAATACTACCGCGACTCAGTGGAAGCACTGCGCGAACTGCCAGTACAGACCCCGATGGGCCAGCATATCGGGTTGGGGGATGTGGCGCATATCCGTATCGAAGATGGCCCGCCGGGGATCAAAAGTGAAAATGCCCGTCCCAATGGCTGGACGCTGGTAGATATTGACGGCCGTGATCTTGGCTCCTGGGTGACTGAAGCGCAACAGCGGGTAGCCGATGAAGTCGAACTACCACCGGGCTACTCGCTGAACTGGTCCGGCCAGTACGAGTACCTGCTACGTGCCCAGCAGAAACTGAGCTACGTTGTACCGCTTACACTGGCGATTATTGTGCTGCTGCTTTACCTCAACTTCCGTCGCTTTGCGGAGGTAGCAATCATTATGGGCACACTACCGCTGGCGCTGATCGGCGGAATCTGGCTGATGTACCTGCAAAACTTCAACTTCTCCGTTGCCGTAGGTGTTGGCTTTATCGCCCTGGCCGGGGTCGCGGTAGAGATTGGCGTGATTATGCTGGTCTACCTCAACCAGGCCCATAAGGAGATGCTGGAGACCTGCGAGCAGCCGGGCATTGAACAGCTGAAAACAGCGGTAATCGAAGGTGCAGGAATGCGGGTACGGCCTGTGATGATGACGGTCGCGTCGATTATCGCAGGTCTGCTACCGATTATGTATGGTAGCGGCACCGGCTCTGAGGTGATGCAGCGAATTGCCGCGCCGATGGTGGGTGGCATGGCCAGCGCGGTGGTGTTGACTCTATTACTAGTACCGGCGGTTTATTTTCTGTGGCGTAAGAGGGGGCTGGTGGAATAATTGATATGGGAAAGCCGGTATGGGTCGGCTTTCCTGCTTATAGCCTCCCCATTTTATTATCCTGCCTGTCGGTATAACCGCCACCTGGAATACTCTATACAAAACCTGTAGTTATTCCTCTGATCATGCAGGGTAGAATAAAAGTACCATTCGCTTTTCTTTTCTCCGAACAGGGAGCCGTTCATGCCTTTTAATCGCAGTAAACCAGCCCGCACGGGCCAATCCATATCCCTTCACCCATTTGCGTATCTTACACTGGCTCCTCTGTTGTTATTGGCATCTGAGCTTCATGCTGCTGACAATCCTCAGTCAGCACTCGCAGCTCAGGCTGATATTTCGCCTCTGATTGTCCAGCCCAAAGAGCAATCCAGTCCCGACCAGGTAAGTGATTTTGCCCGTTCGTTCATGGATGAAAGAGAGATGGCTTCGGCCTCGCCGTTTCATCGCAGTTCATCGCATAGTACAGGTTTAAGTGCGAAACAGAGCCGTGAAAAGCTCGACGCACTGAAAAATAAAGCCGACCAGGGTGACAAAGACGCACAGGCAGAGCTGGCATGGAGGTATCACCAGGGAGATCAGGTACCGCAGAACCGCGAGAAGGCCAGGGCGTTGCTAACAGAGACAGCTAACAATGGCGGGGCACCGGCTCAGTACCTGCTGGGCTGGATATACAGGTATGGGCGGGGAGTTGAAGTAGATGATGCTGTAGCTTTTGGGTGGTTTCAGAAAGCTGCGGATCAGAAATTGAGCCAGGCACAGGCAGAACTGGCGTTGATGTATGAGTATGGTCGAGGGACGGAACGTAATTACGAGTGGGCGCTGCACTGGTACCAACGTGCTGCGGACCAGCGAAGTGCTTTGGCGCGTAATAATCTGGGCCGGATGTATCAGCGTGGCATTGGAGTGCCTCAGAATGATGTGGAAGCCGCAAACTGGTACCGATTGGCAGCAAATCAGGGCTATGCGCTGGCGCAATACAATCTGGGGTGGGCGTACCATAAAGGTCAGGGTGTTCGACAGGATGACACCGAAGCTGTTAACTGGTTCCGCAAGGCAGCAGAACAAGGTCTAGCGTCTTCACAAATGAAACTGGGCTGGATGTATGATAACGGCCGTGGTGTTGAGCAGGATTATCAGCAAGCCATAAAGTGGTACTGGCGATCTGCAGATCAAGGAAATGCGGTGGCGCTAAATAACCTGGGGGTGATGTATGAACAAGGGAATGATGTTGCTCGGGACTACAAAGAAGCAGTAAGGCTTTTTCGCCTTGCCGTCGATCAGGGGTATGCACTGGCATTATCAAACCTGGGAGGCATGTACCGTGATGGTAAGGGTGTAGAACGAGATGATCAGCAGGCGGTTGCGTTGTTCCGTCAGTCAGCAGATAAAGGGGAGGCTGCTGGTCAGCGTAAGCTGGCCTGGATGTACAAGACAGGCCGCGGGGTTGTTCAGGACTACACCGAAGCGGCGAAATGGTATCGCAAGGCTGCTGAGCAGGGCGATGCCTCCGCGCAACGTGCGTTAGGCAATCTCTATCACGAAGGCAAGGGTGTACCACAAAGCGATATTGAGGCCGTCAAGTTTTATCGGCTCGCAGCTGAGCAGAAAAATTCAAATGCGCAGAACTGGATGGGCTGGTTTTATCGGGGGGGTAAAGGTGTTGAACAGGACTATACCGAAGCTGCGAAATGGTATCGCAAGGCTGCTGACCAGGGTGATGCCGATGCACAGGGCTCTATCGGTCAGTTGCATGCAAATGGGTGGGGAGTAAAGCAGGACTATACCGAAGCTGCGAAGTGGTATCGCAAGGCTGCTGAGCAGGGTGATAGCTGGGCGCAACGTGCGTTAGGCAATCTCTATCACGAAGGCAAGGGTGTACCACAAAGCGATATTGAGGCCGTGAAGTGGTATCGCAAGGCTGCGGAGCAGGATGATGCTAATGCTCAATACTGGTTGGCAACGTTTTACCGCCAGGGTGCCGGGGTTTCACAGGACTACGAGCAAGCGATTAAATGGTATAGGAAAGCTGCTAGTCAGCAGTACAGCGCTGCGCAGATGTGGCTGGGAACCTTAAATCGTGATGGTAAGGGCGTTAAGCAAAGCTATCAGAAGGCTATGGAGTGGTATCGTCTTGCAGCAGACCAGGGCGGTGCTTGGTCGCAGGGGGCTGTCGGTCGACTTTATGCCAGAGGACAGGGCGTAAAGCAGAACTACAATAAAGCCATGGAATGGTATCGCCTCGCAGCAGATCAGGGTGATAGCTGGGCACAGGGTGCGATTGGCCGATTATACGCAGGTGGTAAAGGCGTAAAGCAGGACTACACCGAAGCCGCGAAGTGGTATCGCCTGGCGGCAGATCAGGGTGATAGCTGGGCACAAAATGCACTGGGCTATTTGTACCGCAAGGGCCGTGGTGTTCTCCGTGACTATAAAGAAGCTGTCCGTTTATACCGACTGGCTGCGGCACAGAATATGGCATCCGCCCAACGACGTCTTGGTTATATGTATGCTGAAGGCAAAGGCGTAAAGCAGAACTACGTTGAAGCCGCGAAGTGGTATCGCAAGGCTGCTGAACAAGGTGATGAGGATGCACAAGACAGACTGGGGCGTTTATATGAACAAGGCAAAGGTGTAGAACAGAGCTACACCGAGGCAGCTAAATGGTATCGCCTGGCGGCAGACCAGGGCGATGATTGGGCACAGAAAAGCCTGGGCGATCTTTATACGCAAGGTAAGGGAGTTGAACAGAGCTATGCGCAAGCGGCCCGGCTGTATCGCCTGGCTGCTGCCCAGGGAAACAAGGGTGCAGCCACTGCGCTGGAAAAACTGCAAGTACGTGGGCTGATTACTGTGCAGGAGTAAATGTATCTGTCAGCGCGCCCCGGTGGGCGTGCTGACAGGTAGCCCCGCCTTATACTCGGTGTTTTCACGCCTACCGTTGGTTTTTCCACCACTTACCTCTCAGACGAAAACCACCACCATGCGCTTGGCAGTTCCACCATGACTGTCCGTTATCTTCTCTGATATCAACCCGGATTCAGAGGCCTTACCATGCAAAAGCGCAGCATCCACCGTTTTGTCAGCAGTTTTATCTGGGGCAGTGTTGTCACCCTCTGTAGTGGCCTTGTACTGCTCTATAGTCTGAATATGCAGGGGCTGCTTACCCTGTCCCCTGCCGCCCTGCCTGATGTCAGTAGCTGGTTGCAACATGCCTGGCTTAATCTGCGGCTTTCAGTCATCCCCTTTTTTCTGATTCTGCTGGCCTGGTGCTATCTGCTGCGTCGGCTGAAAAGCCAGTTAATGACGGGCAGCCGTTATATCGATGTGGTCCGTACCGACCAGCTGATCAGTCTCAGTATTAGTCTGTTTCTGGGTACTGGTGTGATCTGGACTGCCATCGGCATGCGCAGCGCACTGTTGTTTGCACTGGGTGACACCGCATCCATCCAGCAGCAGGGTGCTTTCGATGTGCTGCAGCGTATGGTAGACGGCGGCATTCTTTTGGCGTTGTCCACCACCATTGTGGGAGGTATCGGCGGTTATCTGATGCGCATTGGCCGGGTGCTTTACGCCGGTAAAGCCTTGCAGGAGTTTCTGAGTCAGCATGAAAGCCAGCCTGCTGAGCAGAGCCTGCAACATCTGAAAAACATTGAAAGGCTGCTGCGTCAGCAGCGTACCGTCCGTCGTCCCTCGGCATCCCCCCGGCAGCCGTGACGGCCACTCTATGGCTGTCTGCAAATTCCCGCAAATATTTTCAGATAAACATGACAGTGCGGTACAGCCTGTCCGTTTAAAAAGACAATACAGACAAACCACAAGGATTAACGTTATGAAATCAATAACACCCCGTAGCTTCGTCGTTGGCTTGGTGATTACGCTGCTGACGGGTTGCCAGCAGAGCAACATCAAACCAGATACCACTTGTGTCGTGCCTTCTACTCAAAACCTGGCACAGGCTTTCGAGCAGGTGATGGCGGCGATGGACAACCGCCAGTGTCAACTGAGTTTCAGTGAGTATGAAGCCAGATTGCTGAGCATTGCTGAAGGGGATAGTGCCCATACAAACAATCAGTATTTCTTCGACTACTACAAAAAGGCTGCAACACTGGGTGTTATCAGCAAGGAACAGGCTCGGGCGAACTATTCTCAGCGTTTTAAACCGACCTTTGACAGCGCCCTGCCAGATAACGCTTCAATCTGTGCTTTGAGCGGCCGTGTTGATGAAATTACTGAGCAGCTGGATACAGAGCTGCGACTGAAAGAGCAGGGTATCGCGCGTATCAATGGTGATAAAGAGGCCTGGTTCAGCGTGCAGCGACACCATCAGCAATTGGTCACGCTGCTGAAAGCATCTGCCATGGCTTGTACTGATCAATTGCTCTGAGGGACGTGCAGATGATCAGAATCATCGGATTCCTGCTGGGCGGAGC
>JAOXSF010000114.1 GCA_025800125.1 Marinobacterium sp.
CCTCCGACAAAACATTTCAGATGGTCTGGAACTGGGCTCCGTTTGATGTGGGTAAGTTCTCGGACGATCTGGTGCTGGAAGGGGTTGATTGGGAGTCGTTGACCGCTGAGGTTCAGGAGTTGATCAGGGTGGAGTTTGTCAGTTACTGGATGGCCCGAGGGGTGGAATACTCTCAGGCGGTCTGGGAGCACAAGTTCACAGGGGCGGTGAAGTATCAGGTGGGTCGGGGTGTTCAGCGGTTGCAGGTGACGCAGCAGGGAGTGCAGGGGTGATGGGTGTGCAAAGTAACCTGGCAAGTCAGATCGCCCTGCTGGAGCAGGTGCAGCAGCAGTCCGCACAGAGTGCGGCCACGGCAGCGGTGCGGGCACGGCGGCAGGGGGCAGCGGCAGACCGTCGGCTGCAAGCATGGGGCCAGTGGACTGTGCAGGCCCAGCGTGGAGATGCTGCTTTTATCCGCTCACTGGCCGGGGAGTTGACGGGCCTGGGTGTGGGTGGCAGCACCAATCCCAATGCCAGCGGTATGCCTGACAGTGTTTACGATACCGACAGAGCGGTGCAGCAGCTGACGGATCGCCAGCGTGATGTAGTGGAGCTGGAGTATATGAGGCCTGATATGCTGAGAGAGCAACGAGCAGGGCGACTGGGGCTTGCTGTACCAACATATAAAAGGCATTTGGTAACAGCTAAACAGAAAATATTTCAACTGCTGTATGCCCCATCTGGTGCGGCCTGTGGTCGAGTTCGGCAGAGGGCGTGTGAAAAAAGTCGTTGACGCACTTACACCTTTACCTATACCGTTACTTCATCGTCGTATCAGTGCGACCAGATCAAGCCCGAGTTTACCGCTCGGGCTTTTTTGTGCCCTGAATCTGACGATCAACATACTGACTTAGCCCGGCCCTGTTATCAGCGCCGGGTTTTTTATTGCCTGTAATTCAGGGGGAGATATGGCAGGAGACGACGGTGGCGGGTTGTTGCAGAGCATGGTGGTGCTGCTACCAACCGGTGCGCTGGCGCTGATCGGTGGGGCGGTGGACTACCTCTATGCCCTGCATATGGGGCGTCGGGAATGGAGTCTGGTCAGTTTTACGGTGCATCTGCTGTTTGCTGCTTTTATCGGTTACCTGGTGGCCATGGCTGCAATCGGGCTGGGCTACTCCGCTGAGCTGGCCGGTGCCGCCGCCGGTGCAGGTGGAGTAGGCAATGTGAAGCTGATTGATATGGCGGTGATCTGGTGGAGGAAGCGTTATGCACATTCGTGCGAGTGATATGGACTGGGATGATGTGAACTGGTTTAACCCGTCGGAGTTTCCGGGTGGGGTGCTGGATCACGTTGAGGGGGCGCTGATTATGGCGCTGGATGATTTCAGGGCGCTACTGGGCCAGCCCATTGTGCCCTCGCCGGTGCCTGGTGGTTGGTGTCGCAACGATGGCAGTACAACCAGCCGTCACTATGCGGTAGAGCGATTGTCCGATGCCGGTGATATTTTTCCGCAATGTGATATTCGTACCGCACTACTGCATGCGCTGGGCTGTGAATGGTTTGGGGGCATTGGGGTGTATCTCGATACCACCGGGCCATCGGGCAAACCTGAGGCGATGCTGCATCTGGATATGCGCCCGGAACGGGTGCTCTGGCTGCGCTATGAGGGGCGTTATATCTACCCGCTGCGTTCAGCAGGTGAGATGGCAGCGTTCTGGCAACGGTTGGGGGAATATCGTTATGACGCTGCTTAAAGGCGTATTGCTAACCGGTGCGGTGCTGGCCTGCGGGATCACCGCCGGTTGTCAGGATGCTGTACCGCTGGTTGTGGCAGGCAAGGTAAGCGAAGCGGTGCAGGTAGTACGCACGGTAAAGGCGAAAGGCTGTGATCAGCTGACCGATGCCCAGCGGGCACTGGCCGTGCGGGTGGCGAAAGCCTATGTGCCTGCATATCCACCCGGTGGCATCTGCCAGCCAGACTGGGTGCAGCAGACACTGTGGCCTGTGCTGGCTGAGAAACTGGCCGCCGGGGATTGAGTTAAGAAGCCGGGGTATTCTGGCCGGGCATCCCCGGCCAGCTTTTTCTGGGAGGTGTTTGTGTTTTATCTGGATCATACCGATTTCGGGCTGGATGAGTTGATTGAAGCGCTGGAGGGGAAGGAGAAAGAACTGCCCTATGCCCTGAAGAATGGCATCAACAGAACAGCCCGTATGATCAAAGAGGCGCAAGAAGCTGAGATCAAAAGGGTATTTGATAACCCAACCCGCTGGACTCAGAATTCGGTATTCGTTAAGGGTGCGAATGAGAAGAACCTTGAGGCTACGGTCTGGCTGAAAGACCATGCCGATAAAGGCACACCCGCTGCTGACTATCTGGCTGCACATATCGACGGTGGGCCGCGTAATATCAAGGGCTCTGAATACCTGATGCGTAAGGCCGGTATACTGCACCCATCACGCCATTCAGGTTACACGGTGCTGGGTGAAGGTGCCCGTAAGAATAAGTCTGGCAATATGTCGGTGGGCCAGTATCAGAAAGTGCTGTCCAATCTGAACGTACAGAGCGACAATGGCGTAACCTCCAACTCCGGGCCGGGTACACATGAGTACTTTGCCCGTCGTCGTAAAAGTCGCCGTACAGGTGCCCCGGCCGGTGTCTACCGCCGAATGAAGGGTACAAAGGTGGTGAATGGGCGCAGGGTGCAGAAGATCAAGCCAGTGCTGGTGTTCGTGCGCAAGCCACTCTACAAGGCCATTTACGACTTCTACGGTGTGGCCGAACGTGAAGCCAGCCAGCATCTGGTCAGCAATGTGCTGGATGCACTCGACTGGGCACGGGCCAACCCCCGAGAAAAATAGGTTCTTTCTGGCACCCCTCTCGGTACGGGTAATTCGATCCCCGTTGAATTTTAAGAAACAGGGCTTTTATAGCCTTCCTTCCTTTTTATAAATCAATCACTTAGCAGCTATTTTGGCGTTTCGTAGTGCCTGAAATGTTATAGGGTGCTGGTGATATTTTCCTGAAGGTCATCTTATGGATGTAAACAAAAAACAGCTGGCGGATGTCCTGGGAGTCACAGAGCGCACCTTAACCGACTGGCAGAAGGCTCCTGACTTCCCGATAAAGGAAGCAGGTGGACGAGGACGCCAGAACATCTACGACACCGCTGAAGTAATTGGCTGGATGATACGGCGTGAAACTGGCAAGGCCGGTGAAACCAGCAAAGAGCGGCTGGAGCGCACCCGCGCAGAATTAAATGAAATCAGCATTGCTGAACGTACCGGTGAGCTGGTGCCTGCTGCTGAAGTTGAGCGCACCCTTGACGATCTCTTTGCAGCGGTACGTTCGGGGCAGATGTCTGGTAACCACAAACTGAAAAAAGACATCGACCGGTTACACGGCATTGATCTGGATATAGAGGTACTGAATGCCCACTCTAGAGAAATCCTCACCCATCTATCAGGCCTGTCATCTGAACCTGATGGCAGTCATGAAACGATCACTGGCGAGACTGAAGCCGCCTGAGAATATCGGCTCACTGGCGTGGGGCCTGAAGTACCGCTGGATGAGTCAGGAACAGACAAAGCTCGCGGGTAAATACTCAGACAAACAAACGCCGTGGGCCAAATACATACTGGCCGCACTGGATGACCCGAAAGTTCGCCGCGTTGTTGTAGTGAAGTCTGCGCAGATTGGTTGGACTGATGGCATCTGGAACACCTATCTGGGCCGCCTGATTCATACTGCGCCCTGTAACATCTTCATGCTGTTTGCCAAGCAGGACGCCTACAACAAATTTCTGGACAAAAAACTCAACCCGTCAATCCGGGCCACCCCCGTACTGCGGGAGTTGCTCGACGTAGAGTCGGCCCGCGTTAAGGGCAACCGTGCAGGCTTCAAGAAATTTCCCGGTGGCTCGCTCACCCTGGAAGGGGCCAACAGTGCATCCAACATCAAATCAGACACGATCAATGTTGGTTGCGTAGAGGAACCCGACGACTGTACCAGCAACGTAAGTGGGCAGGGTGATTCGGTGGGAATGCTGGACGAGCGTCTGAAGCTGGACCCGGAAAGCAAACTGGTATTCGGTGGTACACCCACCATCAAAGGTTTGAGCCGTGTAGAGAACGAATACCAGCTCACTGATCGGCGCACCTTCCCGGTGCCCTGTCATGAATGCGGTGAATACCACGTACTAGACTGGGCCAACGTATGCTGGGAGGAAGACCCGGCACTTAGCGACGAAGTATACGGCCATGCTCGCATAGACACAGCGGCGTATGCCTGCCCGCATTGCGGCTGCTTATGGGATGACTGGCAGAAGGCCCGTAATGTTGAAAACCTGATAGAGCACATAGAACGGCCAGAAATAACCGAAGATGTTGGTTTCTTCATCAACGAGCTGTACAGCCTGTTTGATGGTTCTGACCTTGCCACCTTGGTAAAAAAGTACCTTAAAGCCCAGTACGAACTGGAGCGGGGTGATGAAGCCAAAATGATCGTCTTCGTAAACAATACCCTAGCGCAAGGGTACGAATTCAAAAGTGATAATGCCACCGCCGATGATCTGCGAGAAAAAGCACTGGATTACCCAGAGCTACAAGTGCCACGTAATGGCGTAGTGCTCACCATGGGGGTAGACGTACAGCGTGATCGACTGGCCGTTACCATCTGGGCATGGGGAAAAGGGATGGAAGCTTGGCTGGTGTACTGGGGTGAATTGTACGCCCATCACGACATCAACGATGTCAAAGATCCGGTATGGGCCGCATTAGACCGCTTATTGCTGGGCGGTTATCGCCATGAAAGCGGGGCGGTGCTCCGCATTACCGCCTGTAGCCTTGATACCGGTGATGGTGTCACACAGGGGGCAACCTACAGCTACGTACGTGAACGCAGAAAACGAGGCGTAAAGCTGTTGGCGATTAAAGGGGCTAACTCACTGGAAGCGCCTATTAAAGCCAGGCCTAAACCACTGGACCTGAATGCCCGCAGTAAAGCCAGCCGTTTTGGTCTTGAAGTCTGGCCTGTGGGTACTCAGGCCACCAAAGACCTGATCGCAGGCCGCCTGAAACTGGAAGGTGACGGGCCGGGGCGTATGCATACATACACGGATGTACGTCCTGATTTCTACGACCAGATGACAGGCGAGATCAAAGCCCCGTCCCGTACCCACCGCAATAAGAAAATCTGGCAACAACGGTCAGGCGCAGCGGTAGAAGCCTGGGATTGCACGGTGTACGCCACCCATGCTGCTTACGTGGAAAACCTGCACCTGAGAAAGGATGACTGGTGGGATGTGAAAGCGGCAGATGTCAGCCAGATCGATCTGCTGGCTAACAATGAAGAGATAGAGATCATTACCAGCGTAGGTGACCGGCCTGGTATAGATGTAGATGACGAAAGAGAAGTGGAAGCGGTAACACCTGAACCCACGCCTGAACCCGTCAAGGCATCAACACTCACCATAACCCCAAGACCCAGACAAACCACACCCCCGGCACCGGATACACCTCAGCGCAGCATGGCTGATCTGGGCCGTATGATGCGGGGCGGTTAAGGGCCGTCGTAATTAAGGACAGCAACATGACTACCATACTCCAGCAACAACTGGACGAAGCGCGCCAGGCACTGCACCAGCTCAATATTGGCCAGGGTGTTGTCAGCATCCAGCGCGATGGGCGCAAGGTTGACTTTCGCCCCGCTGATCGCAGTCAGCTGCAAAGCTACATTGGTGAACTTGAAGCAAAACTAAATCCCCGCGGCGCAGGGCGCAGGGCATTCAGAGTAGGGTAATGCGATGGCTATGCACGCGGGAAAAACCTATGTTCAGGGGCGCGATGGCAACTGGTATGAATCCGGGAACAAAGCCATCATCGCCCCCAATGGCTACCCGGCCCGGCAGCAGATGAACTACCAGGGGGCAGGTGCAGGCTTTGAAGGCCAGCTACGCGGCTGGCATCCGGGCCTGAAAACCGCAGATGCCGCCCTGCTGCCGAACCTTGATCTGGGCAATGCCCGTGCCGAAGATGTGGTCAGGAACAACGCCTTTGCCAGCAACGGCGTACAGCTGCACGTTGATAACATCGTTGGCGAACGGTTCCGCCTCAGCTACAAACCTGACCACCTTGCACTGGGCATCAGCAAAGAAAATGCCCGTGCTTTTGCCCGTGAAG
>JAOXSF010000125.1 GCA_025800125.1 Marinobacterium sp.
GATGATCAGCCACACTGGAACTGAGACACGGTCCAGACTCCTACGGGAGGCAGCAGTGGGGAATATTGCACAATGGGCGCAAGCCTGATGCAGCCATGCCGCGTGTGTGAAGAAGGCCTTCGGGTTGTAAAGCACTTTCAGTCGTGAGGAAGGGTTAGTAGTTAATACCTGCTAGCTTTGACGTTAGCGACAGAAGAAGCACCGGCTAACTCCGTGCCAGCAGCCGCGGTAATACGGAGGGTGCGAGCGTTAATCGGAATTACTGGGCGTAAAGCGTACGCAGGCGGTTAGTTAAGTCAGATGTGAAAGCCCCGGGCTCAACCTGGGAACTGCATTTGAAACTGGCAGACTAGAGTACTGTAGAGGGGGGTAGAATTTCAGGTGTAGCGGTGAAATGCGTAGAGATCTGAAGGAATACCGATGGCGAAGGCAGCCACCTGGGCCGACACTGACGCTCATGTACGAAAGCGTGGGTAGCAAACAGGATTAGATACCCTGGTAGTCCACGCCGTAAACGATGTCTACTAGCAGCTCGCCTCGTTAGAGGGGTTTTGCGCAGCTAACGCGTTAAGTAGACCGCCTGGGGAGTACGGCCGCAAGGTTAAAACTCAAATGAATTGACGGGGGCCCGCACAAGCGGTGGAGCATGTGGTTTAATTCGATGCAACGCGAAGAACCTTACCATCCCTTGACATCCAGAGAATTTTCTAGAGATAGATTAGTGCCTTCGGGAACTCTGAGACAGGTGCTGCATGGCTGTCGTCAGCTCGTGTTGTGAAATGTTGGGTTAAGTCCCGCAACGAGCGCAACCCTTATCCTTAGTTGCT
>JAOXSF010000156.1 GCA_025800125.1 Marinobacterium sp.
GCAAAACATGAATGGCATAAAGCGTGCTTACTTATTGCAGAATATTTCGGTAATGTTGCAACGTGAATGGAAGACGTTTCGCGTCAAAGGAATGAGTCATGTTTTTAAAAGCGAACGAAGAGCGCTTTCTTTTTAATGTGCAGGGAAGCAGTGCTGACTTTTCGTTGGTCAGGCTGGTCGGTGCCGAGCAGGTGTCAGGTGTTTTCAGCTTTGAAATAGAGCTGGTATCCAGGCAGGCTGATATTGCACTGGAATCACTGATGGGGCAGGCCGCAGCAGTCACACTGATGGATCAGACCGGTGATGAAAACGAGCAGACCCGGTATATTCACGGCATTATCTCTTACGCGGCACTGGGTGAAGAAGGTGTCAGACAAACCGGCTACCGCGTTGTACTGGTGCCGAAACTCTGGTTGCTGCAGCATCGTATTAATAGTCGTATCTTTCAATTCCTCACTGTGCGCGACATCATTAGCCAGGTGCTGGATGAACATGAGTATCAGGGCGATGAATACCGTTTCGAACTGACCAGTTCTTATACCGAACGTCAGTACTGTGTGCAGTACGCTGAATCCGATCTTAATTTTATTGAGCGTCTGCTCGAAGAAGAGGGGATTCATTATTACTTTGAACATAATGCTGATAAGCACACTATTGTCTTCAGTGATGCCTCGTACTCTTCACCCTTTATAAGTGGTGATACCGAAATACCTTATTACCATCATGCTCAGGGTGCAGTCTCCGAACAGCACCTGTTCCGTTTTCAATATGCAGAGGCTATTCGGCCGGGCAAGGTGTCACTGCGGGACTTTAACTTTACCAAACCGAATATGGATCTCACTTCAGCGGTATCCCATGGGCAGGATGAGGCCCTTGAGATTTATGATTATGCCGCTGACTTTATGGATGCCGGGCGAGGGGCTCACCTGGCGCAGGCTCGTCTGGATGGCGCCAACCGTAAACGGCAGACGGCGCTGGCAGAAAGTGATGTGAACCGTTGTACGCCGGGTTACAGTTTTGCGGTGTCTGATCTGGATCGGGATGAGCTGAACGGTGAGTATTTTATCGCCCGGGTTGAGCATGATTGTGCTCAGCCACAGGTGCTTGAAGCGGGGGCGACAACAGAGGGCTCGCGTTACAACAATAAACTCAGGTTGATTTCGATGCAGACGCCTTACCGCCCTAAGCGCTGCCCGGATAAAGTGCCATTTATTGAAGGCATTCAGACAGCCACCGTCACCGGCCCAGTGGGTGAAGAGATCTATACCGATGACCACGGTCGTGTCAAAGTGCAGTTCCACTGGGATCGTGAAGGTCAACTGGATGAGAACACCACCTGCTGGGTACGGGTAAGTCAGAACAGTGCCGGAGGTGCATTTGGCAGCCTGTTTATACCGCGTATCGGCGATGAAGTGATTGTTGATTTTATCGAAGGCAATCCGGATCGACCGATTATTACCGGGCGTGTCTATCACGGCCACAATATGCCTCCGTATTCTTTGCCGGAGCACAAAACCCGATCGACGATAAAAACCCAGTCCACCAAAGACGGGGAAGGCTATAACGAGATCCGCTTTGAAGACCGCAAAGGTGAAGAAGAGATGTTCATCCGGGCGGAAAAAGATCTCGATCAGCGCACCTTAGATACCCATAAACAGTGGGTAGGTAACGATCATCAACAACTGGTTGAGCACAACGAATACCGCGAGTTTTATAACGAAGAACACGCCCTGACCAAGGGCGATTATCACCGGGAGGTGAAAACCCACTATAACCACACCGTGGCACCGGATTATCACACGCAGATTGGTAAGACCGGCTACCAGCATGCCGGTAATGAAGCGGACTGGAAGGCGGGTCAGAAAATTCTGTTTGAGGCCGGTAATGAAATTCTGATTAAGGCCGGCGGCAGTACCATCACTATCAACCCGGCAGGCGTGAATGTGAACGGTGCGGCGATTAACCTGAACGGCGGCGGGGGTGGCGGCAGTGCTAAAGCGGCTGCCCCGGTGGCGCCGGAGCCACCATTAGAAGCGGATCGGGATCAGGCTGGGTATGTAACAGAAGGGAAAGCGGCGCAAACGCCCTGGCAGCCAGTCCCCGCCTTCGGGTATCAGGATATGGTGGGTAAAAAGTCGGCGCTGTTAGCCGAAACCTGCACCTGCTTTAAAGGTACCTGCCCGATACACGGTCAGGGGAGCAAAGCGTGAGTTTATCGAGTCCAGTATCGGATCAGTATGCGGTATTTATTATCGATCATGCAGCGGCACACGATGATGTGTCTCAATGGTATCAGCATGATCTGGATCATCCTCCGCTGCATATCAACGTATTCGCAGGCACGGCATACCAACACCTGGCTGAAGTAGGGCCGCAGCTCCTTTATACCGCTGTCGAATCTGAACTGTTCGAACTCGCAAAAAAGCAAATTGAGCAGCGTGGCGAGGGCGTCATATTCAGTACAGTGGCATTGTTTCCGGATATTTGCCGTTGGGCACAGCAAGCGGTGTCAGTCGCCACCGAGCAGGGACAGGCTTTGTGCCGTTTTTTTGAGGTGGGCTTTATAACCCATGCCGCTCAGGTGCTGGGAGAGCAGCGCTTCTGGCAGTACCTCTACCCCCTATCCGCGTGCGCTGTGTATGAAGATGGAGAGTGGTCGCAAGCCCAGCGACCGCTTGCGTTAACCGCGTTGCAGTCAGAAGCGGATCTGCTAATTACACAGGATGAGTTTGAACAGCTGACACAGCTGCGAGAACGCCGTTACTACGAAGATCTGGCCCGCACTTACGAGGCGCATATCCCCGCTATTAATCCGATTGACTGGGTGCAATCCCAGTGTCA
>JAOXSF010000161.1 GCA_025800125.1 Marinobacterium sp.
GACATGCAGTGAGTGTGGTGTCACTCACGACCGCGATGTAAATGCGGCCATGAATATACTTGCGGTCGGGCTGGGCCGTCCTGTCGAGGGAAAGGTAGCGGTGTAAGCCGCCCTGGTCTTTGAGCTGTAATGGCTCCTGGACTCCCCTTCGTTCACGGAGGGGAGAAGTCAAAGAGGCTTGTGGGTATCAGTAATATAGACAGGCGCTTAATAGATAGACGCTTACTCTCAGTGTGCAACTGCTTCGGTCAGTTTGTTTGTCGGGCGTGTTTGTCCGAGAATGACCGGAAATTTGTCGATACCAACTTTACCTGGCACTCATTGTCGTTCTTTCCCCAGCCGCTTTTTCCCTCTGGCATTTTTACCCCTGTCAACGATGCACGGTGCAACGTTACCAACGGAAGGGATAAGGTTATGAATTTCATTACAAAACCGGTCGGCCAGATTATCGGGGTTTTCTGGGCAGTGGGTATCACCCTCGGGGCGTTATACGTTTTATGGCCGCAGGGGTACGCGATGACGGCCCACTATGTTGAGATTTTGCCCATGACAGATAAGGCAAAGGAAGCAGCGCCAGATATCTGGCTTGCGCATAAAGAAGCCATGCTCAAGCGGGCAGACAGCCAGCTTAAAAAGACGCGAGATCGGCTGGCGAGCAACCGCAAACTGACCGACCGTAAAATTGCTGAGTACCGTAAGCAGGAGCGCCGCAGTAAAGCGATGCTGGCGCAGGCGCGAAGTATCTACAACCGTGACCCGGCAGCAAAACGGTTCTACTTTATCGGCAAGGATTACTCCGCCAGTTCGTTTTCTACCCAGCTTCAGGTCATTCAAAGTGAGATGGAAGCGGCCAGGGAGAGCTTGCGCTCGCTGGAACATGCCAAAGAGCAGGTGAATAACGCCTGGGCCACTGTTGCCAAAAAGGATGCACAGCTGTCGGCAGATATCGCCCGTCTTTCTACAGCGCGGATACTCCTGGAGAGTCAGAACTTGCTGGGAGATCTTGACATCACCACCGACTTTGATGATTTGAACGCCATTTCGGAGCACGACATCCGCACCATTGAGGAGCTGATTTTGGACGCTGACAAGTTGCCAGTGCGGCCTGTGGTGCCAGCAGACGTGGGTGACACCGGACTTTCGGAGGAAGCGATGCGCATTCTGTTGCAGCCCGAATAACCCCGCAACTAGAATGTTCCTTTCGTTGCACCTGCCCACCAGGTGCAACGTCGATCAAGGAGTGAGCGAAATGAGTAACGTTATCAAACCCCTGGTGAGGACATTGTCGGTGAACACATTGCTGGCCACCACCCTGTCATTACCTGTTTACGCAGCAGGCACCCCGTCAGAGGGTAACTTTTCCAGTACCAAACAGGACTGGGTCAGAAACCTGTCACCGATTCAGTACAAAGGGCCAGACCCATGCTGGAATACCAAGGGGCTCTGTATTGAAGAGGATGTACCACCGCCTACTGGCACGATTGTGCATTTCAGCCACGACTCATCACAGATACTGCCGCAGTATAACGAGCCGCTGAATAACCTGGGCGAAACCCTCTCTGGCACCACGCCCTTAGCCGATGCGGTACTGGTGGTGCAGGGCCATACCGACAGCACCGGCTCTGACAGTTATAACAACCGGCTGGCGGTAAAACGGGCCAATGCGGTTGTTCAGTACCTGCGCCAGCGCTACGGTATTTCAGCGGTGCGTTTGCAGGCTGAAGGGAAGGGGGAAAGCAGCCCCATTGCCGACAACAGCACTGAAGCCGGGCGCACGCTGAACCGCCGGGTGGTGTTTATTCGTAAAGGCCGGTACATGGAGTAAGGTTGATGGCAAAAGTTATAGCACTACTGATCTCTGTACTGATCGCCATGCCCGCCTGGAGTGCCCGCCAGGCGCTGCTAATCGGTATGGGGGATTATGATAAGAACGGCCCTTACCCTCCGTTGTCCCAGCCCCAGCACGATATTGAGCGGATGGCACAGATTCTTGGCAATAAAGCCTACGGTTTCCAGCTAACGACCATTATGGATGAAAAGCGCTATGAACTGATGCGCCAAACCGACCAGTTTATAGAGGGATTAACTTCGGGTGATAGCGTCTTTATCTATATCAGTGGCCACGGTGTGCAGCACAACAACACCAACTACCTGATCCCGGTGGGCAAACCCTATAAAGACCCGGCCGAGCTGATTGACCGGGACAGAGGTGCCCTGAGTATCAACATACTGACCAACCGGGTTATCGACAAAATAGGGGTACAGGGTGTGCAGGTAGTGGTACTTGATGCCTGTCGTAATAGTCTATTTAAGGGCTCCGGCGGTGCTGGCCTTCAACCCATCGCCACCCGTGGCACACTGTTTCACTATTCCGCCAGCCCAGGCGAGTATTCCCGTGCCAGCAGCCCCAGCAAGCTGAGCTTTTATACCCACTTTCTGGTGCAACAGCTGGAAACGTCAGCCTCGCTGCGTATTCGCGATGTGTTCGAGAATACAGCGAATGCGCTGCTGCACTACAGCGAAACCCGGCTTGAAAGTATCGACCAGACTCCCTGGCTGTCTGGCAATATGCGCGGCCGCTTCTGTTTACAGCAACCCTGTGTCGGTGCTGATGCGCTGGCACTGGCCACAACTGACACTACACCTGCCCCAGCAACGCCCAGCTTCCCTTATGCACCCAGGATGGTGAAGATCAAGGGTGGCTGTTTCACCATGGGGCAAACGGATGAGGAAAAGCAGTGGTTGATAAAACGCCGGGGCCAGGAGAAGTACGATGATTACTACAGCGATGAGTCCCCGGTTCAGGCCTGTGTAAATGATTTTCAGATGGCGGAAACCGAGGTGACCGTGGCGGACTTTACCCGCTTTGTAAATCAGACGGGCTACCGTACCGACGCGGAAACGGCCAAGGACAAGGGTTGTCGTAGCTACAAGAATAGAAAATGGCAAACCGATGCTAATGCCAACTGGCGACACCCTAACCCTCAGCAACCCAACCAGATGGAGCACCCGGTTGCCTGTGTCAGCTTTAACGATGTCATGGCGTATATTGGCTGGTTAAACACCCGGACGGGTAAACAGTACCGGTTGCCAACGGAAGCTGAATTTGAGTATGCCGCCCGTGGCGGCACCACAACTGCTTATTTCTGGGGGGCAACGATTGATAAGCAGGCGTGCCAGTATGCCAACGTTGCTGATAAGAGCACTGATTGGAGTCGGACGTTTCCCTGTGATGATCGTGCAGAGTATGCCGCCCCCGTTGGCAGCTACCAGCCGAACCCCTTTGGCCTGAAGGATATTCTGGGTAACGTCTGGGAATGGACCTGCTCCGAGTATGAGAAAGCCTACCAAGGCAAGGCGCTGCGCTGTGCAGAGGGCAGCAAAGGCCTCCGTGTGTTGCGCGGCGGGGGCTGGGGCGACTATCCAGGGAGCCTGCGTGCGGCTCTCCGCGGCAGGAGTCTTCCGGAGAGCCGAAACTACTTCGTTGGTTTTCGTGTTGTTCGTTCCGCCCCATAGCTGGACGCTGGCCTCTGGGGGTGCAGGGG
>JAOXSF010000170.1 GCA_025800125.1 Marinobacterium sp.
GACATGCAGTGAGTGTGGTGTCACTCACGACCGCGATGTAAACGCGGCCATGAATATACTTGCGGTCGGGCTGGGCCGTCCTGTCGAGGGATAGGTAGCGGTGCAAGCCGCCCTGGTCTTTGAGCTGTAATGGCTCCTGGAATCCCCTTCGTTCACGGAGGGGAGAAGTCAAAGGTTTCACTCTGACAGTAAAAACGTCATAACGACGGGCATAAAGCACGATCTGCCAGCAGCGGCTGTTATCTTAAAAGCGTAGTCTGATGCCTGGTAACACTGTATCAGACGAGAGATTTTATCATGTCATATCAGCTACCGGCTGCTTTCAATATGGAATGCCCGTTAACAGATTCATATTCCCCGCTGCAATTGATGATTGAAAAAGTTCCTGTTAACAGGTTGGCGGATCAGTTGATTACACCGTTTTATGCTTATAGTAAAGCTACGATTCTATCAAATATTGATTCCTGTATTGATGCCTGTAAACCCCATGGTATTCATATTCACTACGCTATGAAAGCTAATAGCAACCTCAGTATTCTTCAGCTGATTGCCAGTCGAGGCCTGGGAGTAGATATTGTTTCTGGTGGTGAATTAAGCCGCGCGTTGTTCGCGGGCTTTGATCCAGAAAAAGTTATATTTTCTGGTGTAGGTAAGACGGATGCTGAGTTAAGGCAGGCCCTGGATATGGGGGTTGGGCAGATTAACATTGAATCTGTAGAAGAGTTTCAGCGGCTGAGCGAACTATGTGTCGAGATGAATTGCCAGGTGAATGCCGCTGTGCGCGTAAACCCTGAAGTTTCTGTTGATACTCATCGTAATATTACGACAGGTAGTAAAGGCAATAAGTTTGGCGTAGCTATGGAGCGGCTGGATGATCTATTTATACAGGCGAAGAAGTAGGATAGTATTAATATCCGAGCGTTAGCAATTCATATCGGTTCACAGATTAAAGACCCTGTACCTTATACAATAGCCGTTGAAAAACTGTCCCAATTAGCGCAGCGATTAAATGCCTGTGGCCATTGTATTGAGCTATTAGATCTTGGCGGTGGTTTTGGTATTGATGAAGGAGACGGTTGTAAACTGGACTACGCAACGCTGGTAGATGCGGTTCTGGCGGCGAGTCAGGGGTTTGAAGGTGAGCTGGCCATTGAGCCTGGTCGCTCATTGGTTGCTGATTGCGGTGTGTTGGTGACGGAGGTGGTATTCAACAAGCAGGCAGAACCGCATAACATTCTTATTCTGGATGCTGCTATGAATGATCTGATGCGCCCGGCCCTCTATCAGGCTGTGCACCCTCTTATGTCGGTAGAGGCAAAGACTGAATGCACCGTTCCGTATGATGTTGCAGGGCCCATCTGCGAGAGTACCGACACCTTTGCACGCGCGTATACTTTGCCTTCCAGCCTTAAAAAAGGTGACCGGATGGTGTTTGGTTTAGCTGGAGCCTACTCTGCGGTATTAAGCAATAGCTTTAATAGTCGGGCACTGGTAGCAGAAGTATTGGTTGACGGGCATGAGGTTACAGTTATTCGCTCACGCCAAACGCCTGTTGACTTGATGCAAAGTGAAATCTCACCGCAAAAAATTGCACTTTAAGTTTTATCTATGAGCTAAAAACTATAGATAAAAATATATTTTATGCTGCTTTGGTGCTGCCAAGCTGATAAAAATATGAGCGCTAAAAATAAAAAGACCGCTCTGTATAATACAGAGCGGCTTTTGGGGTGCTTTGGTGAGAGGGCTATATGACGTAGACCTTTAGTTATTTTATATAGAAAGTTTACAGAGTAGTTTCCTGCGATGGAAGGAATATTTCTGCCAGCATGCAGCGACAACTACCACCGCCGATTTTTTCAATGGTGGGAATCGAGTTAATAATCAACTTCCCATGCTTTTTTAATATTTCTTGTTGGGTAAATGTAAACCCTTGGTATGCACTATCAGACATTATAATTAATGCATCACCATCACGATTTCGAATGTTCAGAATATTGCCGCAGAAATATTCTTCCATTTGTTCTATGGATATTTCGATGACTTCATGATGAGTGCTCAGGCTTTCCATGACCTGCTTTCGCTCTGTCACGTCAGATATGCAGTCACTACAGACGACGGCGAAGCCATCTCCAATGCTCATCATGACATTTGTATGATAAATAGCTTTTCCGTGAGAACTTTGTGTACTGAAGCTGATGACTTCCTTGATACCTGTGCGCTTCGTGAAGCGTTTTAATAATTGCTCGTTGCAGCGCTCAGATAAGGCCGCATAAACCCGGTTATGGCAATGGTCGAAAACCATTGCGCCGGTACCTTCCAGAATCTGGTCTTCTTTGAATGGGTGCCCCAGCCAACTGATCCCTTCAATACTGTAGTTGTTGTTCAGTAGCAGCTGGCTGACACCCGGCGTTCTTCTCGGCGATTGGGTGTCAGCATTGGAAAAATGTGAATTTCGCCAGCGTGGGTAGTGGTGAACCAGTTGTTAGGAAAGACTGCATCTGGTGGGGTAATACCGCGTGGGTCTTTTTCCAGTATCAATACGTTGACGCCTTCAGCCTGCAAGCGTTCTGCCATTCTGGAGAATTCGTTCATTGCCTGCTGGCGAATTGCACTTTTACTGGTGGCAAGTCGATGCTGGAATTCGTTATCTGTACCCGTTTGCGCATTGAACTCAAAACCTTCTGGGCGAACCATCAATACAGTGTTGGCTAGTTGAGTAGTCGATTGCCGCTGTGGTTGAGTTGCCGGTGACATGGATGAACCCCCAGATGCTGCAAGTCAGAATATGTAGGCTGCATCCTGGCAGAAAAGGAGATGACCTGTTAATGCGTTCTGTTTCAGGGGGAATTCCCAGTGGTTAGCCTGAAACTGCCTGCTGCTGAACTATGCTGGAGATATAATAGTTAAACGCAATGGATGAGGGCTTTCCTATGAACGCACCTGCAACCTGGAACTGCGATATTGCGCGCTGTTTCTGTGAAACACCACTGGAGGAGTTGAGGCTCTGGGCGGTGCGTAAATATCGTCTTGGTATGACAACTCAGGCCCTGATGGCGCAGGCCAAATCGGACCATGATCGGGAGATGATAGCAATTGTAGCGTTGTTTGAAGTTCCGGAAGCAGAATTGCTGGAATTAATGGGGTCTGTTGACAAACCTGAGCACCATATTCTGCATTGTCGCGAATACTTTCGTGATTTGCTGACTTGATTTTCGATGCTTGTCAGTGGGGTGATGGAGTCCTTGTGCTATCAGTTTCTGGTGCTATCAGTTCCTGGCCTCTATTTGTTCTTTGCCTCTGTAAGAATGCCAGGAGCAAATGAGTTTAAGGAGGCTTACTGCATCAGAGCGGATAACGTCTACACTTTTTAGTGTTGCAGTACACTAACGTGTCTGTGAATGCCTACATCTTGTGAGGGTTAGTCGCATGGCAAAAAAAATGACCACTAAAATGCTGAAAAAGAAGATCAAGTCACGTCAGGCAAAAGTTGCCAAGCACAGCTCCAGGTTGAAAAAACTACAGAAAATGCTCAAAGGTAAATAACTCTGATTTTACTCTGGCGGGCCGTGTTTATGGTCTGCCAGATTAACTTGCTGTCATTAAAAAGGTTTTGACTGATCCGCCCTGCCTGTCTGGTCCGAAAGCGTTACACTAGCGTTGCGTTTCTTTTTATATCCTCTTCAAACAATCAAGGAGTCGACCATGATTCAGGTAGGTGATTCTATTCCTGCTGTTAATCTGACAGCTATTATCGGTGACGAGCAATACAGCGACACAGCGGATAAGCTGTTTACTGGCAAGAAGGTTGTTCTGTTTGCTGTACCAGGTGCTTTTACGCCAACCTGTTCAAGTGCTCATTTACCCGGTTTCGTCGTGAAGGCTGATGAAATTCAGGCAAAAGGTGTCGATATGATCGCCTGTTTATCTGTTAATGATGCTTTTGTAATGAAAGCTTGGGCGCAAGCGCAGAATGCAGAGCAGATCACTATGTTGGCAGATGGTGGTGCCGCTTTTACAGAGGCGTTGGGTCTGAGTATGGCTACTGGTGATTTTGGTGGTACGCGAAGTCAGCGGTTCGCTATGATTATCGATAATGGTCAGGTTACTCAATTGAACGTTGAAGCACCTAAAACGTTTGAAGTCAGTAGTGCAGAAGCTATGCTAGCATTGCTGTAACAGCGACATAATTGTCTTTGGGCAGGTTTCTGGCGAAGTTAGCGGGAAACCTGCTGTTAGTTGCCCTGTTCTGTGGTATTAGTTTCTGGTATCCAGTTAATATGAAAAGTGTGAAGTGTGGCGTGTATGTGATGCTGAAAGCGTTATGATGCCAATATACTTCAGGTAAGTACGATGTTCACAGTACGTACGATGTTCACAGTAAGTGCAATAGTGGCAGGATGACTGTGACCTGACAGGGAGCTCAGGCTATGACGAATTTTAATCCGGCTCGTATCCATCTGGTTGATCAGGTGGATGGTAATGTGCTGATTCGAGGCAATACGCCAATTGGGCAGCGTGAAGGCCGTCCGCTGTTTTCTTTTGAATTATTAGTGCGGGGGATTAACGCGCATCTGGCGACAGCGCCTAAGGACATCCGTGAGCAGTCTTCTGTGTTAAGAACATTGCCTGAGCAGTTTTACCTGGTGGCGTTTTCGCTGGTCAGTAATGGTGCGGCAGAGGGGCGGTATCTTGACCTTGAAACACTGTTTTTTGAGAAAAACCCAGGGAAAGGTAAAATTATTCATGACGATCTGGATCGCCTGATTGATCTAGGCCTGATCCGCGATGATATAGGTAAGCAGCTGGATGGAAGGGTGATTGATCGCATTCATCAGTTATTGGTAACGCGTTTGCCATTTCCTGTGGTGGTTTATCTTCACAGTGCTGCTGGCCTGGATCGTACAGGTGCTGTTATTTACAGTTATGCTATGAAGCATGCAGAGATACCTTTCCAGCAGGCTATACACCTGAATGAACGCTATGGCATGAGACAGATTAACAATGTTTCATTGATGGCGGTTGAGCAATACGCAAACTATATTCGCCGTTTCCTCGGGGTTTCAACAGTGGGAGATGTCGAGTTGTCTGAATATGAAGATCTGGGAGAGCTGGCATTAAACCAGCTCTGAAGTTGTCAGGAAAGTGGCTTGGTTAGTTTCCGCTTTCCTGTTGTTCTACGTGTTTGCCGGTTTCTGCGTCTTCAGGTTGATGACCCGCCCTGGGTTGCTTAGGTGGTAAACCGGTAACGAAATGGCGGCAACGCGCTACCCATGTATCCAGATCATCCTCGTCTTCAATGCCTGGTGGTTCCACGTAAACAAAGCCTTTCAGAGGTTTGCCTGTGAAATCCATAATACGGGCATGACGAACTTTGAGTGCGTCGGGATATTGATCTGGGCCAATTCTGGCTACAAGGTTGTCATTAATCACACCACAACACATGTTGCCGTGTAGTAAAAACCCCAGTCCGCCAAACATTTTCTTTTCACTGACACCTTCGTCGCTGGCGAGTCGTGTGCGTAAGCGCTGGGCAAGCTGTTCATTATATGACATGGACCGATTCTCCTGTTTGAGCTGCTTCGGGGTTAAAAGCGAGTGGGAGGCGCTACCCCTCTTGCTGCTCTATATTGCTTCCAGATATCTGGGCCTGATACATAAAATGTATCCTGTGCATCACCGGGTACAGACAGGTGAAGTTGTTTTTACCGGGCAAGCCAATTTACTTCCAGAGACCGGGAATCCGCAGCATAACGTTGCTTCTGTTTAGTTGTAGACCGGCCTCTCTGGCAAATTATCCATTTATTCGATCATGTATAGATGTACGTCGTGTCAGTATAGCCCGCTGAAATCTCGCAGTACCTGAGCGACCATCTGGGTCTGGCTATTGCTTTCTGTTTTTAGTAGCAGATTCTTGATATGAAAACGTACAGTATGCGTTGTGACAAACTGCATATCTGCAATCTGGGTTGCGCTGGCACCTGTCAGGAGGTGGCTGAGGGTACGTGCTTCTGCTTTTGATAATGTATAGCGCTGGCGAAGCCAGTCTAGCGGGAGGGCCTGAGTGTTACTGTTAATCATTACCATGGCGCAGGTACTCATGGGGAGCCACTCTGCCTGCTCGTCAGAGTTAACCCATGGGGTGATGATTGCGGTAGCAGTCTGGCTTTCATGATCAAATGAAATACATTGTCCAGTTGTTGGCTCACTTCCTGGTAACAGTCTGCTCAGAGTTGTTAGTAATTGTTGTTGTGCCTTTGGGCAAGGTAGTTCCAGTACCCAGTCGTTAAGCAACGATTTACGAAGGAAAGGGGTTGCTCGATTATTATGACCTACCACCCTGTTCTGACTGGAAAGCAGGACAATTCCCAGTGGCAGTAACTCCAGAGCTTCCTGCGCTATTTTTCGTGTTTGCTGCGCTGAGGACAGTTGCAGGCTGATATGCGTTGCACGTGCCAGATGAGGGGTCAGAATATTTAGCATATCACGCTGTTGCTGAGTGAACGCAGCGTCGCTTTTGCTACGAGCGACTGTACACCAGCCCTGTAGCGCCTGATCACGGTAGAAATAGCTGGCAGCAAAATCATTCAGCCCTACACGGTCATAAAAACCCACATAGCAATCCAGCTCATTGAGTTGTTGTTCGCTGAAATGATCGTGTAGAAGGAAAGCTGTACCCGCTTTTACCCGGTTGAATACATTCGTAAGCTCGTCTCTGTGGGCAACGTGCTGATTGTAAAATCGAGTTTCGTCACTTGACAGGCTATTGGAGAAAATACAGTCAATGCGATGATTGACTGGGTCTGACATGGCGAGGTGTACACTGTGACCGCCAATGGCGCGCTGAATTTTGCGTGCTACCTCTGGCCACTCATCTGGAGAGGAGGCGGCAGAGTAAATGGCTGAAATCAGATCAAGCAGTTGCTGGTCCATCATGACAAAATCCGTATCTCCGTATGCAGGGCACTTACTGGTATAGCTCAGATGCAGGGCAGAGTATCGTAACTTCAGTTTTGTTACGTATGCGACAGCGATCAGATTGATCCGACATCATGATCACTGTATTTTTGCCCTGTTGGAAAAAACACCTCTATTTTAGCAGTCTGAGTATTCGTCAGGGGATGAGTTCTAATCACAATTAGATATGAAGATGATGTTTCTTAAATCAAATTCTTCTTTTTACTATTGGTAATACGGTACTTTTCTGTTTGGGGTAGTGCCGTAATTGTCGTTGAAGAATACGACTGCTATCCAGGTCAAAAGGGATCTGCTCTTCGTTATCCAATAGTGTTGTTGCCTGATTGAGCAAGGAGCAGCTACCCAGATAGCGCCATTGGTAGATGACGTGATAGCAGGAAAATGTATTGAATGTGTTGTCTTCGTACAGGCATAACGCACCATCAAATGGCCACCAGGCGATCTCCATCGGGCTGAATGCTGTTCTCAGGCGTTCATTGTAGCTCTCTGAGCTTTCTTCACCGGTGCAGGCTCCGTAGCATTGCTTGAGCTGATAACCAAAACAAGGTGTTCTGTGCTTTTCAAGTCCGGTTCGGTATTTGCACAGCTTGTACTTTTTGCTGAGCCCTTCAAGGGCTTTGCGTGCATCTGCTGGTTTTTGAAACTGGCCATAACATTGGCCGATTTCAGAAAGGGGAATCTCGTCAAAAGGGTAAAGCTCTGGGTGCAGATAGCCCTCTGCATCTGCTTCAAGTTTCCAGCTGAAGATTTTACGCTTTTTACGTAGCTGCCGGTTATAGAGTGGGTGGCGTTCTTTAATCAGACGTGCTTCCAGTAACTGAGCAGAAAGATCACCTGCACAGCTGATACTTTCTATACGTCGAGTTTGCTGTACCATCCGAGCTTCTTTGCTGTTGTGCAAAGCCTCTGAGAAATGGCTGAAGACACGTCCACGTAAGTCTATGCTTTTGCCTATGTAGAGAAGGTTGCTTTCGCCTTCACGTGGCTCACCATAAAACAGATAGACGCCGGGGCCATCAGGTAAAGCGATCAGGTCTGTAAGCTGCATATGTGGCGGCAGGTGTACCTCACGGATACATTGTTTTACCAGCTGGTTAAAATGTTCAGTGTCAAAATGTTGTAGCCAGCGACACCAGAGCTGAGCCAATGCCTGGGCGTCAGCCAGTGCGCGATGATGGTTGTTCAGTGTTAACTGCCAGCGATGAGCAAGTACGGCAAGCCCATGTTTATCCTGTTCTGGTTCGAGTTGGCGTGAAAGCCTCACTGTACACAAGTGTCGTTGTCCCAGAGCCTGGTTACAACGGGCCAGCTCACGGCTTAGAAAGCCATAGTCAAAGCGCACGTTGTGAGCGACCAGAATACGTCCCCTTATAAGTTTCAGTAGTGCAGGCATCAATTGCTTAAATGTTGGCGCATCATTCACCATTGCATCTGTAATGCCTGTTAGCCGGCTGATTGATGCTGGGATGGGCCTGCCAGGGTTTACGAGAGAGCTGGCCTGTTGCCAGCCTGTTTCCTGGTCATACCATACAAGGCCTATTTCGGTAATGCGGTCACGGTGAGGCACAGCTCCCGTTGTTTCGAGGTCAATAAAAATCAGCGTATGCAGGCAATGATTGGTGTTAACAGGTGTGGAAAAGTCAGGCAATGATGAAGGATGCAAGCTCATGATGATCGTTATTCTGGTCAGAACCGGTAATTATATATAGTGCTACCACCCCGTGTTATGAGCAAGTATGGGTGGCTCAGGTAGATATGATCATAGTGCCAGCATGAGTCAAATGTAGAAGTTGATTCTGATTGTTATCCAGAGAGAAGGTTTCGGTTAACGTTGTATATCTTATTCAAGTACATTATTACGAGGAATGCGATGCTCCTGGCTGGCAAGGTGAGTCTCAATCGCAATGATACCTGCTTTCAGTAGCTGGCGCTGGTCAGGCGCTGTTGGGTTGTTAACGATAGGGATTTCAGGAATTTCATGCAGGTTTAATGGTGGATCAAGTCGTTTCAGTTGGCTTTGCAGGCTATCAAGCATGGTACTGAGCATCAGACGCATTAATACTTGAGTCATTGCTTTAAGGTCTCCGCTGCTGGCACCCAGAGCAGGTAGAATTTCCTCGACAGCGTCCCGAGAAAGTGATGTAGAAGGTAACTTTCGCAGAGCCTGCATGGCGGATTCGTCCTGAATGACCCGTTGTTCCATCTGTTGCTGTTGTGCAGGTGACAGCTCGCCAATAACAATGGCAATTGGTTCCATTCCCTCCATTTCGAACAGGCCGATACCGTGAATATCGCGGACATTCAGTGACTCTGAGCTGCTCAGGCGTTGCAAATGCGCCATAACACGGCGGTCTTGCAGGTTTGCTTCCAGGCTGCTGAATTGTCTGGTTGTTGCGTGGAGCTGACTCTCACTCAGGTCTCGCTCACGCTTAAGGTAGTCGCGCGCATCTGGTGATATGCGAACCTCTTCAGCATCATGAACACGCAACAGTGTTGTTTTTTCATGATGCCGCTGGTCAGCTTCCTGAGTCAGAACAGGATTGTTACCAGCATTCTGCTGAATCGCTGGGCTGGTTGGGCGGGGCTGGCCGATATCCATTTTCTAAATCCTCTTTAGTAACCAAGGGAGAGGGAGAAAGACCCATCGGTCATATCAATCACCTGTTTGCCTGAATTATGCACAATTGTATCGGCGCTACCAGTGAATTCTGTAGAATTAAAGGTCTGAACAGGTATCATCTGCTGCTAATCCCTCGTGAAGGCTACTTTCTGGCTGCATCTGTGTTGTTGGCCCGGTTGTAGCGGAGCAGCATATGCGTCACAGGGAGGGCTACTTTTCTGATTTTTGAAATAAACTGCTATCGGATGCTTCAGATGCTCAACTACTCTTCCGCCAGTGAACGAAACCGTGTGCCTATAGCTGATTTTCTGATTCCTTTACTTCATGAAAAAAGCGTAGTTGATGTTCTTGAAATTGGTAGTGGTTCTGGTCAGCAGGCGCTTTATTTTTCTCAATGCTACGTTGCTATGAAGCAGGCGTTATTGGGAGCTGGTGTATTTGCCGACAACTTCGCTTCTAAAGCCAGTAATAGTGCTTCTAAAGCCAGTAATAGTGCTTCTAAAGCCAGTAATAGTGCTTCTAAAGATAGGCAAGTATTGAATTGGCAGTGTACAGAGATGCCTGAAAACTTGCCTTCTTTGCGTCAAAATTTGCAGGGTAGTGGTTTGAAAGCACCGTTTGAGTTGAATGTGCAAGCTTGTTGGCCAACTATTAATGTTGATCTTCTTTATAGCTCAAATACTCTGCATATCATGTCGTGGTTACAGGTACAGGCGTTCTTTGCTGGAGCTGACTCTGTGGTAAAATCAGGTGGATTTCTGGCAGTTTATGGGCCGTTTCGTTATAACGGTGCATTTACCAGCCAAAGTAATGCTGAGTTTGATCACATATTACGTCAGCACAACTCCGCCAGCGGAATTCGTGACTTTGAACAGGTGAATCTGTTAGCCAGGAAGGCAAGGTTTTCATTATTTGCTGATTATGATCTGCCTGCAAATAATCGTTTGCTGGTATGGCAGAAAGTTGGCCTGGAGGTGTCGCATGGGTGATATTTATTATCGT
The DNA here is from genome assembly GCA_025800125.1 of Marinobacterium sp. GTDB lineage: Bacteria > Pseudomonadota > Gammaproteobacteria > Pseudomonadales > Balneatricaceae > Marinobacterium_C. The sequence goes on from JAOXSF010000170.1 coordinate 10,598, forward strand.
GCGCTCCGAAGTCAGGATGCTGTTGATATGAAGCAACTCTGGCTGGATGTGATTGCCTATGAACCGGGTGTAATGTTGCTGACTTATGAAGAGCAGCTCAAAGTCCCTGTTCGCCGGTTGGCTCAGGATGTTAATGGCATGCTGGCAGACCCGACAGCACTTGTATTAGGTGCTTTTTCCGGGCGTGAACTCATAGGTGTTGCTGCTGTAGAACAGCAGTTAACAGTCAGACAGAGCCATCGTGCTCGCTTGTGGGGACTTTGTGTCAATCTTGAGTGGCGAAGAAGAGGGATAGGGCAAACGCTGGTTCGTGGGTTGATAGAGCATTGCGAAGGGCTGGGTAATGTAGAGCAGATCAACCTTGAAGTATTGGGGTGTGCGCAGGCTGCAATTGAATTGTTTATAGCCGAAGGTTTCCACTGTTTTTGTCATGAGCCTCATGCAGTACGTGACGGAGCGGATTATCATGATGAATTACGCATGCTCAGGGTCTTGTGCCCTCCGCAAAAGCTGGCTACAGCCCTGGCAGAGCCTGAGGTGAAAGAACCGCTGCACGGTGGCAAATCGCCGGATACTGTGTTAATAGACACTGTATCTGATACTACAGCATCTGATACCACTACGCCTGAGGTTACAGACAAACAGGTAGCCCATGATGTTGTTCAACCGTCCGGTTCCCAATCTGAAATGCCTGAAGCGGTTAGAAAATCGTTACTCAATGTTTATTCCCGACCGTTGTAAATCGAAACTATGGAGGGCAGGGCGTGTCCTGTGCTGATAAGAATCAGGTGATCTGAATGTGGAATGGCCCCCTTTAAACGGCTACCTGGCTGAAGCGGGCAGTTTTATCTGCTTGCTTGTCGTAGTTTAAAGAACGTACGTTTTAAAATTATTTTTGCAAAGCACCCGCAAACATACGGAGCGTGTCATTTATGCGAATTTTCTGGCTGTCAGTGCTGCTGATGTGCTGTTCATCGGTACAGGCGGGTCGTTACCTGAAGCCTGCGTATATTACAAATGCCTATTTTACTAACAATATTGTTGATGTGGGTGGTTTTACTCAACCTGATTCTGTTTTTAATGTCCTGGCTGCTAATGAAGCGCAAGCATCAGCGATGCTGGTTATGAATCTGTTGCTGGATAAAGGTACGCATCGTATTGAGATAGATATTCTTGATGCTGATGGCAATAAAATTGATGAGTTACGTTTTGAGCCATTGGAAGCAGCAGAAGACAACTGGACTTATACCCTGACAGGCCAGTTTGGTGGTAGCTATACTCCGGGAGGGTTGTTCTTCAAGGCCTATGACCGCTACAACAATAATCGCCGTAAGCGTTTTCATTTGGGTACGTTACGTTTGCTGACTGAATAGGCAAGTGGGCGGTTGTGTTTGCTAAATTGCCGCCTCGTCGATAAAATCCGCCTGCACTCCGGGGCTGCATGTATTGATGTATTGTATTCGCCTGGGCACTTTTTCTCAGAGCAGGCTTCTCAGAGCAGATGTGCAACAGAACGATGTGGTCATCACAGTGATCGTTATTACTCAATACCTGTCATCGAATAATAGCTCCGGGTCAACGCCCACTTCGATAGCGCATATCATGAAAGCACATAAAATCCAGCAAGCTCCCATCCCGATGCGCCAGGTCGGCCCGCTGAAAATTTGCGGCCCGGTGCTGAACGAAAAACTTCCTGTCCCTCTGGCTACTTATGAAACGCCGCTCTGGCACTCGGTTGGACGCGGTGCTCGGGTTTCAACCCTGACTGAAGGTATCCGCTGTACGATTGTTGACGAACGTATGACGCGGTCTATTTTGCTTGAGGCAGAGAATGCTACGGAGGCACTTGTCGCGCTATCAAGCATTCAGCAGCGTCAGGAAGAGATGCAGGCTGTTGTAGCTCAATCCAGTCGTTTTGCCAGGTTGATTGACCTCAATGCTCAGTTAGTTGCAAATCTGATCTACTTGCGGTTGGAATTCACAACTGGAGATGCCTCTGGCCATAATATGGTCACTAATGCAGCAGACCGCCTGTTTCCCTGGATATTAGAACAGTACCCTCAGTTGCGTTATAGCTCTATCTCGGGTAACTACTGCTCAGATAAAAAAGCAACAGCAGTCAATGGTATTCTGGGGCGTGGTAAGAATGTGATTGCTGAAATCACGATTCCACGTGCTCTTTGTGAGCGACGTCTGAAAACAACACCAGAAAAGGTCGTTGACCTGAATATCAAAAAGAACCTTATAGGTACTATGATTGCTGGTGGTCTGCGCAGTGCGAATGCACATTACGCCAATATGTTGCTAGCGTTCTATCTGGCAACAGGGCAGGATGCGGCCAATATTATTGAGGGTTCACAAGGGGTTGTGCATGCGGAAGTGCGAGAAGGAGATCTTTACTTCTCTTGCACCCTGCCAAACCTGATTATGGGAACCGTTGGCAACGGCAAGGGGTTAGACTTCGTTGAGGACAACCTTCGGCAGCTGGGTTGTCGAGAAGCCAGAGAGCCTGGTGAGAACTCTCGTCGACTGGCTGCCATTTGTGCTGCGACGGTGCTTTGTGGTGAGTTATCACTGCTGGCTGCGCAGACTAATCCGGGCGAACTGATGGAAGCCCATATCAAACTGGAACGCTGAGCGATGAGTGATCGCACCAACGACCGTAAGCTTGAGCATATTCGTGCTATTGAAAATGATCCCGCTACAGATAGGGATCGTCGCTATTTTGATCGCATTCATCTAACCCACCGTGCGCTGCCTGAGCTCGCGCTGGCTGATATTAACCCACAGGTTGAATTTCTGGGGCGCCAGCTGAGTTTTCCGCTGCTGATTTCATCGATGACAGGTGGAGATCATGAGTTGGTATGCCAGATTAATCGCAATCTGGCACAGGCTGCTCAGCGTACTGGAGTAGCCATGGCTGTGGGTTCGCAACGTGTCATGTTCAGCTGTCCTGCGGCTGAAGAGAGTTTTCGGCTACGGGAATTAGCGCCAGATGTGCCACTTATCTCTAATTTGGGAGCGGTGCAGCTGAATTACGGGTTGGGAATTCGTCATGCGATGCGGGCTATTGATGTTTTGCAGGCTGATGCAATATACCTGCACCTGAATCCACTTCAGGAGGCTGTACAGCCGGAAGGCGATACAGACTTTCGCCATCTGATTGAAGAAATTGGCACGCTAGTAGAAACGTTACCGGTACCTGTACTGCTTAAAGAAGTCGGTGCCGGTATCTCTCCTGCTGATATAGAGGCTGGATTGAGAGTCGGAGTAACCTGCTTTGATCTTGCAGGTACTGGAGGCTTATCCTGGAGTCGTATTGAGCACCATCGTAGCAGCGGTGATGAGCTTGGGTTGCGTTTTCAGGATTGGGGGCTTCCAACACCGCTGGCGCTCAAATTGTCGCAGCCATATCAAAATCAGGCCAGCTTTATTGCCAGCGGTGGTTTACGAGACGGGATTGATATGGCGAAAGCTGTTATACTCGGCGCTTCGCTTTGTGGCATGGCAGGGCCTTTATTGAAACCTGCCATGGAGTCGGCAGACGCCGTCGTTGCCGTTATCGAGCGCCTGAAACGTGAATTTATAACAGCCATGTTCCTGCTGGGTACGGCGGATTTTGAGGCCCTGTACCGGAACCAGGCCCTCGTTCTTGAAGAGTATTGAGGATCGAGCACTCCTTATGTCAGTCGGTATTGACGAAATCAGTTTCTACACCTCCAATTATTATCTTGACCTGCGAACGTTGGCAGAGGTGCAGAAGACCGATACAGAAAAATATTACCAGGGGATCGGTCAGGAAAAAATGGGAATGGCTGCGCCTGATGAAGACGTTGTCACCATGGCTGCTAATGCAGCTCAGCCCCTGATTGAACGGGTAGGGACGGATGCCGTTACCACCCTGATGTTTGCCACCGAAACAGGTATTGATCAGTCTAAGGCTGCGGGTATTTATGTACACCGTCTGTTGGGTCTGCATGATAACTGTCGGGTCGTTGAATTGAAGCAAGCCTGTTACAGTGCGACCGCTGCATTGCAGATGGCTTGTGCACTGGTGGCGCGTCAGCCAGAGAAAAAAGTGCTGGTTGTTGCTTCGGATATTGCGCGCTATGACCTGGACTCACCGGGAGAAGCAACCCAGGGGTGTGGTGCTGTGGCAATGCTGATTGCTGCTGACCCCAGGTTGATAGAGATTGACCCTGAGGTGGGCAATTACGCTGAAGATGTGATGGATTTCTGGCGCCCGAACTACCGAGCAACAGCGTTAGTTGATGGCAAGTACTCTACAAAAATCTATCTTCGATCACTGAAGAAAGCCTGGGAAAACTTTTGTGAGGCGAGCTCTCTGGCTTTTGGTGACTTCAGCCATTTCTGTTATCACTTACCATTTGGCAAGATGGCGCAGAAAGCACATCAACATCTGGCCAAAGTGAACCGTAGCGGATTGGATGCAGAGCAGGTAGAGGCGCAAATTGCTGATAGCTTGCACTATAACAGAGCGATTGGTAACAGTTATTCTGCGTCCATGTATATTGGCCTGACATCGTTACTGGAAAACTGTAAGCATAATCTGGCGGGTAGTCGTATTGGTTTCTTCAGCTATGGTTCTGGCTGTGTTGCTGAGTTTTTCTCTGGCAAAGTAGTTGATGGTTATCAGCACTTTCTGCATCGTGAACGCCATCACAACATGCTGGAAGCCCGCACTGAGGTTGACTACACGCGTTATCTTGAATTGTACCGTTATCCTGATCCACGTGATGGCAGTGAGTGTAAGATTGAGGCTGAAACGACAGGGCGTTTCCGCCTGGCGGCTATACGTAATCACAAACGGGAATATATCGCCGTCTGATCTCCTGGCGTATAGGAGGTAGTATGATGCATGCTATTGCTCCGGGCAAAGTCATTCTCAGTGGTGAGCATGCGGCCGTATATGGGGCACCCGCGCTTGCAGTCGCAACTGATTGCCACATTCACACCCGCTTTATACCGGGCCGCAGCGACAGGCTGCGGTTTTCCGGTGACCTTCTTGACTACAGCTACGCACTGACTGAGTTGGCTGGGTTAGCCCAGGTGTTAAACCAACGCTTTGAAGCGTTTCTAGCTGGCCGACTCCCAGTTGACCAGTTACTGGACAGGCCTGATCAGTTGCTGGCCTATGTGATGTCGCAGGTTTCATCTGATACCGGTTGCTTACTGCCTGGTGGCACGCTTGATGTCCGTTCAAACTTACCGACAGGAGCAGGCATGGGCTCCTCCGCCGCGGCGATTGCGGCTACCCTGTTGCTTGTGGAACGTTTGACCGGAGCAGCCTACGGTGCAGCTGAACGCTTTGCTATTGTGCGATATTGCGAACGCTTGCAGCATGGTAGAGGTAGTGCCATTGATGCTGCTGCGGTCAGTTTTGGTGGTCTGGTCAAAGTTGCAGGGGAGTCGCTTGAGCACCCACAGCTGTCTCTGGGCCGCGGCTGGTATCGAGTAGCCACCGGTATGCCTCGGGTCAGCACAGGCCAGTGTGTGCAACATGTTCGTGAACGCTTTGGTCATAGCGCAATCTGGCAGCAATTTGCTGCGGTTACTGAATCTTTTCAGCAGGCGCTAGGAGGGCAGGCAGATATGCACGATGTGATACGTGAAAATCATCGCCTGCTGCAACAGATAGAGGTAGTGCCTGAATCTGTCGCGGCGTTTGTGTCTGCTGTAGAGCGTCTGGGAGCGAGTGCAAAAATCAGTGGTGCCGGAGCTGTTACTGGTGAGGCTGGTGGGCTTTTGCTGCTCTATGCACCAGACTTTGACCCTGTCCAACTGAGCGCCTTGTGTCAGAGGGTCGGTTATACTTGTGATTCACTGGAGGAAGATCCTTATGGTGCACGCTATCTCGACAATTAAGGTGTCTGTGCCTGGTAGTATCATGCTTATGGGAGAGCACGCGGTACTGTTTGGTCACCGGGCGCTGGCCTGTGCTGTCGATAAGTATATCCACCTATGGCTGGAAACTCGATCAGACGGTCTGGTGGTGATTGATTCTGCACTGGCACATTACTGCGCTCCATTGAATGATCTGGCAGATGAGCCTGCGCTCAGCTTCGTACTGGCTGCAATTGTGCAGCAACAGTCTGCTTTGCTCAGTCAGCAGCCTGGTGGTTTTTCTGTACGTATTGAGTCAGAGTTTTCACATACTGTCGGGCTGGGTTCATCTGCTGCCGTTACTGTGGCAACTGTTGCTGCGTTACGTTATCTGCTTCAATCCGGACCAGATAGAGCATTGCTGTTGAATGAAGCGTTATCTGTGGTGCATCAGGTGCAGGGTCGAGGCTCTGGTACTGATCTTGCCGCCAGTATTTATGGTGGTTTAATTGGCTATACGGTAGAGCCGCGTCAGGTGAAACGCCTGCCTGGCTTACCCCCCATTGCGTTGTATTATGCCGGGTATAAAACGCGCACGCCGGATGTACTGCGCAAAGTGGAAGACAGTAGTCGCAGCCAGACTGCGCTTTATGCCGAACTGTATCATTTGATGCATCAGACGACTGCAGCGGCAGAAACTGCGATTGAGGATCAGGACTGGCTGGAGCTGGGTAAGCTGATGAATATCTATCAAGGGTTAATGGATGCGTTGGGCGTCTGTGATGCGACAATTGCTGACATGATCTATCGCCTGCGGCGAGCGCCTGATGTCGTTGGCAGCAAAATATCAGGTTCTGGTCTGGGAGACTGCGTAATTGCCCTGGGAGCTCACCAGGCGCCTGATATGCCTTACGAAGCAATTGCTGTTGCTGTTTCTCCGGCAGGAGTTGAATTGACGGTTATGGATACTGTCTCAGGCGCGTCCGTATCGCCTGAATAGTGTTGTACCCCTGTGCTGCGCACTTACTAAGACGTGTGCTTGCTGCTCGTTTTCTCAAGCGCACATTTTTACTGCCTGTGTTTTTACTGCCTGTGTTTTTAAGACATACGCTTTTTTAAGGCATATGCTTTTAATACATACGTTTTTAATACATACGTTTTTAATACATAGCAGAAATAGAGCCATACCATGATCAGTAAAGCCGATGTGATTGCCCGTTATCTGCCAGCGCAGCTGACGGCTGGTGAGCGGGGAGAGGCGTTCGCACCCAGTAATATTGCCCTGTGTAAATACTGGGGTAAAAGGGACCAGGCATTAAATTTGCCAATTAATGCCAGTTTATCGGTCTCTCTGGCTCACTTGGGCAGCCGGACACTGATTACACCATCTGCTGATGGCGTTGACCATGTGCTTCTTAATGGTGAGGAGCAGGCAACAGGCAGTCGATTTGCTACGAAGGTAGTCGAGTTTGTTGATCTGTTTCGACGTAACAGTGTTCAGCCACTAACAATTGATACCCACAATAATATTCCAACAGCGGCGGGTCTGGCGTCCAGCGCTTCAGGCTTTGCAGCTTTGATGCTGGCGCTGAATGATTTCTATACCTTGCAGCTAGCACCTGAACAGTTGTCAGCTTTTGCCCGTATGGGCAGTGGCAGTGCGTCCCGATCTATTTTTACGGGTTTTGTAGAATGGCAGATGGGACAGCGAGAAGATGGCATGGATAGCCATGCAGTTGCATTGAATGCCTGCTGGCCACAGTTACGGGTGGGTCTGGTGAAAGTTGCGACCGGTGAGAAGAAAGTAGACTCGCGGGCAGGTATGCAGCGTACTGTAGAAAGTGCTCACCTTTATCAGAGCTGGCCACTGCAAGCTGCGGTCGACCTGGAAAAGCTGCATATCGCCATTGCAGGTCGGGACTTTAATCTCTTGGGGGCAACCGCCGAACAGAACGCTTTGTCGATGCACGCCACGATGATTGCCAGCTGGCCGCCGTTGCTGTACTGGCAGCCTGAATCTGTTGTGGCTATGCAGCAAGTCTGGGAACTGCGCAGCCAGGGAATTGATGTCTATTTCACAATGGATGCAGGGCCGAATCTGAAGCTGTTATTCCTGGATAAACAGCAGGCTGAAATTGAGAGCGCATTTCCCGGGCTGGAGGTTGTAGCTCCATTCCTGCATCAACAGTGTACGGCTGACCCGTCGTTTACCGACGCTATCAAAGAGGCTTGATAGCGGGTGTCGGTGGTTGCAAGCAGGACGGGTTATCTGTTGACCCGCCAGCAGCGAGACCGACCTGAAGGTATTGAGCTTAGCTATTGGTTAGCCAGCCCCGATGGCGCTTTTCAGGTCAGTATTACTGGTCAGGAAGCAATATTCTTTATCCGTGCTGAACAAGCTATAGATGTGCGTCATGCGCTGGCTGGTATTTCTGGTTGGCGTTTAGCACCTCTATCGTTAAGCGATCTTGAGCACCGCCCTGTGCAAGGGCTCTATTGCCGTACCTTGCAGGTTCGTCGTCGTTGTATTGAGCGGTTAAAACAGTCCGGGCTGGCAATGATGGAAGAAGATATACGTCAATGTGACCGTTATCTGATGGAGCGCTTTATTCAGGGAGCGGTATCCGTTCATTTTTTTCCTGAAGGCCCATTGCTACGCCCTGTTTCCGGTGATGCTGAATCGCATTTTGCTCCGGTCTCACATAACACTCCAGTCTCTGCTGCTTCAAAAGCATATGATGTGCAGGTTGCGCTTCAGCCCGCTTTTCGTGTGTTATCTATTGATATCGAAACGACTCTACGAGCGGATCGTATTCACTCTATTGCACTCTATGCGGATGATTATCAGCGAGTATTGATGCGTGGTGAGGGCTGCAGTGACGCGCATGTACATTACTTGCCTGATGAAACCGCGTTGTTAATGGCGCTAGTTCTGGCGGTCCGTGAGTATGATCCCGATATTTTTATCGGTTGGAATGTTGTCGGGTTTGATTTTCGGGTATTGGTCGAGCGGGCTCGCATACTTTCAGTGCCTTTGTTGCTGGGGCGTGATGGCGGGCCATTGCGGGTGCACCAGGTGAGTAATGGCATGTGGTTTGCCCGTATGTCTGGCAGGGTTGTGCTGGATGGGATTGATACTCTGAAAGGTGCTACATGGCACTTTGATCGTTACTCGCTGGAGTATGTCAGCCGTCAGTTGCTGGGGCGTGGCAAGTTGGTTGACCACGTTGATCTGAGGGGTGAGTCCATTCAGCAACTGTTTCGCGAAGACAAAGCTGCACTGGCACGGTATAACCTGGAAGATTGCCGGCTGGTCTGGGATATTTTTGAGCAGGCGCAGCTGTTGCCCTATCTGATTGAGCGCAGCAATCTGACCGGGCTGGCACTGGATAAGGTTGGTGGCTCAGCTACCGCGTTTGATAACCAGTATTTACCTCGTTTGCATAGAGCTGGCTATGTTGCTCCCGAGTATGCTTCCGGGCGTTCCGGGTTATCAGCTCCAGGTGGATATGTGATGGACTCTGTGCCCGGGTTGTATCGCCATGTTTTAGTGCTGGATTTCAAGAGCCTGTACCCTAGCATTATTCGCACATTCTGCATTGATCCGATGGGACTGGCTGAAGGGTTAAGTGATGAATGTCCGGATGCAGATAAAGTGCCCGGCTTTAATCAGGCGATATTTTCAAGTCAGCAGCATATCTTACCAGGTTTGATTAAACAGTTGTGGTTGGCGCGAGACCGTGCCCGTGAAGCTGAACACCGTGCTTTATCTACCGCTATTAAAATTATTATGAACAGTTTCTATGGTGTGCTTGGTTCTAATGTATGCCGATTTTTTGATCAGCGTTTGTCCAGTTCCATTACATTGCGCGGCCATCAGATTTTGTTGCAGACCCGTGAAGAAATTGAACGTCATTTTGGCTATCGAGTGATCTATGGCGATACGGATTCTGTGTTTGTCTGGCTGGGGGAGGATGCCAGTGATGAAACAGCGGAGCAGTGTGGCCAGCAGTTACAGAATTACCTGAATAGTTGGTGGCAGAGGCAGATAGCACAACGTTTTGGTTTGCCAAGTTATCTGGAGCTGGAATATGAGGCTCACTATAGCCGGTTTCTGATGCCCACCATGCGCCATTCTGAGAAGGGGACGAAAAAGCGTTATGCAGGTTTGCAGTGTTTTCCGGATGGTCGCACAAAGGTGCTGTTTAAAGGGCTGGAAAATGTTCGTACTGATTGGACAGATGTAGCGCGTAATTTGCAGGAACGGTTGTATGAAGCAGTCTTCAGGGATCAGCCATGGCAAGCGCTGATCACTGAAACGGTGCAAAAGATATATGCGGGTGAGCTGGATGACCAGCTGATCTATCGGCGCAGATTACGTCAGCCTGTCAGCGAGTACACTCGTAATCGACCACCTCATGTGCAAGCCGCTGCCAAGGCAAATATACTGTCACGTAACCAGGGTTTGCCGGAGCCCTGTCTACCGGGGCAGCCTGTTGCCTATATAATGACGATAAATGGTGCAGAACCCGTTGATTATCAGACATCCCTTATCGACTATCAGCATTATATTGATCGTCAGATTCAGCCTGTTGTCGATACGATAGCCCGCTTTCTCGAAGCGGACTTTGAACAGCTGGTTGCGCCGCAGATTGACTTGTTCTGACATCAGCCATCACTAGGAGCGTGGTAGGGCTCATTAGTGATGGCGAAGGCCAGTGCTCAGATGGTTAGTCGCTGCGCAGTCGGGTAATGCCGAACGCTTTCATAATATATTTCTGGTATACGGGTTCTGCGTTACCGTTTTTCATATTACGGATGAAGTACTTCTCAAAAGCGACCTTCGCCAAGTGTACCCATTTGCCTTTACGGGCCCAGGTGACATTGCGTGGCGGAATTTGCGGAAGTGCGACAAAAGCGACACCGGTATCTCCCATGTCGGCCAGACATACGGTATTCCAGGTTGCTTCTTCGCTGATCTCCTTACCCGCAAGCTCGTCCCGGATGTTATGACAGATAGCCGTTACCATGCTTTCTATCATCAGGCCGGTTTTGGGGGTGCCGACTGCTAATGGCGTCGATTCCACGGGTGGAATGGCAATGCCCACGCCCAGCGCGTAAATGTTTTTCCAGGTCGCGTTACGATTGTACTTATCAACAGTGACAAAGCCGCGCGGGTTTGTCAGTCCTTCTGGCGCTTCTTTGAACAGGTCAACGCCTTTGAAAGGTGGCATCAGCATGCTGAAATTGTTTGGCAGTTCGTGTTCTTTAATCACGTTGCCCTGCATATCATGTTCGTGCACATAGAGCGTTTCAGCGGTTACTTTGCTGACGCTGGCGTTGGTAATCCAGTTGATATGACGTTGGCGCAGCTCTGACTCCAGTAGTGTTTTGGAGTCACCCACGCCGCCTAGTCCCATATGGCCAATGTAAGGTTCAGGTGTGATAAACGTCATTGGAACCCTGTCACGGATTTTCCGTTTGCGCAGATCTTTGTCCATGATCAGCGCAAACTCATAGGCTGGGCCGAAGCAGGATACACCCGGTACGGCACCGACAACTGCGTGACCTGGATTTTCGCAGAAATGTTGCCATTTCTCATAAGCCCGCATGGCATGGCCAGTTGTGCAGATAGATTCTGTGAAGCCGTCTGGACCAAGCCCTTCAACTTCATCAAAGGCCAGTTTTGGGCCTGTAGCCAGCACCAGATAGTCGTAATTAAGTACTCGGCCATCAGCCAGTACCAGCTGATTCTGTTCCGCTTTTATGTGTGCAGCAGCGCAGTGGATAAACTCGATCTCTTTGCGGCGTAAAGGCCCTTCCAGCTGGAAGGTGATATCCTCTGCGGTACGCCAGCCGACAGCGACCCAGGGATTGGAAGGCACAAATGAAAAGGTGTCGGTATTTGATACGACCGTCACCTGGTGCTCACTGCCCAGCGTCTTTTTGATGTCATATGCCATCGGCAGTCCGCCAGTACTTGCTCCTACAACGATAACGCGGGCCATAGAGTCTCCTTGGAATATATCCTGAAATTATTTTTCTTATTTAGATGTTTCTAATTTAACAACACTGAGGGAATACTAATGAAGCTCTACTTTGGTCTATTATGGCTTGATCATGAAGACTTTTGACTCGATCTTCGTGTTTTTTGTAGCTTCAGGTTTGCCCAGACTTGTGCTGAAAATACTATTTGAAACAAGTGTTTATGATGTTTTTTGCAAAAAGATGCACGGAGCTGTCAGGTTGGCGTGGGCAGGATATAGATGTGTCGCAGGAAGTAGAATAAACCTGAATTTATCCAGCAAACCCGGTTGCAGAAATAGTTTCTTTGCTTGAGCTGTTGCGGTGCGGCAAGCGTTGAGCCTTGTCATGCTAATGACACTATTCAGCGGTTATACTCAACAATTTACCAGGCACTACTTTAGTCGAAAAATATGGTTTTGCTGCAATGCAAAATAAAGTAGGATTTGACTGTCTTCTGTACAGCGGTTTTGTATGGTGGTGGTTGCGCAGGTTGTTGTTTTGTGTCGCGATGATCTGTGGGCAGTTGCTGTTTTATCTGTCCTGGTTTTACCTCGCAACTTGCTGTACACCACGGCTTAATATCCGGCTGTTTCGCCCAATCTGATCTGAATGAAAAGGACTGCGCACGTGTCCACAAAATACCTCAAGCGTTTTTTCAAACCGCAATCTATCGCGGTCTTTGGTGCCTCTGAACGGGACGGGAGCATGGGGGGAGCCGTGTTGCAGAACCTGCTTGAAAGTGGCTATCAAGGGAAGTTGATGGCGGTAAATTCGCAGGACTACAGTATGGTCTACGGTGTCGTTTGTTACCGTGCTTTGAATGAACTGCCAGAGATGCCTGATCTGGCGATTATCTGCTCTCCTCCTGCTTCTGTGCCAGAGCTTATTCGTAAACTGGGCGCACACACTGTCAAGGCCGCACTGATTCTTACAGGGGGGCTGTCCCGTACTGCCAGTGCAAATAATCGCTCTTTGCGTGAGGAGGTGATTGAAGCCGCGCGGCCTTATGGTATTCGTATCCTTGGGCCTGACTGTATGGGGTTGCTGGTGCCGGGCCATAAGATGAATGCCAGCTATTCCCATGTGAATATTCGCAAGGGTAAAGTTGCCTATGTTGGCCAGTCCGGTCTGCTGGGTACGGCGATGATTGATTGGGCGAATGGTCAGGAGATCGGTTTTTCCCACTTTCTGACTCTGGGAGATGGTGTCGATATTGAGCTGTCTTCCATTATTGACTACCTGGCGCAGGACCCATATACCCAGGCAATTCTGTTGCAGCTTGATCGTGTGCAGGGGTCTTCCCGGCACTTTCTTTCAGCTATCCGGTCTGCATCACGCAACAAACTGGTACTGGTGCTTAAATCAGATATTGTTGGCAAAAGTGATCTGGCGACGGCGCTTGCACCGGGAGTAGTTGATGAAAACCTGGTGTATGACAGTGCATTACGCAGAGCTGGTGCGGTGCGTGTTGAAACATCTGATCAGCTATACAACGCGCTGGAAACCTTATCCCGTATGAAACCAATGCGCGGAGAGCGATTAGCGATTGTCTGTAATGGTATGGGGCCTGCTGCGTTGGCAGGTGATCGTTTTATCAAAGCGGGTGGACAGCTGGCGGAGCTGACAGCAGAGACGATTGATGCCCTGGCGGAAGTATTGCCTTCCCACTGGAGCGGTCAGAACCCGGTGGATCTGCATTCTGATGCTAATCCGCAGCGCTTTGCTGATGTAACGCGTTTGCTGGTTAAAGATAAGAATGTTGATGCTGTGCTGGTGATTCATGCACCGACTCGTCTGGCACCTGGTATTGCGTGTGCTGATGCGCTGATCGGCGTGGCAAAGAAAACACCACGTAATATTCTGACGTGCTGGATGGGGCGTGCGACTGCAATTGAAGCGCGCAACCATTTTAATGCGGCGGGTATCCCTACTTTCATTACTCCGGAAGAGGCATCTGACGCATTTGCGCATATGGTGGAATACCACCGTAATCAGGAGGTTATGCGGCAGACACCAGCACCCTACCATGATAATCATTGCGATAATCTGCAGCAGGCCAGAGATCTGATTGCGACCGCACGTGTTGCAGGACGTAGCTGTCTGAGTCATGAAGAAGCTGCCCGGTTGCTGACATTATATGAAGTGCCGGTTGTGCAAAGCGTATATACAGACTCGGTTGCAGGCGTGGTAGAAGCTGCCCGCGCAATGAACTGCCCTGTTGCGATCAAAGCGCTGCATGATGATAACCAGCAACCCTTCAGTTATGACCTGCGTGGTAACCTGCGTTGGCAGGATCAGGCAGTTGATCTGGTGTCTACCACTGAGGTTGAAGTTGCTGCTTTGAAACTGCTCGCCCGTTGTCAGGAGCGGCTGGGGGATGAAGCTCCGATTCGTTTCTGTGTGCAGGAAATGAAACGTGGTTTCCAGTCCATGCAGATGAATGTGGGGGTTACACGTGATACCACCTTTGGCCCTGTTATTTTATTTGGCAGTGGTGGGTTTACCGTAGATGTGCTGGCTGACCGGCACTTTATGCTGCCTCCGCTGAACCGGGCGCTGGCAATGGAGCTTGTTCGTTCATCTCGTATCAGCAATATTATCCGTGAAAACAGTTACCAGGTGGAAGAAGATCTGACCCTGATTGCTGAAGTACTGATCAAGCTGTCAGAGATGGTGGTAGAACTTCCTGAGCTTGCCGGGCTTGAAATTAACCCGCTGTTATTGAACAAAAGTGGCTTGCTTGCAATTGATGCTGCTATCTCACTGGCAGACCCGGAGCCGCTGGCAATTCCTCCTTATCCGGAGCATCTGACAGAAGCAATAGAACTACGTAAATCAGGCCGTCCAGCAATATTGCGTGCGATTCGTGGTGAGGATGAGCCTAACCACCTGGAGTTTTATAACACGCTCAGCCCTGAATCTATTCGCTTGCGGTACTTTTACAGTCGTGGCGTACCGACTCATATGGAGCTAGCGAACTGGACACAGATTGATTACGACCGGGAGATGGCGTTTATTATCTCAGCACCACGTCTGGATGGTGAAGGCGAAGAGACACTGGGTGTAGCGCGTGCAGTCACTGACCCGGACAACATTCGTAGCGAATTCTCTGTGGTAATTCGTGACGAGCTGCAGGGCGAAGGGCTGGGAATTATTCTGATGCAGAAAATCATCGACTATTGTCGTGCCCGCGGTACGCTGGAGCTGTATGGCTCTACGTTGCCATCAAATAAGGGAATGCAGGGGCTGGCGAAAAAGCTGGGCTTTAAAAACAGCTATAACATGGAAGAAGATGTTGTTGATATGAAAATGATGCTCAATGAAGCCAGTGAGGACTGGCAGTTGTATCGTTTGCAGCATTGACCCTGACGGCCTGGATAAATAATTGAGCGAGTGTTAATGATTGTTGATTCGCATAGAATGCTCCGGGTTTTTTCAGGATTCGGAGACTATGGGGACACATTCATACCGGGTATGCAGGTTACTCTTTTTGCTGAGCGTGCTCTGTCTGCCATCTTTGTTGCAGGCAGGGACACGGGAAATCATTATTCCTGACCGTACCCCGACGGATGTTTATCATCGAGTACTGGAGCTGGAGCAGCGTGTTATTCAGTTACGCGATGAACAGGATATTTTTGACGCCTGGCCTCGCACCATTGATGGTGCTGAGGCACTCACTCGATCACCACGCCATGTACTGCAGAAATCTATTGAAGTACTGGAAAAAATCAATCGGTTGCGAGGTATTCGTGGGCAGGGAGCAATCACCATTGCCCGTTATCCTTCCCGTTACATCACTCCCAATGATGTGTATGACTCTGTTGATCGTCTGGTGCCTGAAGTGGAATTTCTGCTACAAACCAGGCCTCAATCAGCTGGTATCAGCGTAAACCCGGATCAGCGCCGTGGATATACTCCCAGCGATGTTTATCGAAAGCTCTGGGAAATTTCTCTGGCGCTTGACCCACTGATCGGTGTGCATGGCTTCTCTCCCAGTGATGTATATGCCCGCGCCCGCTATGTAGCTGAGCTGATTCGTTTCCTGCGATTGAGTCAGAACCTGCCAGATAATATTCCGCTTCCTGAACGACAAAATGGGCGGCATCCAAATCATGCGTTGCAAGCCGCTTATGATCTGTTAGCACGCATCAGCCAGGCTGAACGTAATCTGTGGATGCAGCCGGAACAGGTACCTGAAGTACCGCGTCGAGTGATCCGGCCAACCGAAGTATATGACGCTTTACAGGTCGTTATTGCTGAGCTGCAACGTATAAAGTACCGACTGGGTGTTGAGCGTGAACTGCCACTGCCCGACGTTGAGCCTGGTAAATCCCCCGCTGATGTTGAACAGGTGCTGATCTGGGCAGCTCAGGCGATGCCTCAATTCGAACCGCAACGGCCTTTACTGCAATATGATCAGGCCAGTTTGCTCCGCCAGCCCGCTGATGTCTTACAGGTTGCCAGTCATATATATAGAGGGCTGCGGCATTACCAGCAACAGCGTGGTATTCGCCAGCAGCCGCAACAGTCCTCACTGACACAAGGGCTGGAGCCTCGGCATGTGTATCAGAAAACCCTGGTGAACCTGGACAAAGTGGTGCGTCTTCGGGAGCAGGTTGGGCTGGGGGTGACTGCCGTACCTGTTTACCCTTTACGGGCGATTACGCCCAGCGAGGTTTACGAGCTTGCAATTCGGTTGCGTGATGAGCTGGAACTGGTGTACCACAGCACGGGTATAACGGCTGTGCCAGAGCCTCAGATAATGCCTGTCTACAGCATACAGCAGCAGGTGACCCCGTCTGATGTTTACCGGCAGATGTGGGATGTTTCACTACTGCTTGACGTTGTGCTCGGGCCTGCGGGCTATAGCATCAAGGATCTGTACCTGGCAGCTGTCAATGTGAATCGTGAACTGAAACTGCTGGCCCAGCACCTGCATCGTTGGCATCCACTGGAATTACCCGTGTTAAAAGAAGGTGTAGATGCCGAGCAAGTATTGCTGGCCGCTCGTGGGTTACTTGATTTGACTGAACAGGCTCAACAGAGGGCTGGGCTTGTGGGTGGGCAGGTGCCTCAACCGGTCATCACGAAACGCCCGGACATCGGTGAATTGTTTAATACGATGGGCGTTATCAGTACTGAACTGGTGGCGTTAAAGCTGCAGCTGGGTGTGACGCAACAAGTTGTAAAATCGCAAGTTGTAAAATCGGCAGTTACACCGGAGAACGCTGTACCTGGCGTGACGCCTGCTGAGCCTGGCGTTACTCTGGCTCAGGTTGAACAGCAGTTGCGTTATGGACAGCGACTGATTCGTACTCGCCTGCTGGAGGATCAATAATGCTTAAAGGGTTTCCTCTGCCACTTAAAGTCAGCCTGTTTTCATTACTGATGACTCTGATTGCTGTATTGGTAGCGTTATCCGTTTCTTTTTATCAATCTGACCAGTTATTACGACAGCAGGCGATGGAACGACTGGCTGATGATCTGCAACGAGAGCAGGATCTGCTGGAAAATCACCTGAGAGTGCTGATAAATGATGCTCATTTTCTAGCATCCAGCCCTGCACTACAGGGAATGGTGCGTGCCAGTGCCGGGCAGGGCTATGATGACCAGCAGAATATGACGTTGGACATGTGGCAGGAGCGATTGGCAGAGCTGTTTCGTACTGTACTGCAAGAACGAGAAGCTTATGTGGCAATTGAACTGGTTAAAGGCACTGTTCAGGCACCGGTATGGTTGAAATTACAGCGTAATGAGCGAGGTATCAGGCAGTATCGTAGCAGTACAGCGCCCCATATAGGGGCTGACTTTCGGCCTGAGCTGGTTGCGAGCCAGCCAGCGGCAAGCGAAGCCCCATTACCCTTTTTAGCGGAAGTGCGTCTGGAGCGTGAGCAGGAGCGCATTGTATATCCGCCTCGCTCTGTACTGGAAATAAGTTTGCCAGTCTATGAAGAACAGGTTTACCTGGAGCAGACGCGATTGCCACGGGAATTGTTCGCTGTGGTGATAATTCGGGTTGATCTGGACTTGATGCTCAGGGCATTTTATAACGCCCCGGAGAATATTGAATACTTTATGGCCACGACCCGCGGGGAGTATCTGCTACACCCTGATCCGCAGCGGCGTATGGCGTTCGAACGTAGTCAGGCCAATGCCGCGACCGTACAGCAGGACTTTCCGGGTGTGCTGGATGCCGCAGGAGATGGCTGGCAGCTGTTACAACGCTATATGGAACACAGCGGCCAGGGGGTTGCTTTGCGTCGTTATCAGCTCTCTTTACCACACCGGGGTGATGTCGAGTTCTGGCTGGGAGCACGTGCAGAACTGGCCTGGTTGCGGGTGCAATCTGATGCGTTGCAGGAACAGATGCTGCTGCTGGCGCTGTTTTTGCTGATGGGCGTAACGCTGGCAACACTGGTTATGGGACGGGTGTTGACACGGCCTATTCTGGGTTTGAAGCAGGCGGCTGATCGCATCAGCGCGGGGGCGGAAGATGTATATCTCGATACCCGTGGCAATGATGAGGTTGCCAGCCTTGCCCGTTCTCTGCAAACCATGTTGCAGCACCTTGATTGCTCTCGCCAGCAGCTTGCAACGCTGAACCGGTCGCTGGAAGATAAAGTCAGTCAGCGAACACTGGAGCTTGAAAGTGCCCATGCTGCACTGGAAAGTAGTAACGAGGAGTTGGCGCGCGCGTTGTCCGAGGCCGAACAGGCTGCTGTGGCTAAAAGTCAGTTTCTGGCCAGTATGAGTCATGAAATTCGAACCCCGCTTAACGGGGTACTAGGTATGACAGAGTTGATGATGGCGACTTCGCTTGATAGTCGCCAGCGTGATTATCTTGAAACAGTACGCCGCTCTGGCAATACGCTGCTGAATCTGCTCAATGATATTCTCGATTTTTCACGCCTTGAAGCAGGCAAGCTCAGCTTGCGGGAAACTGCATTTAATCCAAATGAAGTGGTAGAACATAGTCTGCAACTATTTGCGGAACTGGCCTGGAGCAAAGGACTGGAACTGATACCGGTGACTTTGCCGCGTTTACCAACACTGTTGGTGGGCGACCCGGATCGGCTAGGACAGGTATTGATGAACCTGGTCAGTAATGCGATCAAATTTACTGGGCAGGGTGAAGTTGTGCTGTCTGTACGCTGCCTGCATGAAGATGATAGCCAGATGCGGCTACGTTTCAGTGTTCAGGATACCGGCATTGGTATACCCGCTGATCAGCAGGAAAAGCTGTTCGAACAGTTTGTGCAGGCTGATGGTACCAGTACTCGTCGCCATGGTGGTACCGGACTGGGGTTGGCAATCAGTCGCCAGTTGGTAACGTTGATGTCAGGTGTCATTGAATTGCAGAGTGTACCGGGAGAGGGTACGACGGTCTGGTTTGATCTGGTGCTTAATAAGGGGCCTGCATTGCCTGAACCAGAACGGGCGCGAACCCTGCTGCAAGGGCGTTCGGTGTTGGTAGTTGATGATAATCGTACCAATCGAGAGTTGTTGCAGGAGATGACCACGGCCTGGGGGATGTCTGCCAGTCAGGCTGCGGATGCTAGTATGGCTTTGCATCTGTTGCAGGATGCGGCACAGCGTGGCAGGCCAATAGAGCTTATTTTGCTGGATCATATGATGCCTGGGCAGAATGGACTGGCGTTGGCGCAGGAACTCAGTATGGATGAGTCCCTCTGTCAGCCTGATATTATTCTGTTGACATCAATTGCAGATCATCTGCCGGAAGAGGAGCTTAAAGCCGCCGGTATCCGTGCGATGTTGCCGCGTCCTGTACGACAGTCCCAGTTGTACAATCAGATTGTCGGTTGTCTGGAGACAGAGAAGGTTATTGCGCAATCCGTTGTTGCAGGTGAGGCCTCAGAATCAGAGTTGTTCTCTGAATTTGAGCAGTCATTCGTTCCGGTGATGGTAACAGCTTTACCGCCGCCAGCTCAGGCTGACTGTACGGATATTACCGTGGTGCCTCGTTTATTACTGGTAGAAGATACACCACTGAACCAGCGGGTAGCGTTGGGGATGCTGGACACACTGGGCTACCGGGCAGACCTTGTCTGTAATGGTCAGCAAGCGGTAGAACAGGTTTTGTCAGGGGAATATTCGTTGGTGTTTATGGATCTGGAAATGCCTCTACTTGATGGTATGGAGGCGACTTCCCGGATTCGTGAATACGAACAACACGAAGGCCTGCCTGCTGTCACTATTGTTGCGCTTACCGCTCACGCTTTAGGCGGCGACAGAGAGCGCTGTCTGGCTGCGGGCATGGATGACTATCTCAGTAAACCGTTGACATTGGACGCACTGCAAAACTGTCTTCAGAGATGGTTGCCTGGCGCTATTGAGAGAAAATCTGTTATCGAGGATGGCCTTTCTGAGCTTGTATCTGATACAGCTGCTTCAGAGACAAGTGCTGCTTCAGAGACAAGTGCTGCTGCAGAGATACATGCAGAAGCGGTGGCATATCTGGGCAAGCAAGTTCTGAATGTACCGATTCTGGACAAAGCGGCTTCGGATAAACAGGTTCTGGATAAACAGATTCTGGATAAACAGGTTCTGGAGCAACTGAGGCAGGGGTTGGGGGATGAAATTATTCCGGTCTTGCAGCTATTTGTGACGCAATGGCCACAGCTGCTGGATTCATTACAGCAGCACCTGCAACAACAGGAAAGAGAATCTTTACGTGCTGATGCCCATCGTCTTAAAGGCAGCTGTCGTAGTCTTGGCGTGACTCAGGCCGCTGATCTGGCGCTGCAGCTAGAACAGCTGGCGCTTGATGCACCTGTAGACCAGCTTGATAAGACCCTGCAGGCGTTACGTCAGCTTGAAAGCCATGTATTGCAGGCACTGCGGCGACAAATAATAGAAGAAGAGGAAGCTGTGTCGTGAATAATCAGGCGCAAGCCGTTAACAGCAGGCGAGTGGCTGTAAAGAATCAGAGCACAGTTGAAAGGGTATTAGTTGTTGATGACGACCCGATGTTCCGGATGATGCTGGAAAAATTTTTACATCGAGAAGGCTTTGACGTTTTGCTGGCCAGCAGTGGTGAAGCAGCGATAATGGCATTTCAGCAGCAGCCTGTGCGACTGGTGTTGATGGATGCCGATATGCCGGGTATGAATGGCTTTGATTGCTGCAAGCAGCTCCATCAGATGTCTGCGCCGGATACGCCTGCGGTATTAATGCTGACAGCGCTGGAAGATAGTGCCATGGTGGACAGGGCTTTTGCTGCTGGAGCAATGGACTACTTGACCAAACCTGTTAATTGGGCGGTGCTTCGAAATCGTTTGCATTATCTATCGCAGGTGCGCCGTGCGCATGCAGCACAGCGGGCCAGTGAAGCACGTAAAGATGCAGTGTTTAATTCTGTGCTCGACGCTATTTTTACACTGAACGCAGAGGGCATTATTCAGGAAGCAAACCCTTCCGCCTGCCGTATGTTTGGTTGTTCTCTTGCGCAGCTGATGGCTGAGTACCATATCGGCCGCCTGTTACCTTGTCTGGCAAAGCTTAGCTCAGAGGCTCCGCTTGGCTTTTCGCAGCTGGATTGTCTACAGGAGGTTTCCGCTGTACGTGGCGATGGTCGAACTTTTCCGATTGAAGTAGCTATCAGCCTGTGTCAGCTGGAAGAGGGGCGACTTTATACATTGACGGCACGTGACATCAGTGTGCGCAAGCGCACCGAACAGGAATTAAAACTGGCAGCAACAGTGCTGGAAACCACATCTGAAGCGGTCATGATTACAGATGAAAATAACCGCATTCGTTCGGTTAACCCAGCTTTTACACGGATCACCGGTTATCAGGCCGATGAAGTCCTGGGCCTGTCCCCCTCTATTCTTGCGTCAGGGCGTCATGATTATGCGTTTTACAAGCGCATGTGGGAACAACTGCTTTCCTGTGGTCACTGGCAGGGGGAGGTCTGGAATCAGCGCAAAGATGGAAGTCAGTTCCCCAGCCTGTTATCTGTAAACACCGTGCTGGAAGCGGGAAGCCCTGTTTGTCATATAGCGTTGTTCCAGGATATTTCAGAGCGTAAGGCCTACGAAGAAAATATATGGCATCAGGCTAACCACGATACTCTGACCCGTTTGGCAAACCGGCATCATTTTGAGAACGTGTTGCGTGATGAATTAATGACAGCAAGCGCTGGACACTCATTAGCTTTGCTGTTTATTGATCTGGATCACTTTAAGATGGTTAACGATACCCTTGGGCACAGTTATGGTGATTGCCTGTTGCAGCAGGTTGCTCGCAGAATACAGAACAGTGTTGATAAGCAAGGTCTGGTTGCCCGCCTGGGTGGCGATGAGTTTACGGTGATACTGCCACATCTGAGTAAAATAGCAGTGCAGCATGTGGCTGAGAAGATTCGTCATAGTCTTGTCGAGCCGTTTATGTTGGAGCCAGAAAAAACCGTGTGTGTATCAGCCAGCATCGGTGTGACATTTTACCCGGATGATGCACGAGAATTTGATGATCTGCTGCAATGCGCGGACGCTGCGATGTATGACTCAAAGCAGCAAGGTCGGAATCGGGTGACTTTTTTTGCGCAGAAAGTGTTTGCACAAAGAGCGTTTACGTAAAGAACGTTTGTGCAATGAAACCATCTGATAGCAGGGTATACGTCTGGCCTGTATGTAATGCGAGTAAGTTCTGGTGATGGGTGAATTGAGAAATAGCGTAAATTTCTATAGCCTCGTCGAAACTATGAAGTGTGTCAGGCTGCTGGCTGGCAGAAAATGTCTACAGGTTCAGTATGTTGAGCCTGACTGGTTGAGGAAAGGTTTGTGAGTGTAGCCATACCG
This sequence comes from Marinobacterium sp., assembly GCA_025800125.1. GTDB lineage: Bacteria > Pseudomonadota > Gammaproteobacteria > Pseudomonadales > Balneatricaceae > Marinobacterium_C. The sequence continues at coordinate 33,286 of JAOXSF010000170.1, forward strand.
GTGGTTATCTGTGATGACTCTCGTCTGGCGCGTCGACAGATGGCGCGTGCATTAGATGGGTGGAATGTTGATATCACGTTTGCAGAGCATGGCCTGGAAGCACTGGATGCAATACGTGCTGGGAAGGCTGATATTCTGTTTCTGGATTTGAACATGCCAGTAATGGACGGGTATCAAGTGTTAGAGCGAATACGCCGTGATGATCTCCCTGTTATGGTGATTGTTGTCTCTGGCGATATTCAACCTGAAGCTTATCAGCGAGTGATGGCACTGGGGGCGTTGGACTTTGTCAAAAAACCCACGTCTCCAGAAACGATAACGCAGGTATTGAATCGCTTTGGCCTGTTGGATGCTGTTGAGCCGGAACCTGCTGCATTAACTGAATTGCCTTCAGATCTGCCAGATTACTATCAGGAGATTGCCAACGTTGCCATGGGGCGTGCAGGTGATCGTCTGGCGCGTTTACTGGATGTATTTGTTAATCTGCCAATACCTGAAGTGTCATTTACATCTCGTGATGAGCTTGATCTGCATCTGCACCATATGGCAGAACAGAAAGTCCAGACAGTGAGCCAGGGGTTTGTGGGCCATGGCCTTGCAGGTGAAGCGTTATTGATGTTTCGTGAATCCAGTTTTGTTGCGCTGGAACGCCTGTTAGGGTCGGATGAGATGACAGATGCAAGCGTTCATGCAGGGTTGCTGATGGATGTTGCTAATACTCTGATAGGCGCTTTCCTGAGTAGCTTCGAGCAGCAGATGGACATTGCTTTCAGTCGAGGCTCACCTGTGGTGCTGAATCACTTTGATGGGCTGGTTGGCGATGGTGACCGTGGCGACTGGCAGCATGCCTTGACCATTAATATTCATTACAGTATCAAAAGTCATGATGTTCAGTGTGATCTGATGTTGGTGTTTACAGAGGATTCCACACCTAAGCTGCAACATATGGCCAGTTATTTTTGATCCCGGTTATTTCTGATATTTGATCTCGGTTATTTCTGATAATAGTTGTCGAACGGTTTCCGCTAAAAGATGAGCAGCAGTATATGAATGGCATAGAAGAACTCCATTGGCAGTTGGGTCTGCTACAGACACTGGATGTGGGATTGGTCGTTGTCAATCGGGACTACCAAGTGCAACTTTGGAACAGCTTTATGGCCAACCATTCCGGATACTCAGCTAGTGAAACTGAAGGGCAGGTGTTATGGCAAAAGTTTCCTAATCTACCCCATGCGTGGCTACAGCGCAAGCTTGATGCTGTGTTTATGCTTAAAAATCAGGCGTATATCAATTGGGAGCAGCGTCCCTATCTATTCTGTTTTAAAAGTCATCGACCTATTACCGGTCTGGCTCCATTCATGTACCAGAATGTTTCTCTGATTCCTCTGACATCTCCTGATGGTGAGGTTAACCATGTTGGGGTTCTGATTTATGATGTGACTGACGTGGCCATGGCAAGGCTGGAGTTGCAGAGTGCTAATCGTCGTCTGGAAGATCTGAGTCGTGAAGATCGTCTGACGGGGTTATTTAACCGCGGTTACTGGCAGGAATGTCTGGATATTGAGTTTACCCGTTATCAGCGCAGCCATGCTTGCAGCACGTTGGTGATGCTGGATATTGATCATTTTAAATCTATCAATGATACCTGGGGGCATCCAGCAGGGGATGAGGTGATTCGTCATCTGGCAAATCTTCTTGTTTCTCTTGCCCGCAAGACTGATATTATCGGCCGCTACGGTGGTGAAGAATTTGCAATCCTGCTGGTGGATACCGATAGCCTTAATGCTGAAATCTACTGTGAGCGTGTACGGCGTACTGTGGAAAGTGCCCGGGTGGCAGTAGATGGTGGTGAAATCTGCTTTACTGTCAGTCTGGGTATTGCTCAGTTGGAGAATGGCGTTTCATCTGCATCTGAATGGGTATCTCGTGCAGACCAGGCACTGTACTGCTCAAAAGAAGGAGGGCGTAATCGCTTCTCTTTATATCGCTCAGGTTAATTAGTATCGTGTGGTTTATTGTGTCGATCAGCTGTTTTGCTGGTAGTTGTGAAGTGTTTCAATGAATAAAGAAAAGCGTCATCAGATTTTTACCCGCCTTCGTGATGAGAACCCTCACCCCACAACGGAGCTTGAGTACAGTTCGCCTTTTGAATTGCTGATAGCTGTTATTTTGTCAGCACAGGCGACAGATGTTGGTGTCAACAAAGCAACAGCCCGGCTTTATCCTGTTGCGAATTCGCCTGAAACAATTTATGCCTTGGGTGTAGAAGGGCTGAAAGAATACATAAAAACTATTGGGCTATTTAATAGTAAGGCAACGAATGTAATAAAAACCTGCAAAATGCTGATTGAGCTACATAACAGCGAAGTCCCTGAAGACCGCAAGGCTCTGGAAGCTTTGCCGGGTGTAGGGCGAAAAACTGCAAATGTTGTGCTTAATACAGCATTTGGTTGGCCGACAATGGCTGTTGATACACATATTTTCCGCGTATCTAACCGTACACGTATCGCTCCGGGTAAGAATGTTAATGAGGTGGAAGATAAGTTATTACGCTTTATTCCGCGCGAATTTCTGTTAGATGCTCATCACTGGCTGATTCTTCATGGCCGTTATACCTGTACGGCACGTAAGCCTCGGTGTGGTGCTTGCCTGATTGAAGATCTCTGTGAGTACAAGGATAAAACAGAATTCTGATACTGAAAAAGCTGTCTGTATCAGCTGTAATGTCTGGACGTTTCAGATTATAGCGGCAAAATATTGGTACTGCGCTCGATTTTTGTCGCGTTATCATAGTGCTTGAGGCTTCTGAGTGAGCCCGTTTGATTTTCACCATGCTTATATTATAGTGACGTTGTTGTGCCTGGTATCGCAGTACCTTGAGTCGCTGCTTTTTTATTGCTCCGTCGGGGAATACCGGTCATGATGACTGATTATTATCTGAAATGATAATTACCCTGAACTGTAAGCTGACTTGTAAGAGAGTAGAATGATGGCTGAAAAGCAGACTGGAACTGTGAAGTGGTTCAACGACGAAAAGGGCTATGGCTTTATTGAACGCCAGAGTGGTGCAGACCTG
>JAOXSF010000192.1 GCA_025800125.1 Marinobacterium sp.
AAACTAGCCGCACCTCTTAGTGACCTTTAGTCACCTAAGATGACTTGGCGGTGGGGAGAACGCGAGTAGAGCGCTTTTGACTCATTGAAGTAGCGGCTGTGTAGTCCGCCAGTGCTCTTGTTACCTGACTTTACTAAGCCGTTCACCATAGACGCTGACGCGAGCGACAACGCCGTTGGAGCTGGGCTACTGCAGCACGGCAACGATGGTAAATTACACCCTGTAGCGTACATGTCGCACAAGTACTCGCCACAGGAAAGGAACTACTCGGTTCCGGACCGTGAACTTCTCGCAATATTCGTAGCGTGTCAGAAGTGGCGATGTTATATAGATGGGCGACGTACAACGGTGTATACCGACCATCAGCCGCATACGCATATTCATACGTAGCCATACCTAAACAAACGGCAAGCGCGGTGGATGGAAAAGTTGGGAGAACTCTCGTTGGATATTAGGTACAAGGAAGGGCCTTTAAATGTGCTGGCAGACACGTTGTCTCGTCGGCCATAAACTGAATAGTTGTACTTGACTGATGATGATGCTGCTGTGTGCACTGCATGGCTACGTCGCGTTGCGCCTTAGTTCACACTGAAGCGCTGCGTCGACTCAGCCGTCGACTCACTGAAAGCTGGTAGAACTTTAGCGTACGTAAAGTGTAAAAAGTGTAGTGCTGCTCATTTAGATGCTGACTCGTTTGCGACTCGGCTGCACGCTGTGCATAGGTGTAATACGTGTGGTCATTAGTGGTCGCACAGTGGTACCAAGGTACAGGGTAACCCGCTGGCTGTATTCGGGCTACAGCTGCATGGCAACCGCCTGCGGCTCAGTACGTAATAGCCCATGGCAGCAACCGCTCGTGGCGACGCTGCACAATATACGACCGACCATAATAATTTGCATGCACAAAATACATACATGTAGCTTGTTTCCGATGGGGTACCACGGTAGGTACCGCCGACTAGTTTGGAAGTTGGCATGCCATCCAAAGTCGCGGTTTCAGATTCCGTGCACCGCGGCGTTTCCCGCCATTTTGTGCCTTAGTAGGCTAACGGTAGCCCGTAGGCGAGGCTGACGAGCCTCACTGTCGAACCTGGTTGGCTCGGCGCTGTGTTCCAGGGCTAGTAGGACCCTGCTGACAACAAAATGAGTAAATTATTAGTAAAGTCTCATGGAAACGACGCTTAGTTTTGTGTTAGAGAGTTGCATGGGTTGTAGCTGGTCTATCGTACACCAGCGACCGACCACCTTTAATTGGTCATACCGAAGGCTGGTGGCCTTCGCCAATTTCTGTTGCAAGAACTGCACAATTCGGCATACCACTGCC
>JAOXSF010000011.1 GCA_025800125.1 Marinobacterium sp.
GCTGAAGGGGCAGGAGATGATCCAGAATGCCCGAGTGAAAAACCTGATCAAATTCCAGCAGGAATTCAGTGCAGCTTACTTCTTCTACCAGGATATGTATCGCTTCCTGCCAGGTGATGACCCGGGGGCTGACCGCTTTGACAATGTGGCTGCAAACCAGGTGGGCGATGGTGACGGTGACGTTGAAGGTAACTGGCGTGGTGCGAATGATGAGTCAGTACTGGCCTGGCGTCATCTGGTTGCATCTGGCCTGCTGGGCGGTGCAATACCACCTGCGTCAAGTCAGCGCTGGGGACTGGGTGCACCAATCCCGACCAATGTTTTTGGTGGTGTAGCCGGTTTTGAATTTAATACCGGTGAACTGGGTATTCCGGTGCTGTGTTTCAATAATCTGGAACCTGAAATTGCGCTTCAGATTGATCTGGCAGTTGATGACGGCGTGTTGTGGACGGGTGATGTATACGCGACTGATATGGCGGTAGCTAATGCCATGCCGCAGAACGGAACGTTCACCACCAATGCTAATGCGCTGTGTTTTGAAATCTGAGTATGTGATCTGATACCTGTCAGATCTTGCTGATAACGGCTCCTGCGGGAGCCGTTATTCGTTACAGAGGCTGGCTAGAATGTCAGTGCCTTAAA
>JAOXSF010000197.1 GCA_025800125.1 Marinobacterium sp.
TATGAGCAACGGGGAAGACCGGAAGGGTTACTCTTCCACAGCGATCAGGGCAGCCAGTATGGCAGTCAGAAGTTCAGGCAACGCCTGTGGCGTTATCGGATTGTGCAGAGCATGAGCCGACGTGGAAATTGCTGGGATAATCACCAATGGAACGGTTCTTTCGCAGCCTGAAAACAGAATGGGTGCCTTCAGGCGGCTACAGGTCAATCAGTGATGCGCAGAAAGATATCGGCTACTACATGATGGATTATTACAACCATCAGCGCCCTCTATAGCCATAACCAGGGGCTCACACCTGCACAGGCTGAGGTTCAGCTTAATTTACCATCCGGCATTAGTTGACCACTACACTTGACAGTTTGTCATGCTTCAACTGATTTCAGAATCTGTATGCGTCTGTGACGTCGAGAAATGTGATTTGCGCATGTCTTGTTCTCCCTTGCATGGTTGCAGCATGCTGGAAAACCCCAGTTAACGCTGGTTCAGTTTTCAGGGGGGGATCTTGTTTGATATTTATACAAAATAACGCAGAGAGGGGCTAACTTATTAAATTAAAAGAAAAAATCAGAATTTTAGTGTTGACATGAAAAGTGGTGCTATTATAATACGCACCAACTTAAGGCGGCGCGGGAATAGCTCAGTTGGTAGAGCGCAACCTTGCCAAGGTTGAGGTCGCCGGTTCGAATCCGGTTTCCCGCTCCAATTTAATTAGTGGTTTTTTATTGTATAAGGTGTTTTTGGGTTTACTGACACTAACGCTGAAAGTGCAATAAGGCGCGATGGCAGAGTGGTTATGCAGCGGACTGCAACTCCGTGTACGCCGGTTCGATTCCGACTCGCGCCTCCATTTCAAATTTTATGCCCGAATGGTGAAATTGGTAGACACCGGGGACTTAAAATCCCCTGCTCGTTAGAGCGTGCCGGTTCGAGTCCGGCTTCGGGCACCACGTCTTATGCGGCATCTGATGTAAGTGTGTACATAATACATATGTACCAATTTATCGTTTCCGAATTCGATTCCGAATATACCGTGTCTTTTCTGTACTATTTTCTGTTATGAGTGGCTACTCACTTTGTCTGGTTTTCGATCATAGACAGCGACCATAGCTGCAGGTTTGTGGCCATAGAACTTCTGTTTATCGCTTTCCCGGGTATGATTCGCTGGCTGCTTCTTTGGCGCGGGCCCACTGTGTGTAATGTGTTGCAGTTGCTGGCGTGTCATTGCCAGTACATCACCTTGTATGGTGCTACAGCAGTAGCTGATTTCCATCGCTGCCTGAAGAATCGGTTTTGCTGCATCGTACACAGCTTTGTATTTTTTGTCGGTAAATCGGTAAAATCTTACCGAATATAGGTAATCGTTCAGCTTCAGCACGCTTATAACAATGCTTTCCGGGTTGCTTACAGATCAGGCCTGCCTCTGACATCAGCTTACGTACCTTGTAGCGCCCGATAAAATACCCTTCACTGCGCATCATCAATGTCAGTGAACGGCTTCCAGCGGACGCCCGGCTGGCATTAAACAGACGGATAATTTCGCTACGATCAACACCAACAGTCCGGTATCACTTCATGTGGTCATAAAGGCTGGATACCGGGATACCAAAAACTGAACAGACCAGACCAGCCGATTCATGCTCTCTCAACTGGTCTATCAGCGCGCACGTTTGTGTTCGTCCGAAATCAAGAAAGCGGTAGCCTTTTTAATATTTCCTTTTCACGTTCCAGCCTGCTGGCATGTACTTCCAGTACCTGAATACGTTGTTGCTCCAGAGTAAGCGCCTTGCTGACGGCGGTTGAACCTGTACGTTCCTGTTTCAGCTGCGTAACACAGCAACGAAAGACTGTTTCACCAACACCTTGGTACTCATGACCAGAAAACGCCTTACACTCACAACCGGATTCAAACCCGAGTAATTGATCGGGGGTAAAAGATTTCTGAGGCCTACCAAGGCAGCGCGATAGCAATGAAAATATCGCCCTCCAAGATGAGAATTCGCCAGAGCGGCAAAACGTTGTATCCATTATTCGACATCCTGTTTCTTGCAGTCACCGCCGTCATTGCTGGTTGTGAGAGCCGGGAAGAAATCGAGGATTTTGAAGAGACTGATTGAGAAACTATGGCGCCTGCGAGAACGGTATCCCTACTCACGCTAGCATTGCTCCCGTGACCTGTATATTCTCCATGAACGCCTTATCCAGCGCATTAACTAGCGCTTTCATACCACGAAGAAAATAATTTCTCAATGTTAGAAATACTTTTAGGACAGGAGTTTTGAAAGGAAAGGTAAATCTTTAAATGGAGGCGCGAGTCGGAATCGAACCGGCGTACACGGAGTTGCAGTCCGCTGCATAACCACTCTGCCATCGCGCCTTATTTCACTTTCAGTATTTATAAAGCCTGAAAACGCCTTATACAACAAGGCACTACTAACTAAGCTGGAGCGGGAAACCGGGTTCGAACCGGCGACCTCAACCTTGGCAAGGTTGCGCTCTACCAACTGAGCTATTCCCGCATCGCCTTAATTGGGGTCAATTATAGATTGCAGTTTTGCCATGTCAACAAAATTTTTAATTTTCATTGAGATTTCTATTTGTTTTTTAAGCGCTTAGCATTCAAAACCAGACACCCGGATAAAAAACATACAGATCATATATCTTTTATCAACTCAGGCCAGGCAGCCCCCAGGTATTCATACATGGACCATAGTGTCAGCACAGCAGCACCATACAAAGCGACCAGCCCAGACCAGCCCAACAAACTATAGGGCTCGGCAATAACTAACAGAAAGATAGATAGCATCTGCAAAGTGGTCTTGATTTTGCCGACATAAGACACCGCCACACTAGCACGCTTACCCAATTCGGCCATCCATTCTCGTAAAGCAGAAATAACAATCTCACGCCCGATAATGACAACAGCCGGCAGAGTCAGCCATAAAGTAGCGTAAGAATCCACCAGCAAAACCAATGATGTCACCACAATCAGCTTATCGGCCACAGGATCAAGAAATGCCCCAAAGGGGGACATCTGATCCAGCTTACGAGCCAGATAGCCATCGAACCAATCAGTAACAGCAGCCAGAGCAAAAACAGCACCTGCCGCCCAACCACTCCATACAAACGGCAGATAGAAAACCACAACAAATACGGGAATCAGGATAATACGCAAAAGCGTCAATATATTCGGGACTGTCATCTAAAATGTCTTTTCCAACAACGCCTTGCGCTCAGATTTCTGGGTGAAACGCTGCATAGATCTCCTCTGCAAGCGTCCGGCTAATGGTAGAGACTTTAGCAATTTCTTCAATACTGGCCTGACCAATTCCCCGTATTGAGCCAAAATGACGCAGTAATTCACGCCTCCTTTTTGGCCCAATACCCGGAATTTCTTCCAATCTTGACTGCTTTCGTACTTTTCCTCGACGTGCTCGGTGGCCAGTAATTGCAAAACGATGCGCCTCATCACGGATATGCTGCACCAAGTGAAGCGCGGGTGAATCACCTGCCAAGGATATATCATCTCCGCTCTCACCCATAATTAATACTTCGAGACCTGCTCGACGGTTTGGCCCTTTAGCAACACCGATCACGAGAACTTCTGTAATCTGCAAGAGCTCCAATATACCTGTTGCCTGACGAACCTGCCCTTTCCCTCCATCAATAAAAAGGATATCAGGTAACATGCCCTCCCCTGTTTTCAGACGGGTATAACGACGTTCCAACGCCTGGCGCATAGCTGCATAATCATCACCAGCCGTCACCCCCTTAATATTGAAGGTGCGATAGTCTGATTTAAGGGGCCCGTTACGATCAAAAACCACACAAGATGCTACTGTCGCCTCACCAGCACTATGACTGATGTCGAAACACTCCATTCGAACAGGCGGGCCTTCAAGTCCCAGCACCTCTTGAAGCGCTAGAAAGCGATTATAGACATTTTGCTTATTAGCCAACCAACCATTCAGCTGCTGCCTGGCATTAGTCTGAGCCAGTCGTTGCCAGCCAGCACGCTCGCCACGCACATTATGACTGACAACCACCTTGCGGCCATGCTTTTTCATGAGAGCTTTCGCTAATGCTTGAGAGTCGCTCATCTCATAGCTGACAATCACTTGATCAGGTATCTCACGCTGTGCACCAAAATACCATTGCCCAAGAAAAGCAGACAGAATATCTGCTTCGGCCTCTTCAACAGACACTTTGGGGTGTATTGATTTGCTACCAACCACACGCCCTGCACGCACAAAAAGAACATGCAAAGACACGCCGCCAGGTTGGCAAGCAATGCCAAACACATCTGCATCACCACTCATACCAGTGACGTACTGTTGCTCCTGTATTTTTTGCAGAGCACTGATTTGATCCCTGTAAGCCGCAGCTTTTTCAAACTCCAGCGCCACGGAAGCCTGCTCCATCGCCTCACCCAGCTCCTGCAGAATAGCGGTGTTCTTACCCTCCAGAAACATAGTGGTATGACGCACATCACGGGCATAATCTTCAGGCGAAACCAGCCCTTCAACACAAGGGCCACTACAGCGATTAATCTGATACTGCAAGCAAGGCCGAGAACGATTACGAAAAAAACTTTCCTCACACTGACGCACCCGGAATATCTTCTGTAACAAGCTTAAACTTTCTCTTACAGCCCCACTACTGGGAAATGGCCCAAAGTAACGCCCTCCCTTGTGCCGCGCCCCTCGATTAAAGCACACAGCTGGATAGGAATCCCTGTCCGAAACAAAAATATAGGGGTAGGACTTATCGTCACGCAGCAGAATATTATAGGGCGGGCGCTCATTTTTGATCAGATTTTGCTCCAGCAGTAGCGCCTCCGTCTCACTACTGGTTACAGTAACCTGTATATCCGCTATCCGTGCCACCAGCGCCTGAGTTTTAGTGCTCAGCCCCGAATTTCGAAAATAGCTACTTACACGATTTTTTAAACTTTTCGCTTTACCGACATATAGGATTTTGCCATCTGCATCAAACATCTGGTATATCCCTGGACAAGTAGTCAGCTGCGCCAGAAACGCACGGGCATCAAAACCTGTAGGTAAATACGTCATCTGTAACACCAAAATACAAAAACACTGTACTCATATACAGTTAAATAAGTATAAGAGGCATCATACATCAACCCCGCTCTGGCGTGTCATCTTACTAGCATCCATATGAATCCGCGTAGCCTCCTGGTGAATACGCTCCAGTGCCTCCAGCGTAGCATCAGTAATACCAGCGCCGCGGGATAACGAAACTTCAAGATAAACACCAATCTCTGCATAGTAATAGATACGAGCATTAAATGACTGCGCACGCTTGAGTTTGGCCAGTGAAATCATTGCGCCGTTCACTAGAATATTGTTGATGTCTGTTTCGGACATCAACGGATGACGCTCAGAAACCTCATGATCAGTAGTTTTATTCTCTGCACCGGTTACATCGTCACGCAAAGTAGCGCGACGTAATGGCTGGTTCATATGTCCTGACTCCTGCAATCAGTTAACATTTACACTTCTAATCATACGCTACACAAGATCAGAAGCTGCTTATGAACCTACTCTACGGAGATACATCGCACTTGGGAAGAACACAAGAGGCAAGTTATAGATGGGGATTGGAAGAGATAGATCGCGGTTTTGTTGTACCTCAACAACTGGCGTTAATCACCAGTACGGGTTGTCTGCTTAGTATCCAAGCAGTACAACCCAACATCTGAAATACTTATTTATGCTCTTCAGCAGCCTTGGCTGCGTCTTCTTCGATGAATTTGCGCAGATACCTGGCGCCAACAACACACATTGCAACACAGCCAACTACAACAGCCATGCTCGGGATAAAAGAGATCATTGCGTACTTATCCATAGAACCGTCCTCAGACTTACTTCATGATTTTTACTCTTTGCCCCTTGCCACATCGTTGTTCTGGGCCGAGCATCGAGCTTTGTTATGTAGATATAGGTATAAGGGCACAATTCTATGACCGAGATCAAAGGCTGTCCATAGTTGACCGAATTATCGGTCTGACTACAAATAACTATTCATATGGAAATTCAAGCTCGATCTTCATCACGCTCCAGAAGTGCCACCAAGCTGGAAGTGTCCCAACGATTACCACCCATCTTCTGCACCTGCGCATAAAATTGATCCACCAGCGCCGTGACAGGCAATTGTGCACCGTTATTACGAGCTTCTTCCAATGCAATACTCAGATCCTTACGCATCCAGTCCACAGCGAAACCGAAATCGAATTCATTCGCTAGCATTGTCTGGTGACGATTCACCATCTGCCACGAACCCGCTGCACCATGCTGAATCACATCAAACAGTGCCTCACCATCCAGACCGGCACGCTTGGCAAAATGAACTCCCTCGGACAATCCCTGTACAAGGCCAGCGATACAGATCTGATTAACCATCTTGGCCAATTGCCCACTCCCCGTCTCTCCTAGCAGACGAATCGACTTACCATAGGCCTGAAGTACAGGCTCACAGCGTTTAAAGATAACAGCATTACCGCCCACCATAATGCTCAACACACCATTTTCAGCCCCTGCCTGGCCACCAGATACTGGCGCATCCAGAAATCCAAAACCATGGTCATCAGCTATGACTGCCAGCTCTCGGGCTACATCAGCAGATGCTGTAGTATGATCGACAAGGATTGCCCCTGTACTCATCCCGACAAACACTCCCTCATCACCGATTACTACTTGGCGTAGATCATCATCATTACCAACACAGACAAACACTATTTCAGCGTTTCGCGCCGCCAGAGCTGGTGTAGAAGCGTAATCACCACCATATGCTTCTACCCAGGCCTTAGCTTTGCTTATTGTGCGGTTATACACCGTGACTTCATGGCCAGCTTCCTGTAAATGCCCTGCCATAGGAAAACCCATTACACCCAGTCCGATAAATGCCAGCTTCATCTGTCTTCTTCCTGTATCTTCCGATGCCTGGCAGGCTGTCTGATTGCTGCCAGTCTGTTTATTATCAGTCAATATTAGCGCCGATCTTTCCCCGGCAACAGATGCAGTACAGAATCGACAGGCGATACAAGAAGCAGTACAGCAAGGCATCTGTACCGCTTATTAGCACGCACAACTGTCATGTTTTTAACGTGCCCTCTGTCAGGGCAGACAACAGGGAGGCCACATGCCCCAAACTCTTAACAGTCTGATTTTAACAACACTGGTAGCCACACTGGTCATCATCAACCCTGAGACAAGCGCCGCATCCGAAGCAACCAAAGCGGAAATCACCAGCACGCTCTATCAACTCAGTTTCACAGATACCAAGCAGCAACAGGTAATCCTGAAGCGCTATAAAGGCAAGGTGATCCTGTTGAACTTCTGGGCCACCTGGTGCCCTCCTTGCGTAAAGGAAATGCCTTCCATGGAGCGCCTGCGTCAGCACTTTCAGGGCACCTTACCCCATAACACACCTTTTGAGGTAGTCGCCATCAATGCTGGCGAGCAACCAGAAGCTGTTAACCGTTTCTTGAACAAAATGAAAGAAAAAGGTACCGAACTGACCTTCCCTGTATTACTGGATAGCAAAGGCCGCAGCTTTCGAGAGTTTGGCCTGAAAGGCTTGCCAATGAGCTTTATTTTTAATGCCAACGGCCAACGGGTAAAAACCATTGGCGGTGGTATCGAGTGGGATGAACCGGAACAGATTCAAATGATCAAAAAGATATTGCTTGAGCAAACACAAGGATAAAGACAACAAGGGGCAGCAATCAGGATAGCTGCCCCTGCAAAGCTTAGCTATAAACCGCCGTTGCTGCTGCACCGGCAACACCAGTCTTAACAGAAGCACCCTGCGCAACAAGCGCGTTCTCAAGCGCTGTCAGACAAAGCATAACGTTACGCTGAGTACAGGCTGATCCCATCAGGCCAATACGCCACGTTTTACCCGCCAAAGTACCCAGACCTGCACCGATCTCCAAACTGTAGTCACTCAGCAACTGGCCGCGTATCGCAGCATCATCTACACCCTCAGGGATCACTACAGAGTTCAACTGAGATAAACGACAGTTTTCATCCACCAGCAGCTCCAGACCCATCGACTCCAGGCCTGCTTTCAACGCACGATGGTGCTTTGCATGCCGAGCCCAAGCATTCTCCAAACCTTCGTCCTGCAACATCACCAGTGCTTCATGCAGCGCATACAGTGTATTAACCGGTGCAGTATGGTGATAAGCGCGTTTAGCGCCTCCCCCCCAATACCCCATAACCAGATTCTTATCCAGGAACCAGCTTGGCACTGGTGTTTTACGGCTCTGAATAACATCAGTAGCTCGCTTACTGAAGCTAACGGGTGAAATTCCTGGGGGGGCAGACAGACACTTCTGAGTACCAGAATAGATTGCATCAATGCCCCATTCATCAACCCGCAGTTCACTACCGCCCAAAGATGTTACCGCATCCACAATACTCAGACATCCGTACTCACGAGCAAGCGCACAGATCGCTTTGGCATCAGAGCATACACCTGTTGATGTTTCCGCATGTACAAACGCTACAGCCTTAACCCCCTCATTAGCCTCCAGTGCAGCCTTCACCTTGGTAATATCAACAGGAGCTCCCCACTCGTCCTGCACCATAATGGCTTCACCACCAAAGCGCTCAACATTTTCCTTCATCCGGCCGCCAAATACTCCATTCTGGCAGACAATTACTTTATCACCAGACTCTACCAGGTTCACAAAACAGGCTTCCATACCTGCAGAGCCTGGTGCGGACACAGGCATGGTCAACTCATTTTCAGTCTGGAAAGCGTATTTGAGCAGCTGTTTAATCTCATCCATCATCTGGATAAATTTCGGATCCAGATGACCAATCGTTGGACGTGCCATTGCCGCCAGTACGCGGGGGCTAACATCAGATGGACCAGGCCCCATCAGGGTACGAACAGGTGGGTTGAATGAACGAATCATAGTGCCCTATATCCCTTGCAATAATTATATAGTCGTTATTGATATGCAGCGCCATCATAGCGACTTAACGTCATAACAGCCATTCGACCTCTGCGTCAGACATTCGCATTACAGGAAGGCCTTGGCAGCAGTAAAAAAGCAAAGAAAAACGCCCGGCATCAGTGCCAGGCGTTTCATAAAGGGTAATCAAACTCAAGGTTCAGAGCGCATCAATAATAGTCATAATCATTTGTGCAGAATTCTTCGCTGCAACAGGTAAATATTCCTCAAAGGAAATATTGGACTCTTTACCAGCAATATCAGACAACGAGCGAATCACCAGAAATGGCACCTGGAACTGCACGCAAGTCTGAGCAATCGCCGCCGCCTCCATTTCAACAGCCTTCATTTGCGGGAAAACTTCACGGGTTTTCTCAACTCGTATGGGATCATTCATAAAGGAATCACCCGTTGATATAAGCCCTCTCACTGCCTGCATACCTTCCATGCGCGCGATACACCGCTCTGCGGTATCTGCCAGATGGGCATCAGGAATAAACGCTGCCGGCTGGCCCGGTACCTGGCCTGGCTCATAGCCAAAAGCAGTCACATCAACATCGTGATGGCGAACCTCACTGGAAATCACAATGTCGCCCACATTTAACGCCGGATCAAAACCACCTGCCGAACCGGTATTAATCACACAATCAGGCGCGAACAACTGCAGCAGTAATGCAGTACCAATCGCTGCATTCACCTTACCAATACCTGATTTGAGCAACACCACCTGATGACCATGCATAGTACCGGTGAAAAGTTCATACCCGGCAATGGTGCAGTCTTCACGACCTTCCAGTGAGGCTTTAAGCAGCCCCACTTCTTCATCCATTGCACCAATAATACCTACCTTGAAAGGCTCACCTGCTGCCAGCTTTGTTGCCAGCGCCTGACCGTCTGTCATTGTCTCTGCTTACCTTGAATATGCCCTTGGCCCGGGCCTGTAAAAATATAGATAAAAACGGATGGCGACTATTTCAATGGTAACGCCGTCCGGGACACTAAGCATACGCAATTTATATCTGTGTTCCTACGGCGGAACAAACTAAACATGCAAAAGAAAAGCGACAATAAAAGGCGCGTTTTTATCAACCACCTGCGATGTCCTGACCCACACTTTCCGCTTGTTTATCGGTTACCACAGGCAACGTACCTATGCGCGTCTGCTCAACTGGATAATGCCCTTGCCACCCCATCTGCTGCAACAAACTATCTACCTCCGACGCAACAGGTGCCTTCAGGGTAATAAGCTCACCGGTTAACGGGTGGTTAAAAGCCAACTCGGTCGCCATCAATAGTAGGCGCTGCAAATTGAAATACTCTCGCCAGAGTGTGTTATGACGACCATCTCCATGCTTGGTATCCCCAACGATAGGATGAAAGATATGTTTCATATGACGACGAATCTGATGTTTTCGACCAGTATGAGGCTTACATTCAACCAGACTATACCGCGCTGCCGGGTAACGACCCACAGCAAAAGGCAATTCCACCGTCGCCAACCGCTTATAACTCGTTACAGCATCCTGAGCGGGCTTGTCTTTGCGCACACGGCGATCTTCCATCTTATCGACTTTCTCTTTCAGAGCATGGTCTATCACATCCTCTTCCGAGATATAACCTCTTACTACACAGAGATAGGTCTTGCGTACCCGACGCTCAGCAAAATCTTCATTCAACTGACGAGCAGCTTCCTTCTGCTTGGCAAATAGCAACACTCCTGACGTGGCCCGATCCAACCGATGAACCGTATGCACAGTGGCCCCTTGCAGGTAATGCTTAATCATACTAACGCAGTTGGGGGTGCGACGAGGCGCAATCCAGCTAGGGTGTACAAGTAACCCAGATGGCTTATTAATAGCAATTAAAGCATCATCTTCGTAGAGAACATCAAGCTCCACGGGCAGTAGTAATTCAGACTGAGACATGGCAGGTTTCCATTCAGATCAAGAGGTGTGCCGACTCAGAGTGCCTGATCAGCGCCAGAAGCCGCGATTCTACCCATTCATTACGCCAAAGTAATGAACGAATACCTGAAATTTACCGTCAAATACTTGAAAAACACCGTCAAATCGCAATAAATACAAACAATACAACAACCGATATAGAGGATACTCATGCGTAAGGTAAGTACATACGAAGCAACGCAGCAGGAATCACTGCTGTCTACTAATAAGATGATCCGCAACACATATATGTTGCTAGCCATGACTATGGCATTTTCTGCCGTAATGGCAGTCGTATCCATGATTGTAAATCCACCTCCCTTTACACATCTGCTTACCGTAATCGGCAGCTTCGTAATGCTGTTCATCCTGAACAAAAAACAGAACAGTGCAGCCGCACTGCCGCTGGTATTTGCATTTACGGGCATGCTGGGTTTCGGCCTGGGCCCGATTCTGAACCAGTACATGGGCCTGAGCAACGGCGGTGAAATTGTTGGTACAGCATTAGGTATGACTGCGCTGACTTTCTTTGGCCTGTCAGCTTACGTACTGACAACTCGCAAAGACTTCAGCTTCATGGGCGGCTTCCTTGCCGCAGGCATGATTGTTGTGGTCATCGCTATGCTGGCATTACTGGTACTGCCAATGTTTGGCGTTGATACTGGCCTGGCACCTATTGCCCTGTCCGCTGTAATCGTTCTGCTGATGGCTGGTTTCATCCTGTATGACACCAGCAACATTGTGAACGGCCACTACACCAACTACATCATGGCAACCGTTAGCCTGTACCTGAATATTTACAACCTGTTCATTAATCTGCTGATGCTGACAGGCTTTCTGAGCGAAGATTGATAGATATTCATCCCCATTAAGGCTGCTATTATCGCGCAACGGTAACAACCCACCTGGAATAGAACCCCGCAATCTGCCAGGATAGCGGGGTCTTTTTTTGTGCAGATATGCCAAAATGATCGTATTCTCCAACCTGACGTCTACTTATGATCTTCTCTATTGTTGTACAGGGCGCGCCTCATAGCCGCCAGAGCGCCCAAAGCGCGCTACGCTTTACCCGTGCCGTTCTCGCTCAGGGTCATCAGATCTACCGCGTATTTTTCTCTGGTGATGGCGTCCATAACGGCTCTTTAATTGCAACGCCGCAACAGGATGAGTGCCATGTAGTGCGGGGCTGGCAAGCGTTAGCCCGAGACCACCAGATTGACCTTGTTATATGCATCGCCGCTGCACTTCGCCGCGGCGTGATGGATGAAACCGAGTCTGCTCGCCATGACAAAAGCAACAGTAATCTGGCAGAAGGCTTTACCCTTTCTGGGCTCGGACAATTAACAGATGCGGCCCTGCATTCAGACCGCGTTATCACCTTTGGCAGCTGAGACCTCGGGCACTAGAGCCCTTATGAACAGTAGAGCCCTTATGAACAAGACCCCTGCTTCTGAGACACCTGTTGAAAGCACTTTAACTCCGCAAAAGTCTTTCCTGATTATCAATCGGCGAGCTCCCTATGCCTGCAACCAAGCCCGCGAGGGCCTGGATACAGCACTGACAACAGCTATATTTGAACAGCCAGTATCTATACTGTTTCTATCTGATGGTGTCTGGCAATTGCTGAAAGACCAGAACCCTGCCGAGTTAGGCCAGAAAAACCTGGCAGCCAATCTTCAAGTCTTACCCATGTATGACATAGAACAACTGTATGTCTGTGCCGAAGCACTTGATGATCGTAACCTGTCTATAGACCAGCTAGCGGTGCCAGTAACACCTCTTCGACACAACGAAATCAAGGTACTGATACAGCAGTATGACCATGTACTGACGTTCTGAGACTACTCCCCCCTTCTACTGCCTTTAAAGACTTTTTGAATTCCGCTTCGCAGCGACAACCAGAATCTATGACGACTTTGCATATTATCTCTCGCGCCCCTTCAGACAAGGCCTGCTGGCACGACTGCCTCAAATCCTGTAGCGATGGTGACAGCCTTCTGTTGATTGAAAACGCAGTATACGGCGCAACAAGCCGCCCCCCACAGCTACACGAAGGCGTGGAGTACCTGGCATTACAAGCCGATCTCAACGCACGTGGCCTCAACACTTTACTGTGTACAGATTCAGCTGCCACCGTAATTGATGACAACACATTTGTAGAGCGCTGCGTACAACATAAACGCAGCATAAGCTGGTTCTGAGCATTGACGGAGAACTCACCTATGAAGGTTTTTAGTGAACAGGGCCAGCCAGTGGCACTGGATAACGAAGGTTATCTACGACAACTGCACGACTGGAGTCCAGTCGTTGCAGAACAGCTGGCACAGAAAGCTAATCTGACATTAACGCCAGAGCATTGGGAAATTATTGAACTGATACGGGAATTCTACCAGACCTTTGAACATGCGCCTGCTATGCGGCCTCTGGTGAAAGCAATCTCACAAAAACTGGGAGCAGATAAGGGGCGTAGCATCTACCTGATGCGCCTGTTCCCTGACAGCCCAGCAAAACTGGCAGCAAAAATTGCAGGCCTGCCCAAACCTACAAACTGTTTATAACCACCCCGCCTGACAGCCTCAGGATTAAAGCATAAAAATCGAAAGGGATTCTGCATGAAAAAACCTGTTATCGCCCTACTAGGTATCGGCCTGATGGGGCGCCCCATGGCGCTTAATCTACTGAAAGCAGATTACCCTTTAATGGTATGGAACCGTACTCATAGCAAAGCTCAGGCACTGGAAGCCCATGGCGCCACAGCCACCAAAGAGCAGGTAGACGCCTGCGCCCAAGCTGATATCATTATCAGCATACTAGAAAATGGCCCAGTCGTGGAGCAGGTACTGTTTCACCCAGATGTTCTTCGTCACTGCCGCCCAGGTACCTTGATTATTGATATGAGCTCTATTCCACCAGAGCAGGCAAAACAACACGCACAAAAGGCACAGGAGCATAATTTACATTATCTGGACGCCCCAGTGTCTGGCGGCACTCTGGGCGCAGAACACGCCACACTATCGATTATGGCCGGTGGTAATAAGGCTCAATTTGAACGTGCCTTACCCATTTTCCAAGCACTGGGCAACACTGCCACTTACATCGGCCCAGCGGGCTGCGGACAACTGGCAAAATGCGCTAATCAGACAATCGTGGGCATTACAATTGGTGCCGTCAGTGAGGCTCTGCTGCTAGCAGAACAAGGCGGAGCAGACCCCTCTGCTGTGCGCCAGGCTCTATTAGGTGGTTTCGCCTCAAGTCGCATTCTAGAGTTACATGGCCAGCGCATGCTAGAGCGCAACTTTGAGCCTGGCGCTACAGCGCGAGTACAACTCAAAGACCTGCGCACCATTCTGGATACCGCACGTAACGAGCGACTTATTTTGCCACTGACACAAAAAGTATACGATGAGTACCTCTCTCTGATAAACAGTGGCTACGAAAACGTGGATCACAGCGGCCTTCTGCTACAACTGGAAAGGCTGAATGATTGCCAGATGGGTGCGGTAGAACAGCCAGAAACAACAAGAGAGACTACCTGATGCCTGTTTTTGCAGCCAATCTAAGCACGCTTTTTACCGAAATACCTTTCATTGAGCGTTTTGCCGCGGCTAGAAAGGCGGGGTTTGACCATGTTGAAATTCAATTCCCCTATGAGCTTGGTATCAATGAGATCGCTGAACAGCTACAACTTCATCGGCAGCAGCTGACACTGATCAACCTTCCAGCTGGAAACTGGGCTGCCGGAGAACGTGGTATCGCCTGCCATGCTGATCGCCGGGAAGAGTTCAGACAAGGGGTGCAACAAGCCCTGAAGTATGCAAACGCACTGAAAATACCATGCCTTAACTGTCTGGCAGGCATCACTCCATCAAATCAGCCATATTATGATTGTGAGAAAATTTTTCTTCAGAATTTGACATATGCTGCAGATATATTCAAAGAGTCTGGCATTAATTTACTGATCGAGGCCATCAATACCTGTGATATTCCCGGATTCTGGCTCAATAACAGTCGTCAGGCATTTGAAATCATTGATAAACTGGATAAGCTCAACGCCGCATTCCAGTACGATGTTTACCATATGCAGATTATGGAAGGTAACCTGATTCATACACTGGAAGAGAACCTTAGCAAGATTGGTCATATACAGATTGCAGATGTGCCAGGCCGACATGAGCCAGGTACAGGGGAAATAAACTTCCCTAACCTTTTCAAGGCGCTGGATACTATGGGATACTCAGGCGTTATCAGCCTGGAGTACAACCCAGCCGGCCAGACGGTTGACGGCTTGCACTGGCTAAGCCATACGGATTAAGAAGCAGGTATTTTATATATGAGTCTACAGTCAGCCTCAGAACAACTGAAAATGATGGAGCAGATGAACGTTCCCGCTGAAGTCGAGGAAATTGGTTCACGCGCCAATCAGGATGATATTGTTTATCATCAGTGGGCAACCTTTCGGGTTGATAATGAGCTCTACGGCATTGACGTGGTACAGGTAAAGGAGGTTTTGCGCTATAGCGAAATCACACCTGTACCAGGGTCAAACCATTATATACTGGGCATTATCAACCTCCGTGGTAACGTCGTTACCGTACTTGATACTCGCCAGCTATTTGATTTGCCTCCTGTGCCTGAAGACGACGACACACGCATTATTGTTGTGGAGTTTAATGAGCAGGAAGTTGTTGGCATGGTTGTCGATAGCGTAGATGAAGTGATAAACCTGCCCCAAAATGATGTTGATCGCGCGCCGAATGTTGCGAGCGAGGAGACGACACGACGCTTTGTACAAGGCGTTTGTTATAACGAAGGCGTACTGATTATTCTTCTGGATCTAGTAAAGATGCTTAATAGCATCACACCTGAAGACTATGAAGCAGAGAACGTTGCCAACAACAACACTCCGTATTAAACAGTAAAAAAGTGTATTAGTATCAAACCTTGTACTATTTAAAGTATTGATACCGTTTAATACATAAACAAAACGGGAGATATTATCTCCCGTTTTCTATCAAGCACTAGAACGATATTAAATACTCGCCCCCCCTATCTATCCACGATGCTCAGCTCAGCTCAAAAACCAATCAAGGGCTGATGTGCACAGCTATATGCCGAATAGTACCCGTACGGCGATGCTCCCAAACAAAAACACCCTGCCAACGACCCAGCATAAGCTCGTTATTTCGGATCGGAATAGAGAGCGATGTATCTGTCAATGCTGAGCGTATGTGCGCAGGCATATCATCTGGCCCCTCCAGCAGGTGAGTATAGTGTGGGTCTCGCTCCGGAACCAGACGCTGAATCCAATGCTCAAGGTCAAAAATCGCACTGGAGTCAGCATTTTCCTGCACAACCAGGCTGGCACTGGTATGCTGAATAAACAGCGAACAAAGCCCCTCCTCTACACCACTTCCATGCACCAGTGTTCTCAGATAACTGGTGATTTCATAAAGCCCCTGTTTATGGGTATGAACATCAAGGGTAGTAACCATCTTAACTGCCTCCTTAGCAACAGGAGCAGCTTAGCATTGCGTAATCACCTGTTACATTGCGCCAGATTACATTATTCCTGAGATTACACATTTTCTGAGCACGCTCTGAATTCAAAGCATCAAAATGACCAAAAGCCATAAAACAAAACCAATCACATAACCCTGTTCGTTGTAAGGTACTTACTACCACTGTCAGGGCCTGTGCCATCAGCATACAAGGTCACTCCTGAACGCAGACAGATTGACAGCCCACTATGAGATGCAGCCGTATCCTCAGGCAACAAATGCTTTACTATCGCAGACTCATCCAGCAATTCCTGCTCTGTAGCAGTCATGCGCTGTCGACTAAAGGCATTAACCTCCAACCCTTGCACTATCTGGTAGCGACCATAATTACAACGCACCGGAAAAGAGTAAAAGATCCCCTTGGCAATACCGTAACTGCCGTCACTCACGATACCCATACTGACAATTTCATCAGATGCAGTTCCTCGCACCCAGTCTCGCATATGATCAATAATTGCCTGCGCAGCAGATGCCGCCGAAGAAACGCCTCGCGCCCGAATAATCTCGCCACCACGATTCTGAATCGCAGGTATAAACTGCTCTCGATACCACTGCGTATCAAGCTGAGCCATAGCTGGTTCACCCAGAATACGAGCATGATGAAGATCAGGATACTGCGTTGTAGAGTGATTACCCCAAACCACCACACGACAAATATCTCGAGGGTTGGCCCCGGTATGATTCGCCAGAATTCCTTTCGCACGGTTATGATCAAGCCGAGTCAATGCCGTAAATTGCGAAGGACTTAAATCCGGAGCGTTACGACTGGCAATAAGCGCATTCGTATTAGCAGGATTACCAACCACTAACACTTTGACATCACGGTTAGCATAATCATTCAAAGCCCTACCCTGCTGACTGAATATCTCTGCATTTATTTCCAGCAGATCACTACGCTCCATACCAGACCCACGCGGGCTTGCCCCGATAAGCAGAGCGTAATGGGCGTTACGAAAACCGTTCTCAACATTGTCGTGAAGGGTTATCGTGTGCAACAACGGGTAAGCACAATCCTCCAACTCCATTGCCAGCCCCCGCAGGACTTCCATAACTCCAGGCAAGTCAATCAGTTGCAGAATAACGGGCTGATCCCTCCCCATCATTTCACCCGCCGCAATTTTGAATAACAAATTATTCGCGATACTGCCAGCAGCACCGGTAATCGCAATACGCACAGGCCTTCTCATCAGACTACCTCTATAATTTCGTTCTTATTATGCTTTGATCTTATCAACTAACGTATAAGAAACTATAAGGTACTCCAGCATGAAAATTAGATGACAGACACGACATAAATCAGACTATTTACGCCAATAACAATTCAAAAACCAAGCACCTAGAACAGACCGGAAGAAATGGTACGCACCCTGCCCCCTTAAGGGCCTCATCAATTTGCGCCAAAAGACGTAATTTATCACGTCCGAGCACACCTTTAAGCACAACATCGTCGCCACTTTCCGCTCCGACATAAAGCAAGCCAAGCTCAAGCTTCCTCAATTCAACTAACTCATCAACGCTCTTTCGACGAAGATTCCGAGGCAAGCAATAAGTGGACACACGGGTGACCGGCGGCATGTAGGCACGTATCAATTCAAGAATTACTTTCAAACGGTCAAATAACAACGCCATAGCATCACCATCTGCCAAAAAGATTCACCGCACATCAGATAACTGCTGACCACAGGCTACGATTTCTTACCGAACAGCGTCCTTTTTCTTTGGACGAAGTTTTTTTCTGCGGTGCTGTATACATGTCACAGAAAATACATCGATTCCAGCTACAACCAGTGGTAACCTGCAATACTAACGAACTCGGCGGACGAAACAGAGGCTCTATATACTCCACAGGGGGGGGCAGTAATACATAAAGACCTTTCCTGGCGTTACACGCAGGCAATGAAATAGTGATCAGCGACGATAAAATAAACGGCGGTAGTTCTCAGCTGTCAAACACGCCACATCCTTCTGCGATAAACCTTTGAGGTCCGCTATCATCTTTGCGACTTCTGGAACATATTGCGGTTCATTTTTCTTACCCCTGAACGGCACTGGCGCTAGATATGGCGCATCAGTTTCAATCAGAACACGCTCTATTGGCACTCTCTTGACCACATTCCTTAATGCCTCCGCATTGTGGAAAGTAACAATACCCGAAAACGAGATATAATAACCCATATCAAGTGCTTGCTCTGCCATCTCCCAGCTCTCAGTAAAGCAGTGCAAAACCCCCCCAACAGCAGGGTCTCCGTGCTCACGGATAATATCCAGCGTATCTTTGCGCGCATCACGAGTATGTACAATCACTGGCAATCTCGTTTCACAAGACGCTTGCAGGTGTGCAATAAATGCAGCTTTTTGAACGTCTACCGTTTCCGACTGATAGTAGTAATCAAGACCGGTTTCACCCAACGCAACAATTTCAGGCCTTTTCGCTAACGCAACCAAATGCTCTGCCGTGACAAGAGCGCTTTCCTTTAATTCGTGCGCATGCAGCGGATGTACCCCTACTGATAAATCAACAGGATCTCGACCTGATACAAGGCCATACATACGCTCAAACTGGTCAAGATCAATAGAGACACAAAGCATACGTGAGACTCCACGTTCATGCGCCGCTTGCAGCATTGCTTCAAAATCACCGTTATAAGGGGTCAGATCAACCTTATCCAGATGGCAATGGGAATCAATAAACATGAAATTCTCTATAGAACTATTTTTAAATGATGAATATTCAAATAACGCATAGCACTCAGGGTCAGAACCGACAATCAGGCTGCAAGCCTCAGCCTCGAGCCAAACCAAGCCAGCCCAGCAGCAGCGACTCAATCAGCAATTGCTTATTAGGGTTCGTACGCGCCAGCAAGGCTCGACGCGTTTCAGCAACCTGATCAATATACGCAAACAGGCTTTCAGTAGAAACACGACGAGCAAGCGCTTTAAGCATATTTTCAGCATCTCTATGACGCAAGTATTGATCACCTTGACCAATCTGTAATCGCGCCAAATCCCCCAGCAAACCATGCAACCAACCCAACATCCGCTCCAGATCAAGCTTCTGCCAAGCACTCGACACTTCCACCAATGTACGACGGCGTTTCAGCAAATCAGCCAGACCAGAGATTAACTGCTGCCGCAACACACCCAGCTCACCATCCTCAAATGCTAATGCCGCTAACGGCGCACTATTAGCAGAGACCAGATACTGACGTGATTTTTCTTCTTCAATCTGAAGTTTCTGGGCAACCCAGGGAACTGACACCTCAAGTGAAGGGGACGCTATATCAACTCTCTGACAACGGCTACGAATAGTTGGCATAACCTGACCCAGGCGATGAGTTAACAAGAGTAGAATTGTTTCTTGGCCGGGCTCTTCCAGTGTTTTCAGTAATGCGTTGGAGGCAGCAACATTCATATCATGAGCCGGGCCTATAATCACCAGACGATAACCACCCTGCTGTGCCGTGCTATAAACAAAATTTGTCAACTCTCGCACCTGATCAACACGAACAGGCTTGCCCCTCTCCTCTGGCTCAAGAACATACAAATCTGGGTGCCCTCCATCACTTTGACTGAGCTGGCAATTTTTACAATATCCACAGGCACGACCATCAGCGCGCTGCTGGCACAACAGATAAGTAGAAAAAGCGCGCGCAAAGACGGCTTTGCCAACCCCTTCAGGGCCATTAATCAGAAGCGCATGAGGCAAACGTGCTTGATTATAAAGGCGGATCAGGTAATTCCAACGCTCACCTAACCAAGGGCAAGAAGAAATATGTAGTTCTCCCATCAACACATTCCTGATTCAGGATTACACTCCACCATAAAGCGAGCCAGCACAACTGCTAGCTTCCGCTGCACCTCAACCAGCTCCGGCGAAGCATCAACCACACGAAACCGGCCCGGGTCACCCTCAGCTCTTTTATGGTAGGCATCACGTACACGCACAAAAAATTGCTGTTTTTCCTGCTCAAAGCGATCCGGCTCACTTCGCGCATGCGCACGCGCCATCCCGATTTCCACAGGAAGATCAAGCAACACTGTCAGATCTGGCTGCAAGCCGTTCTGTACCAAGGACTCCAGTGTACGAATCAGTTCTACATCCAATCCTCGTCCACCTCCCTGATAGGCAAATGTCGCATCAGTAAAACGATCACAAAGCACCCATGCACCTCGTTCCAGCGCCGGACAGATAGTCTGCTCCATATGCTGAGCACGAGCAGCAAACATCAGTAAAAGCTCAGTTGTGCTGCCGACTAGCTCATCTCTTGGCGCCAACAACAACTCACGCAATTCTTCAGCAAACGGCGTACCACCAGGCTCACGAGTTAATACGACATCAACCCCCTGATCCGTCAGCCACTGATGAATAAAAGCTATATTTGTGCTCTTACCAACGCCTTCAGTGCCTTCTACAGTAATAAAGCGGCCTCGCCGGTGTTCATTCATAATCAGACTCATTCAGGTGTGGAGCGGTAATCTTTACGACGACGCAACTGATACTCACGTACAGCACGATTGTGCTGCCGCAAAGTATTAGAGAAAACATGACTACCATCGCCACGAGCGACAAAGTATAGCGCCTTACCTTCTGCTGGATTCAATGCAGCCTCAATAGCCTCAACCCCAACCGTTGCAATGGGTGTCGGTGGCAGCCCTTTAATCACATAAGTGTTATAAGGGGTCGGGCGACGCAGGTCAGCTCGGGTAATATTTCCAACATAACGATCTCCCATGCCATAAATAACAGTGGGATCTGTTTGCAGACGCATCCCTTTCGACAACCGGCGGGCAAACACACCTGCTATCTGCGGACGCTCACGGGGTTGAGCTGTTTCTTTCTCGATTATGGATGCCATAATCAAGGCTTCATACGGCACTTTATAACTTTTTTTATCCGTGCGCTGCTGCCAAGCTGCGTTCAATTTTTCCTTCAATAAACGATGCGCACGTAACAATATAGACAGATCACTATCACCACGCTGAAACTGATACGTTTCAGCCAGAAATAATCCCTCAGGATGCTTCCAGTCTGTCTTCAACTCCGCCAACAGTGCTTTGTTGTCCATATTCGTTAACAGATGAGTCAACCGACTATCCGACAACAGCTGCGCCTTTAATTCACTAAAACGACTCCCTTCCACCAAAGTAACACGGTGCTGTATAGAGCGCCCACTTGCCAGAATCTGCAACAATGATAGAGGCGTAGTCCCTACGGGTACCTCATACTCACCTGCCTTCAACCGACGCCCCAAACCACTTTCGCGAGCCAGTAAACGAAAATAATGCTTATTGTCAATCCAACCATTCCTGGATAGAGCTTGCTGAAGCTCACTAAAACTGGTCCCCCTCACCAAGGTAAATACCTCCCCTTGGCCACTTAACGGCAGAGAAGCACTTACAAAACGCTGATAATCATTCCAGAGCCAACCCACCCCTCCTCCCCCAAGGGCCAAAACACCTGTTAAACCTATCAACAACTTGCGCTTCACAACTGATACTCCTGCTGCAACTGCTGTTGAAGCTGACGAGTAACAGCTCCAATACTGAATACCTGGTCATCCAACCTGACAATTGGCCAAACATCAATCAGACTATTGCAAATAAAGGCTTCCTGCGCATGAAGTAACACTTCCGCCCGGTAATAACCCTTCTCTACACGAAAGCCAGACCGTCCAGCCAAAGCAATCAAATGATTACGCACCACGCCCTCAACACCATTACGATTTAGCAGAGGCGTATGCAATACTCCATTACATACCCAAAAAAGGTTGCTCATCGTGCCCTCAACCAGATAACCATCCAGATCACAAACCAACCCTTCAGCAATATCTGGCTGATCCCACTCAGAGCGCGCCAACACTTGCTCCAGTCTGTTCAGATGCTTGAGACCCGCTAATACAGGGTTGATCCCCAGCTGGGTCTCGCATAAACGGGCATGAATACCATGAGAAGCCGGGTCACAAGCAAACACAGGTAACTCAGCCAGTGTAATTATTCGACTAGCAGCAACAGGGCTCGGTAATCGGTATCCACGTCCTCCTGGCCCCCGGGTAACTACTATTTTCAGCACACCCGATTCAGGTAAAGTAACAGCCAGAAGATCCTGCTGAACTTGCAACAAAGTATCTTCCGGGAATTTAAGCCTTTGTAGTCCACTCTGTAGCCGAGACCAGTGAGCATCCAGCAACAACGCACGCCCATCACGCACCTGAATCGTTTCAAAAAGGCCATCGCCATAACTTAATCCACGATCACTAAGACCAATAACCGCTTCAGAGAAAGCAACTTGCTGCCCATTAAGCCAGGTTGTCATGAAAGATTTCCCAGAAGATTGTCATCCATAAATACTTAAAGCACTTGATACGAAGCAGGAAAGCATGGCAAACATAGAAACTACAGCCTGTTAACCGTGATACCCCAAAAGCAGGATCAGATTCGCCGGAAGACCAAAGTGCCATTAGTACCACCAAATCCAAAGGAGTTTGATAACACCACATCTATACGCTGCTGCTGTGCAGTATGAGGAACATAGTTAAGGTCACAACCCTCCGATGGCTGATCCAGATTAATCGTAGGAGGAGCTACCTGCTCACGAATTGACAGAACAGAGAAAACCGCTTCAACAGCACCCGCAGCACCAAGCAAATGTCCGGTCATCGACTTGGTCGAACTCATCAAAACTTGAGAAGCTGCAGCCCCCATCAACAACTTGACAGCATTAGACTCGGCCTCATCACCTGCCGGCGTTGAAGTACCGTGGGCATTAATATAATCAACCTGCTCTGCATTCAGACTTGCATCATTCAATGCTCCCTGCATGGCACGACAAGCACCTTCACCCTGCTCTGGTGGCAGCGTCATATGATAAGCATCATCACTCATCCCAAAACCAGCCAATTCAGCATAAATTTGCGCACCACGCTGCTGGGCATGCTCATACTCCTCCAGCACCAGAATACCTGCACCGTCACCCAGAACGAAGCCATCTCTTTCACAATCCCAAGGGCGGCTGGCAGCCTGAGGGTCAGCATTACGAGTCGACAAAGCCCGAACTGCACCGAACCCACCGATACCCAACGGAGTCGTCGCCATTTCAGCACCGCCAGCCAACATCACATCAGCATCACCATACTGAATCATTCGCATCGCCTGACCTATATTATGCGTCCCGGTGGTGCAAGCTGTTGTAATAGCAATATTCGGCCCTTTAAATCCATACTCAATGGCTAGATTGCCGCCAATCATATTAATAATACTACCTGGGACAAAGAAGGGAGATATGCGGCGCGGCCCCAAATTTCTCAATGTATTATGGGTAGATTCGATCATTGGCAAACCACCAATACCTGAACCAATCGCACAGCCTATACGACACGCATTCTGTTCTGTTACTTCCAACCCAGAATCAACAATCGCCTGTTTTGCAGCTGCGACACCATATTGGATAAACAGATCAATTTTGCGGGCTTCTTTGGTAGACATATAATCACTTATATCAAAGTTTTTAACCGACGCAGAAAACCGGGTAGAAAAAGCAGAGGTATCAAAATGCTCAATTATCGCAGCACCACTCTGCCCAGCAAGAATAGCTTGCCAGCTTTCCTCAACTGTATTGCCCACCGGGGTTAACACCCCCATTCCGGTAACAACAACGCGTCGTCGAGCCATATTCACTCCTTTTGCTGATTCATATAAAAGAAAAGCCGCGACTATGAAACATAGCGCGGCTTTTCAAGCAACAAACGTTACTACATCAATTACTGGTTAGCATTGATGTAGTCGACAGCCAGCTGAACAGTAGTAATTTTCTCTGCTTCTTCGTCTGGAATTTCGGTCTCAAACTCTTCTTCCAGAGCCATTACCAGCTCTACAGTATCCAGAGAGTCAGCGCCCAGATCTTCAACAAAAGAAGCTTCGTTAGTAACCTTTTCCAGATCAACACTCAGCTGCTCTGCAATGATTTTCTTAACGCGCTCTACAATATCGCTCATAACTCTTCCTATCTTTTTATCAACACCACCGTACCTTAAAAGGCACGAATCGGGATTGTGTTCAAATCCACCCTGCCCCGATAAGGCTCAGGTCGGGCGGCATGTACGATCGAACTTTATTTGACGGCCCATTATCAACATATTGGCAGAAAAAACAATTACTCCTGCCAGTCTTTATCAGGACATGTACATCCCACCGTTGACGTGGATCGTCTCACCTGTCACATATGCCCCAGCCTGACTAGCAAGAAAGCCAACCACAGCTGCAATCTCTTCTGGTTGACCCAGACGATTCATAGGAATACGAGACTTAAGGTTCTCTTTATGCTCTTCAGGCAAATCGCGAGTCATATCAGTTTCAATAAAGCCCGGCGCAACACAATTCACAGTAATGTTGCGAGAAGCAATTTCAGCAGCCAAAGCACGGGAATAACCTTCCATCCCGGCCTTTGCCGCCGCATAGTTCCCCTGCCCCGCATTCCCCATGGAAGCAACAACAGAACTTATGTTTATGACACGCCCCCAACGAGCCTTGGTCATACCCCGCAAACAGCCTTTTACGAGGCGGAAAACGGAAGTGAGGTTGGTATCCAGTACGGCACCCCACTCATCTTCTTTCATTCGCATCATAATGTTGTCACGCGTAATACCGGCATTGTTAACCAGCACCGCAACAGCACCAAACTCTTCCTGAGTTTGCTTGATAACATAATCTACTGACTGAATATCAGCCACATTCAGTACCAACCCCCTACCCGGCACACCAGCCTTAACAAGGTAGTCAGTGATTGACTGCGCGCCACCCACGCTTGTTGCTGTTCCAACCACAGTAGCGCCCTGACGCCCCAGCTCTTCAGCTATAGCCTTACCAATACCCCGAGTTGCTCCAGTTACCAGCGCAACCTTACCTTTAATACTCATAATATCTACCCCAGCTTTATTGGCCCAGCGCCTTTTCCAGGCCTACCGCATCATTGATAGCAGCGACAGCCAGCGGCTTATGAATCTTTTTGTTTAAGCCAGACAGCACCTTGCCTGGACCACACTCAATAGCAGCCTCAACACCCAGCCCAATCATGACCTGAATGCCCGCAGTCCAACGTACTGGACTATATAACTGAGAAAGCAGGTTTTCTTTCAATTCATCAACCGTCTCAGGGACTGCAGCACAAACGTTTTGCACAACAGGTATCAGAGGCTGAGACACATCAATTCCAGCAAGCGCCACTGCCAGCTGCTCAGCAGCTGGCTTCATCAGCGCACAATGAGAAGGCACAGATACAGGCAGAGACACCGCACGCTTAGCACCCGACGCCTTACAGGCCTCTATACCACGCTCAACCGCACCCTTCTCACCTGCAATTACCACCTGCCCCGGGCAGTTATAATTTACAGGAGCAACAACATCATCCTGCGCTACACTATCGCAAGCATCTTTCACCGCATCATCTGACAAACCAAGAATAGCAGCCATAGCACCGGTTCCTGCTGGAACAGCTTGCTGCATATACTGCCCACGCAACTCAACAAGTTTAACAGCGTCCTCAAACCTGATAGCTCCCGCACATACCAGAGCGGTGTACTCACCCAGACTATGGCCAGCCATTACAGCAGGCGTTTCACCGCCTTGTTGTAACCATAAACGCCACAACGCCACCCCTGCAGTCAATAACGCAGGCTGCGTCCTTTCTGTACTGTTGAGGTCTTCTGCTGGACCACTCTGAACTAATGCCCAGAGATCATACCCCAACACCAGGGAAGCCTCAGCAAAGGTCTCTTCAATAATATCGTGCGCCTGCGCAAGCTCGGCCAACATACCAATCTGCTGAGACCCCTGACCGGGAAATACAAATGCTAAAGACTGCGACATGGATTCCTCTGCATAGAAAGTCGTTCTGTAGCTCAACCACTTACCAAAACGATAAGCAGGAGCCGTAGTTTACATGATTCCACCGACATTGACAGCGAGACAGCTGGCTATACACC
>JAOXSF010000200.1 GCA_025800125.1 Marinobacterium sp.
GGTAACGGTACACCTTGCAAAGTGGAAAGCCCATCGGGGACTTCAGGATTACGGTTAAGTCGAGACTCATAGGCAGCCCCTGCTTCAAAAGCGACCCCCATAATAAGGGCAGGCAGAAGCCATTTCACTGGCCTGTTTGTATTCATGGTTAACTCCACATTCTCATCGCAGATTTCAGACTGAGCATGCACAGCTGTATATTGAATCTGAAACATCAGCTCTTTATTCAGCGATAAAGCCCCAGTCCTTCCAGGGCTGTGTCTGCTCTGACTGCGGTTCCGTGCAGTGCTTTCACCACAATTACAGATCAGTAATGTTTATCAGGCTGTCACCATAAAGGGACATATTTAATAGAAAAACGTAATATAAAATAAGTAAATAATCACGGATATAAATATTAGTTAACATACCCTGCCTGTAGCAGTTACAGACATCACCCTCTACATTAAAAAAGTTAAAAAGTTCCATAAATTTTTGAACAACAAATCTCTATGAAAGATATAGCTAAAAAGCCATCTTTACATACAGACATAGAACTTAATGAGGAATCGAACAGAACAAAAAAACTGGCACTACCAGAACATATAGTGCTAATTATTTGCAACAGGAGGGATTAAAATATAAAAGCAGGAAATATCAGAAAACAGCCTCATGATTACAGGTAATTTCCCTGTGCAAGGGTCTGCTCAGGGTAACGGAATAGTCATCACCAGTCGTACCAGGTCAACCTGTCGATTAAGACCTGTCTTTCTTAGCACCCGTTTCAGGTACGTGCGAACAGAGTTTGATGTTACACCCAACTGCCGGGCTGCGGTATCCAGATCATGCCCCTGAGCTAACTGATCAATCAGCCTCGCTTCCGTTGCTGTCACTCCCAATATGGCAGCAATCATTTCAGTGGATGGGGTACCTGGCTGCTGCAAGGTGCTATCAGCAATAAAAAGAAGTGCATGACGATCAGATAAACGAGTAACTGCGCGCCCCGCAAGAGAAACCTGCACCATCACCAGCTTCAGATCGCCTTGCCCACAGTTGCCTCGTAATGTTAATGCCGACATCTCTTCATCAGGCGTTGCTAGTAATCTGGCCAGCGCCTGATGGATATGGCGCGTATCGTCACGACAGACACCACGTAATACGCCTTCATGGTCTATTCGTAGTAACTGATGCGACTGCGCTAACAGCGCCGTAGCAGCTTGATTCATATAACATTGTCGCGCCTTAGCATCGACCACCAGCATCGGACGAGAAAGCCTGTCCAGTACCACGCGTTCCACTGGCACCGACGCATCTGTTGTTGTTTGTACCTCTCGACTACTCATCGGCTCTGTCGCCACCAGAGCCGCTGTAATCGCTTCAGCTAGCCGCTCTTCTACACAGGGCTTGGTGTAGAATCGAAATAAATTACAGCGATTAAATACTTGGGTCGCCAATTGCAAATCAGACATACCCGTTAACACAATGCAGTGTGGGGCCGTATGGCTACGATTAAGCTGGATAATCAATTCAATACCGTCCATTTCTGGCATCAGGATATCTGTTACCACAACATCAAAGGGCTTTGCGTGGTGAGCTTGCAATGCTTTTCGGGCACTTGAGAAAAAGAACATCTGCCAACGGTCTCGATGACGATAGAATGATCGCTTTCGACTCTCAAGCTGAGCACCATCATCATCAATAAACGCGACACGGGCCTTTATAAATCCACTGTCATCCTCTCTTTCACAGAATTGATCTGCTGTCATTTCAAACTCCCAGACTGTTACAATTGAGTACAAAAACGACGGATAACTCACTATCGCTTCAGTGTAGGCAGTTAAAGAAGACATCAGTTCCAATAGCAGCTTATTCCACACACCGTTATGTCAAACACCGTTACTTCAAAAGGGGTATCTATGCTGGTATTTTTCTTACTATACTTTTCCATTGAATAGTTTTTATCACAGTAAACATTTCCATCACAACGAGCCTTTCCATCACGACGAACCCTTCCATCACAGCGAACTTTTTCATACATTCACACTCTACAAACGCAATACAGGCGACCATGCTATAAGGCATATATAGCCTGACCACTTACAGTTACCGGAGTATGCTTGTGAGATCATCACGTACCTCACTGTCCGGGATGACATCAGCACTTACATTGCTGAGCGCACTGACTTTTTCGATTTTGCTAGCATTCCTGCTGGCATGGTTAGCCGATCTTCTATCAACTTCAAAGATACACCCATCCGTTTCAGAGACGTATCTATCAGGATCAGAAACGCATTTACCAAAGCCAGAGTATTCAGCATGGCTACTGATGCTGGTATTACAAGGCACTCTAACGGTACTGACAACCCGCCTGCTGTATCGCTGGCGACTCCGGCAGCTTGATCACCAGTTCAAACAGCAGGATGATCCTGACCAGTTGCCATCAGAGCTTTATCACTGCCGCTTACAGCTGGAGCATACAGCTCAGCAACTGCGCATACAGCAAGCGCAACAGGCCCAACGGGTTACTCAGGCCAAAGCTGTGCAGCCACTGCTACAATGTGGTCAGCAATGCGCTAACCTGTTACATGAAATAAACAGCCCAGCCCAGTGTATTCAGGACAATCTGAGCTTTCTACAGCATGGACACCAACAGCTGTCAGGATTGCTGAATACCCTGCAACAACTGACCACGACAGCATCAGATAAACGGTCAGACCAGCAGTGTCTTGCCTTGCTCACACATTCCCTGAACAAACTTGATCTGGATTACCTGCTCACAGAACTACAAGCTGCATCAGAACAATCCCAGCAGGCTTTACAGCAGATCAGCCAACTGACAGGTGCAGCCCGATGCTGGCTTTACCCACAGCATCCTTATGAAGCATCATCCCCTGAAGAACAGCCGCCACAAAGCTGCTTACTGAAATCAATGCTTCAACAAGCAAGCACATTGACCCACTGCCAGTGGTCATCTGTTGCCCGACTGACAATAGACAACCCAGCACCTGAACAAACAGTATCAGCTAACCCGGCGCGTTTACTGCAGGTATTGGTCAATCTGATCAGTAACGCCAGCGATGCAATAAAACGAACACACCCTGTACAAAAAACCAACCAGATACAGGGGAACATTCATATACAGGTACGCTCAGGGCCTGAACGGCTAATAATACGCATACGAGATAATGGCGGAGGCATTCCTGGCTCCGTTACACACCGTCTGTTTGATCCCTTTGTCACCAGTAAGGGGCCCGGACTGGGCACAGGGCTTGGACTGGCAATCTGTCGAGATATTGTAGAGCAGGAGCACAACGGCACACTCAGCTGCCACAACGAACCTGGCAAAGGTGTAACGTTCATCATTGAACTGCCCCAGCACAAGGAGCAGGAAGCATGAACACCGCATCAAGGCTTACACCAGGTAGGGCAACTGCAGCAGAGCATGGCTTAACCAACGTCCTGCTTTACCCTCCCGATACTGTGTTCTGGTGATCAGATCAACTGGTCGGTGGGTAGCAAACGGGCCTCCTGCTACTTTTAACTCCACCAACTCACCCCGACGAATACTGGGTGCAGACAGATGTTCGGGCAGATACCCCCAACCTAAACCGCGTTTTACCAGTTCAATGACCCCATACTGGCTTTCAATCTTCCAGATTTTACGGCTGATCTGCTCCTGGGGCAGAATACCGCCACGATAAGAAGTAAGCACCAGCTGGCGATAGTCCATCATTTCATCGAAGCTAAGAATCTCGATGGATGCCAGAGGATGGGTCGGGCTGACCGCTGGAATAAACAGCACTTCTTTAAAGGGCGTCAGTTTTACACCAGACAGGAGGTCAAACGTAGTAATCATCAGCCCTATATCTACCCGCCCTTCACGCACCAGCTCGATAATCTCTCGCCGTGAGGGGTACAGTAATTCCAGCTCAAGCTCTGGAAACTCCGCTTTAAAAGCCACCAGCAATACGTCCAGAGGCTCACCCACCAACGACTCCTCTACCGCCAGCGATAGCTGCCCCTCTTCGCCTGCACTCATCGCATCGGCATGTCCTTCAAGGCGCTGCGCTTGCTGCAACAATGCCTCTGCCTGAGGTAACAGCGCCAGGCCTGCATCAGTAAGCACTGGCTCACGGCGACTGCGATCAAACAGCGTGACACCCAGGTCAATCTCCAGATTTGCAATCGCGGTACTGACTGCTGACTGGCCTTTGCCCAACCTGCGCCCGGCAGCAGAGAAAGAACCCGTTTCTACACTCAAAATAAAGGCCCGCAACTGATCAAGAGTAAAGCGCATTCCTATACCTAACGATTTTTTCAAGAGGTATTCATTATGAACTATCCAGATAATCCATAGAATGGCCTGCAATAAAGGAGAGAAAACTATGCGCACAACGGCTGACAGAATTCGACACACACTGCTGTTTGAAACCATTGCAGTAGTGTTGACCATCTATATTGCAGGCCTGTTTATCGACAATTCACCAATGGAAATTGGTAGTCTGAGCATCGCCCTGAGCCTGATAGCCATGAGCTGGAACTATCTTTACAACCTGATGTTTGATAAATGGCTGTGTAAGAAAAATGACGGAGTAATGCCACGGCAACGTTCAGGTAAATTACGTATCACCCATGCGGTGCTGTTCGAGGGAGGTTTACTGTTTGCTACCTTACCGATGGTCGCCTGGTGGCTGGATATGACACTGTTGCACGCACTGGTGATGGATATTGGCCTGTCGCTGTTTTTTATGGTCTATGCCTTTGTCTTTAATTGGGGTTACGATCAGGCATTTCCACTATCAGAACCAACGGCTGTTCAAATAACCGGCTAAACCGGCTTTACGTTTGGGCAGAACCGGGTTCTGAACCAACCTGGAGCCTGAATCAGCTTCATCACTTTAATTTCGCCCCAGAAATCTGCTAACCCCATCAGACACAAAGCAACAGCCCTGATAGCAAAAAGCCGACCAGAGCGGTCGGCTTTTCAACTGCCATAAGACACAGCACAGGCTATCATTTAAAGCTTGGGCTATCAGCTTCAGCAACTAGCGACTTGATTACTGGCTCATTTCCAGCAGCAGTTTGTTCAGACGGGCAACATAGGCTGCTGGGTCATCCAACTGATCACCCGCTGCCAGACCGGCCTGGTCAAAAATGATCTGTGCCAGATCAGCAAAGCGATCTTCATCAGCTTCCTGATCCATCTTTTCGATCAGCGGGTGAGTCGGGTTGATCTCGAATACCGGCTTGGAATCAGGCACTGCCTGGCCCGCCGCTTCCATGATCTTACGCATCTGCGCACCCATATCGTAAGCGCCAATCACCAGACAGGCTGGAGAGTCGGTCAGACGATGCGTTACACGTACCTCAGAAACTCTCTCGTCCAGAACAGTTTTCAGACGCTCGATCAGGCCTTCCATCTCTTTGGCCTGCTCTTCCTGTTCTTTCTTCTCTTCTTCGGTTTCCGCTTCGCCCAGGTCCAGCTCACCTTTCACCACGTCCTGGAATGACTTGCCGTCGAAGTCGAAGATCTGGCTCATCATCCACTCGTCGATACGGTCAGACAGCAGCAGAACCTCGATACCTTTCTTACGGAAGATCTCCAGGTGCGGGCTGTTTTTCGCCGTGTTGTAAGAGTCAGCAACCACGTAGTAGATCTTGTCCTGACCTTCCTGCATACGGCCGATGTAATCGTCCAGAGAGACGTTCTGATCGGCATTGTCGTTATGCGTAGAAGCAAAACGCATCAGCTTGAGAATCTTCTCTTTATTGGAAGGGTCTTCCGCCGGGCCTTCCTTGATAACATCACCAAACTCTTTCCAGAAAGTGGCATATTTTTCCGCATCTTTCTTCGCCAGTTTGGACAGCATATCCAGCACACGCTTGGTCAGCGCACTGCGCAGCTTATCAACATTGGCGTCTTTCTGCAGAATCTCACGGGACACGTTCAGAGACAGGTTATTGGAGTCAACCACACCCTTGATAAAACGAAGGTACAGCGGCAGGAACTGCTCTGCTTCATCCATAATGAAAACACGCTGGATGTACAGTTTCAGGCCTTTAGGCGCATCACGATTCCACAGGTCGTATGGGGCACGCTCTGGCAGGTAAAGCAGGCTGGTGTATTCCAGGTTACCTTCAACACGGTTGTGTGCCCAGGTCAGGGAATCAGCAAAATCGTGGGAGATATGCTTGTAGAACTCCTGGTACTCTTCGTCTTTGACATCAGACTTATTGCGCGTCCACAGTGCAGTTGCGCTGTTAACGGTTTCATCTTCAACCTTTACTTCAGCGCCTTCACTTTCACCCTCTTCCGGTATGATCTCTTTTTCCATGATCACTGGCAGGGAGATGTGGTCAGAGAACTGACGCACCAGAGAGCGCAGTTTCCAGCCATCAGCAAAGCCTTCTTCACCCTCTTTCAGGTGCAGCACGATACGGGTACCGCGCTCAGCTTTGTCGATAGTAGCAATTTCAAATTCGCCTTCACCGGCAGACGACCAGTGCACACCTTCAGCGGCATCAGCACCGGCGCGACGGGTGAATACATCAACCTTGTCAGCAACGATAAAAGAGGCGTAGAAACCCACACCAAACTGACCGATCAGCTGGCTGTCTTTGGTCTGATCACCAGTCAGGTTAGACAGGAAACTGGCAGTACCAGATTTAGCGATGGTACCCAGGTTCTCGACCACTTCATCACGGGTCATACCGATGCCGTTATCGTCGATGGTCAGGGTTTTGGCGTCCTTGTCGAAGGAGACGCGGATACGCAATTCGCCATCATTTTCGTACAGGCTGCCATCGGACAGCGCCTCAAAACGCAGTTTTTCAGCGGCGTCAGATGCGTTGGAGATCAGCTCACGCAGGAAGATCTCCTTGTTGGAGTACAGAGAGTGGATCATCAGCTGCAGCAGCTGTTTTACTTCTGTCTGGAAACCGTGTGTTTCTTTACGGGTTTCAGTCGTCATCGGTGATGGCTCCTGTTTTCTTTAATGCTAACAACGGGTTGCAGCTGTATAACCTGACAGTCACTCAGCAAACAACCGGTCCAGTTTGTTTGAAAACAGAAATGGGGCCCAACAAAACCATTTCAAGAGCTAAAGAGAAAAATTTTCTGGCAAGTGATTAAAGAAGAAAGTGTACAGACAGCAAACTATACGCTTCACGGGTACATTTGTTATACCAGATACTTTCAGTCAGACGTTCCATGCCATGGTTTACGAGGAGTCAGGTTAACAACCTTTAGCTCCGAAACTGTCCAGACAGACCATTCTACAAAAAAGATGACTAACGATTACGATGCCGGGTATGAAGAAATCAAATGGATTGAAGTTGCGATAACACTGGCTTTAAAGCAAACAAATAGAGTTTTATTTTGCTTGTACAAAACAAAGACAAGAGAAAGGTATGCAACTTAGATTTTAGAGCTTAATTGGTCGGGACGGCAGGATTTGAACCTGCGACCCCCTGCACCCCATATAGAGCGACAGCGTACTGTAACCCTATGATTTTAAAGCAAAAACACTGTATTTTTATCGGGTAGGAACAGAGCATTTTGAGCCTTATAAAACAACAGGTTAGGTAACAGTTTTGCATATCAGAAAGGCAACGCATCAGCCGGTGCCCTGCCTTTCTGTAAGCCAGAATGCGATGTGATTATCGCAAGCCAGCGAGTGATCAATAACGTGCTGATGCTGGTTTTATCAGCTCAGCAAAGGCCCATATATTTTTCTGCCAGGCATCACGGTAACTATGTTGCAGATGTAGCGGCAGGTTCTGGTTATAGCCATCAAAGTAACTGTTGCACAGCTGATACCCCGCCAGAAGATCACTAAGGCAGCCCAGCCACAGGTGATCCTCTGGCAGCTAATGGCATTACAGGCCGAAGGATTAACGTATCTGCACTTCAGCAGCCTTCCGATCAACCACCGACCAGTCCACTTCTGCCGCTGTTTGCATCGCCTCAATATCACCCGCCTTCGCTGCTGCCCGTATTGCCTCCACCGCTTCAATCTCCAACCGCCTGATCACAGCATTAATTGGCACCCAGCGCTGGGCCGTGGTGCGCACCAGTTTTACCTCTTCTGCAAAACTGCGCCCGGTCGCCTCCCCTGCGCCTGCTGACAGGTACGGGTAGTTTTCCGGTGTGGGTGCCGGGTCAGCATCATAACGTGACAGCTCAAGCAGCAGGCCTGCATACTCTGCTGCTTTGCCGTGCCCGGCTGTGATGTAGTACAACCGCTGCTGCTCTGCTGCAGCTTTGACCTGCCCGATCAGCACCGCGACCGACGGCGTCCGTTGCGCAGCAGCTCGCCGGGCCTGCTGCTCAGCGATTTCGTCCTCGCTCATCGCCACCGCCTGACCGGCGATAATTTTAATGCTCACTCACCACCTCCTGCAGCTGTACCCAGCCACCGGTTATATCAACCCCGTTCCCGGCCCGCAGGGTCAGCACCCCGCCACTGTCCGGACACTCAGCCCACCAGATGGCCACCACCGGGGCGCTGGCGGTACATCCCCCCAGTGTGCCACTGACCGTTAGCACCCCGCCTTCAAACACAATGTCCGCCGCCAGCTGACAGCGGGCCAACGCAGCACTACCGTACAGCAGCGGCGTGTCCGCCAGCGCCCCGGCACTGACACGAGTGCCACCACTGGCGGTATCCGTCTGCCAGTCGGCAGCCCCGCCCAGCGCCAGCTCGACCGTCATCCCTGCCGCCAGCAGCTGCGCCGCCAGCCGATACCGCCCCGGCCGGGGTAGCGGTAACACAATCGACCCGCTGGCCTGGCTGATCGAAAAATCGTACAGCATATATGCCTGCTGCAGGGCACCGCGCACCGGCGCGGCACCCGTCTGCTTCAGCGACATCTGATCCGTGCGCATAATCTCCAGCATCGTTACACCTCCATCGTCGTTACGATGGCCGTCAGTGCACGGCGGTCACCCTGGGTCAGCTGCAGCCGGTCGCCCGTGCCCAGCAGCAGCGACTCGGCATAGATGCCAACGTCGCCCTGCGCAAGCGGGACGTCCCGCACCAGCGTCAGCGATCCGCCATCTGCCGTCTGCAGCGCCAGACCCACCGATGTGCTTTCAACCGGCGGCACAATCTCCTGCTGCACCACCGCATCACCATCATCGTGGCGGTAAAACGGCGGCGTACAGCCCAGTGCCAACGGCGGCGCATAGTGCGACAGCACACTGCTACCCACGCGCGGGGCATAGCTGGCCTGCGCCGTCAGATCAGCGGTCGAAAGCGTCCGCTTGACGCTGTCCGGGGCACCGTCACCGCTGTGTAGTGCCAGCAGTGTCAGCAGCGGCCCGCTGCAGCTGAGTACCGAGGCCACCTCGCGGTTATAACTGCCCTGGCCGCTGAGTGCGACATCGGCCGTAAAGCCATGCGTCGACGACTCCGCCGCCGCCGAGTCCTGCTGATCGGTCATCACCCGATAGCCCCAGCCCGGCACATGCAGCGCACTGATGCGCTGAGCACCACACTGATACCAGACTGATTGCGCCCCATAGGCCAGATCATCCTGCGCACTGGTGATACCGGTTTCATCCCGGATCTGACTGAGCGTAGCGCTCAATTCACGATAACGCGGGTAGCGACTGCTGTTGCTGTATAACAGATGCAGATGATCGGTTTGCGGATCGATCATAAAATCGGCGCTGCCCAGCCGGTAACCGCTGGTCGTACTGCTGACTGTATGCGTGCTCATACTGCCGCCCTGGCCCGCCCAGCTGTCCGCCGCCGCATCCGTCCAGGTGCCGGTGTAGCTCAGGCAGTAGTGGTACGCACTGCTGTACCATGACCAGCCCAGCGCATACACCAACCCGCGCTGGCGATTGACCTTGACCCGAAACTGCCGGTTGGCCCGGGCATTGCTGTCACTCTCAAGCCGCCGCCCACCCAGCAGCATCGCCCGATGCGCGGTCACCAGGTCAGGGATGTCGTAGCAGTACAGCTGCACCGACGACTGCCCGGCCGTGCTGTAGCCATCGCCCCAGGCCAGACAGCAGTACAATCGCCCCTGGGCATCAAAATCAAACGAGCTCAGACAGGGCGCGGAATACACGTTACTGGCATCCTCAAGATCGAGGTAACACCAGCCGTAATGCGCCCCGGCTTTATAAAAATCGAGCCGGTTAGCGCCACTGGCCACCGCCCAGCAATCGCGATACTCATCGTAACGGATCAACTCGTTATCAATCCCGCCCAGCAGCGGCACCCGCTCAGGGACGGACAGCTGATGATCGGCAGTGGCGATCTGCACCGTCGCCAGACGGTCATTGGGCTCTGCTGCCGTCAGATTTGCATCACTCCAGTTCACCCCTTGTCCGGTGCACTGCGCAAAAATCAGGCCATCACCCAGGCTCCAGCCGCTGGCCTGATTATCGCTCCAGAAATCACTGTTGCTGATCGATAGCAGCTGAGTGCAGGCCCGTACCGACAGCGGACCGCTACCGCTGTCCAGGAGATAGACCCGCCCATACTGCGACTGGATCAGCACCGCATCCGACGCTGCCCGCTGCAGCGCCACACGCCCCAAATTATTGTTGGCCGAGTAATACAGGTTGCTGCTGGTCGAAACCGGGCTGATCAGCTGATTGCGGGCAACGTAGGCCTTGGTATAGCGGTAATTTGAGCTGGTATTCCTCGCCACCGCCAGCGCAATGTACTGAAACGTATCCCCAGCAGACAGCGACACCATATCCGCGTACTGCGCATTACTGCTATCCGGGTTGGCACTGTCCATATAGTCATGCACAACCGTGATCGACTCATCACTGTCGTCGTAGTCAAAATGGATAAACTGTTTGTACGACGCCGAGGTCGGGTACAGCAGTGCAAACTGATTGCGCTGCGCGTTGGCTTTGACCGCCCGCACCGCACGCCCTGAGGCCCAGGGGTTAAGATCATTCGTCAGCGTTTTTACCGCGCCTTTTGTAATCGTCGGCCCGGCCGGGTCATAGCGCACCACAGCATACTGGGCACCATTGCCACTGCCACGCAGCTGCAACCAGCCGGTGCCCTCAACGATCGGCACCACCGCCACATGCGCATCCGCCATCACGCGGCAGGTGGATGGCGCGGCACTGTACTCGATGCTCAGCGTCAGCGTCGCAACATCCACACTGACAATGTAATCGCGTGACTGGCTGCTGTACCGACCCTGCAGATAAAACCGCCCGTCAGCCAGCGGCACTGCCTGAATGCCGTTGTGACCATATGACGGTTTGACATAGCTCTTATCGTCACATAATTTCAGGTACACAGGGCTGCCGGTGCGATAGCCACCGTCCGGCAACTGCTCAACCAGCTGCGCCGTACAGAGCCCCTTTGAGTCAGTGGCATCGGCGATATAACCGTCCCCCAGCCGGGTATCGAGTGCGATCACCAGCGCCACGGTCGCACTGACCGGCCAGACGCAGGGACTGTAGTCAAACCCACCGTAGGTATACGCTTTGCGGGTCACCAGCGCCCCGGCGGGCGCGGCCACCTGGGCATCGCTTTGCCACGCGGTGGTCAGATCGTGTTTGATATAAACTTTTTTCAGCTGCGTGTTCGTCGTCGCCGTAAAAACATCAACCGGCTGATCTGGTGCGACAAGCCCGGTTGTGGTGTTGCTGATTGTCAGAGCCATGCCCCATCCTCACATCAGACTGATAAACAATGCCGGAGCGGCATCAATCGCCCCGACTTTTTCGGCCAGCGCGTCCAGTTCCGCGCCGGTTTTTTCGCTACTCCAGGCCTTGCTATCACTGCGCACGCTGTCATCCAGCACCTGCCCTGCCGCCGCACTGGCAGCCTGCTGAGCACTGAGCTGCGCCGCCTCGGCGTAGGCGCGGGCACTGAGCAGCCCATCGGCCACCTCACCCACCGCCACCGCCCAGGCCTGCGCGGACTGATCGCTGTCAGCCGCCGCGTCGCTGTGCTGCTGCGCGGTATCAACAAATGCCTGCAGCGCTGCCAGCGCAGCGGTGCGGGCGTCATTGAGCGCCGTCAGCGCAACGACCCGCACCTCACCGACATCATCCAGCGCGCCCGTGCGGGCCGCCTCGATTCCCGCCAGCACGCTGGTATCCAGCGCTGTAATCGAGGCCTGCAGGTCGTCAACTTTAACCTGTACCGCAGCGGGTACAGCGTTCAGCTCGTTGGTCAGCAGCTGCAGCCACGCGGTGATCTGATTCATTTTGGCGACAAATGCAAACG
This sequence comes from Marinobacterium sp., assembly GCA_025800125.1. Lineage (GTDB taxonomy): Bacteria > Pseudomonadota > Gammaproteobacteria > Pseudomonadales > Balneatricaceae > Marinobacterium_C. The sequence continues at coordinate 12,198 of JAOXSF010000200.1, forward strand.
TATCGCCGTTGATAATATGTGTCTCATCCCACGCCTGCGGCGTGACCCATTGCTCTGCCTCTGCCATCATGCCTCCCGCAGTGTGATTGCCTCACCGCCGAACAGGACGTTCAGCCGCGCGGCTTTGAGATCCTCGGTGCGATACGCTAAAAACTGATGCGCCATCGCCTCAATGCCGCCCGCCGCACCCAGCGACGGGTACGCGGCGACGAACCACAGATCGGCCTTGGTCTCTGCCAGCTGCACATGCAGCCAGCTTCGATCACGGGCGGTCAGATGGCCAAACGACACCGCCAGCTCACGCGAGCGGTGCCCCCGCTCAACCACCAGGCCGCCGCCCGCCGGATCATAAAATTTTGTTTTATCGCGGTAGCGCAGCTCGCCGCGCCAGCCGAAATTATTGTCCAGCGCGCGGGCATGGCCGACCGGCAGCCGCTCGATGCGCAAGTAACCGTCCGGGTTGTCCGGGTCGACAATGTCGATCTCCCAGCGATCCGCAAATACCGGGGCCGCCAGAAAATAGTTGTGGGTGCGCACCGACATCTGGCCGTCGTAGCACTCGCCGATAAAATTAACCCCGGCGATCCAGTCGCCCGCCGCAATCGGGTGGCCGGTCTGTATCACGCCGCTGTCAAACACCTCATCGTCACCGCTATACAGCCGGTGCCGGACGCTCGAAGAATCGCTCAGGTTATGCCGGTCGATGACCAGTGAGTTAATCACCTGCATACCGTCCCAATCCACAGTCAGCATCTGATCCGGCAGCGTGCCAACCTCAATTTCGCCCGCGTAGTGACTGTACCAGGCGGCTGAACGATCCGCCGTCAGCATGCGCCCGGCGGCGCCGGTATTGCGACTGGTCGAGGCCGTGGCCCCGGCCCAGAGCGGGCGAAACAGGCGGACTTTTTCAATCTGTTCGTTCACCAGAATATCTCCAACTCGTTACGCGACAGCTCATTGCGCAGCACCCGCACCGTGCGACCACCCGCAAACCCGAACCGAGGGTAGGTGACGCGGATGGTCTGCCCCGCGCGGATCGACTGAATCGCGGCCGGATCACAGCGCACGCGGGCATAGTAGCGATCCACCCGCCGCAATATCTGCAGATCCAGCAACTGCGCCTGCACCGCCGCTAGCGTTGTCCAGCAGCTGTCTATCACCAGCTGCGGCGCGTACCGGTTCGCGCTGAGCACCACCTGCTCCGTCTGCCATTGCGCACTCAGACGCAACCGGTCATCGGCGCTGATGCCACCCTGAGTCGGATCTGTACCGGCATTGAGCGCCCCGGCATCCATCACCGTATGATTTTTACCCCAGCGAATCTCGATGCTACGGTAGGCCGGATCAACCGCCGTCATTTCCAGCTCCAGCACATCCGACACCGACAGCTGATGCGTAAAACTGCTCGACGGCGGCGTCAGCTGGCGGATCTCAAGTTCGTTGGCCAGATTGACCACCGCTGTCGCACTCAGGCTCTGCAGCAGCTGGTCCAGCACTTCGCGCCGCAGCGCATCGGTGCGACTGACCATGCCCAGCGGCCAGGTCGGCAGCTGGGCCAGATTGTCGGCGTTGGGCGTCAACCGGGTGCCGTCACAAAGCAGCGTCACCAGCTCCGCCGGAGTCGCCCCCGGCCCGACCGGGTCAACCGTCACCGTGCCCCGGTTCATCGCCTGCAGCCGGAAGCCGCCAGGCGGGTCGTTGGCGGTATAGGCCACGCTGCCGCCCCGGTCGCGCACATCATCAAACTGGATGATGCCGGGGCCAGGGTGGAGCCGATAACCCAGATTGCTGTCGTGCAGCGGCGCGGTGACGTTGTACGGCGTGCCGAGCACGCAGGTCATCGGCTGGCCGTCAAAACTGGCACCACCGATGGGGACATTGAGCTCCGCCAGCGCATCGAGCACGTTAAAACTCAGTTCGGCGCGCTGCGGGTTCATCGCCCGTACGCCGCCGTTGATCATCTGGCCGCGCAGCTGAAAATCCTCACGCAGCCAGCGCCGGTCGCCGTGATAGAGCCGGATCGGCCAGCCCAGCCACTCGCGCTCAATCCAGTGATCCAGATCACCGGTGTTGCGCAATACCAGCTCGGTCACGGACTGCGACACATCCAGCGCGTCGACCATGTCGATACGCTGCAGTACATCCGGCCAGTAGCTGTCATGCGCGGTGTATACTCCGGCGGCCACGGCCTCAGCGCCGTCAGCGTGGTCCATTTCCAGCAGCCAGACCGGTTCGCGGGCATCGCCCGGCCCGGCCAGCCAGGCCTCATAATCTGTTGTTGTCATGCGGGGAGTCTCGTTTTCTGGCGCGGCTCATTGCGGCGCAGCTGGTCGGTGATGGCATCGGTCTGGGTTTCTGTTACGTCGATCTGCTCGATCATCAGCCGCCCGAGCGTTTCGGTCAGCTGATCCAGCCGGGCTGCCAGTTCGCGCAGCCCGGCCGCCTCCGCCGACGGGGCCGCAGGGGCAGCCGGAACGGGGGCGACAGCCAGCGGCAGGGGCGCAGGCCGCGCCGCCGCTGCCTTCAGCGCCGGGTACTGGGCATTTTCCGCTGCCGTCAGCACCCGCTCGCCCTTATGCAGTTCCGAAAGATAGCCGTCATAGGGCACCCACGGCAGACCGTGGTAGTGACTGCCGTCGACCACCACGCCGCTGGTTGACGGCAACACCGCCGCTATCGCTGTACTGAATTCACCGGCCAGCCCAGCCAGTAGATCACTCATCGTGTTGAGATGGTCATTTTGTGCGATCAGCTGCTGTAGCTGATGTTCCAGCGATTGCCTTGCTCGCTGTAGCTCGGTGTTGCGCTCATTGTCGAGATCAAGCTTGCGCTGTTCAAAGTCTTTGCTATCAAGCGTTGCTGACATACTTTCCAGCGCACCAACAACCTCATTGAAAACGTTGACAGCAGCTGTACCACTACCCCACACCGACTGCGTTTCTTTAATGTACGCCTCGCCCGTAGCCTGCAGTTGATTAACACGACTGTAATCACCTGCCGCCACTTCCGCCTGTACCTCTGCCAGCAGTGCATCCCATTGATCCTTGGCTTCAGCCATACGCTGTTGAGGCGTCAGCACCGAAACCGACGACAGTTTCAGGCTGTCAATCTGACGGCTCAGCTGCTCAACCAGCAGCTTTTCAGCATCAAGCTGTTCAAGGCGGCTTTCATACATCCGCTCGATTTCGCTTTCAGCATCGAGGTACTGCTGCCAGTAACCTTCAGCCCCGCCCTGCACCTGTGCAAGCTG
>JAOXSF010000004.1 GCA_025800125.1 Marinobacterium sp.
AGCTACGGGCCGAAGGACTGTCGGTTCCTGCCAATGGAGGCTTGCGTAAGTCCGGTCACGAACCAGCAGCAGCCTGAGAAGTTGGAAGCCTCGCCCGTCAGGGCGGGGAGCAGTCACGAATTCACTACACCCATATACTGCAGGGTGAGTCAATACACGCGGGATAATGCTATGCCACGGAACTATACAGATAGTACTAAGATCAATACAGAATTCGGCCACCTGGATAACCAGGAACGAAACACTGAGACCTACACCCGTTTGACGGCTGGTGAGTTTCAGGACGTTGCTGCCGAAACAAAGATGGTCTTTCCGAGTGGTTACCAGTTGATTCGGGTTGCAGGTAATACAAATGATGATTTTGAAGTCGCGCTGGTATGTGATACCGATCAGTCAGTGTGTTACTACATCAAAGCCAAGATATGGGATGACAAAGAGCTGGGCGGTCGTCCTGTAACCCAGGTGTTGCTCTGGCGCACAAGTGATGTCACCCACAATGATGTGACGCACGAGCTTACCAAGAACGTGTTCTTTGAGTACCTGTTGAATAGGTACAATCTGGTTGTAAGCGACAACTGTCAGACGGGCGATGGTCGCCGCTTCTGGACAACGCAAATGGGTTTCGCTCTCAAGTTCGGTCACAGGGTTTACCGTTACGAATGGGAAACGGGGAAGACCCAGGAAATCACTGATCATGCTGTGGTGCGTGATAACTCGATTGATTTGTGGGGAGATGACGAGTCATATGAGAAAATTTTGGCAGTGATTTCTAAAGACCCGATTGATTGAATTATCTTTGTACTGAAAACATGAAACCCGCCCAGTGCGGGTTTCTTTTTGCCTGCGTAATAGTAGGCAGCACAATGCCTCAAACCGTCATCTGGCGGTTTTTTTATGCCCAAAAAACAGGATCACCCATGCCAGAACTTGCTCATATCTCAGCTCGTGTGCTGAACACGCCGTTGCTGCTGGAGCCCGGTTATGCCCGTATTGCCATCAGTGGCATTGCGAATCGGCTGGGCATTATCACCCTGCAGGATGGTGATCAGCAGCTGGATGCTAACGATATGGCCGCCACCGCTGCCAGTTATCAGGCCCGTCGGGAGCGTGACCGGCCGTATCAGGTGGTAGGAGGAGCTGCCATTCTGCCGGTATCGGGCAGCCTGGTGCATAAATCAGGCAACCTGCGGCCCTGGAGTGGTATGACCGGTTACGACGGCATTATTGCCCGTGCGGCTGATGCCTTTGCTGACCCGGACATTAAAGGCGTACTGCTAGATATGGACACGCCAGGCGGTGAAGTGGCCGGCTGTTTCGACACCGCACGTAAGCTGCGGGCCATGGCCGATGCGTCAGGCAAGCCACTCTGGGCGGCCTGCTGGGATATGAACTGTTCGGCTGGCATGGCGCTGGCCAGCAGTGCCCATCGGCGGTTGATCACCCAGACCGGTATTGCCGGTTCCATCGGCGTAGTGATGGCCCATGCCAGTTATGAAAAACACCTGGAAGACGCGGGTATCAAAGTCACCCTGATTCACTCCGGCGCGCAGAAAGTTGATGGCAACCCCTACGGCGAGTTACCCGCCGATGTGCTGGCAAAGTTTCAGCAGAACAGTGACCAGCTCCGGCTGGAGTTCGCGCAGCTGGTATCGGCCCACATGGGCATCAGCGTTGAGAAGATTCTGGCAACCGAGGCCGCCACCTG
>JAOXSF010000097.1 GCA_025800125.1 Marinobacterium sp.
GCCCGCCGATATCAAATACACTGGTTGTACGCTCATCCTTGAGCAACGCCACCGGCTTACCAAACGCCTGGCGAATACCCAACTCGAACATCACATTGGCATTCAGGCTACTCACATCACAAATAGCCATCGGCGCTTCCACAATCCGCTTCAGAATATCCGCCACTATCAGGTGGGAAGAGGAAACATCATCCCCCCGCACCGGCTTATACCCCGCCGCCTCACAGGCCGGTTTGATTATCCAGTCATATACCCGCTTAAAGTGCCCCGTTTCATACCCGTCTCTATCTGAGATCGGCATGATGACAAAACATTCTGGCTTTTCTTCCTGGGCGGGTTGCTGCTTGGTTTCCTTTGCCTTGGCTGTCATTCCTTCATCCTTCTGCCTGTTGGTGTGGGGATGGTGCCATGATTGGACATACCGGGCAAAAAGAAACCCGCACTGGGCGGGTTTCTTTTTGCCTGTTCTGCTTCAGGGCTTCAGGGCTATCAGACCAAGGCGTTCCCGGTGGACCTCTTCTTGTCCCCACAACCATGTCTTTTGCTTATCCAGATCACTTTCTTCTATGATTAACGCGATTTCTTTGGTCGCCATGTCTGCTGCTGCTGCAATCAAGTCATCATCAACCATGGCATCATATAGCAAGCTTTCCCACATGCGCGCACCGTCGCGTGTTTGTTCTGAATCACTTACGACAATATTGTAGTCACATACAAGTTTGCGGAAGAAAACCGCCTGCACCAAGCCCTGGGTTGCCCTTGCATCATTGCCACGGGCTGCACGCCAGATCAGTACCTGACTAATAGGCCTTTCATTACTAATACCGTCCAGATCAAGACTCAGCCTTTCTACGCGATTAAAGTAAGCAACCCTCTTCGTTTTATGGTTGAGCATAAAGATTTCCAGCTCAAACATAGAGTTAGGCTGGATGACCATGCGCAACTCGTAACCTTCAGCCGCGCTAAAGTCGATATCAGCACTGATATCGACACCTTCAAACGCATTCAAGCGTTCATACTCCTCGGTGTTTTGCTCCGAGTCAGCAAAGTGTTCAAACAACTCGGTGTTCCGGTTGTCTTCGAGAAGAAAGGGCATGCTGGGCACTCCAGATGTGATTACTTATCTGATGTTTAAATTCGTACTTGCTTCAATGTTTAAACTGTGATTCTAACTGACACGGATAGGTGTCACAAGCCAGACAGAGACAGCCATACGCCAAAATGACACACAGACTAACTTACTGGCTTTGTGTGCTATATTGGCACACATCTACTTACACAACCGGGACAATAGATCAATATTGAACCAGGCGATTTACACGGGATAACAGCTAATGACCACCAATGCCCCCAAAGACGCACGGCTTGTTGCCCGTGTGTCACAAGAAACACAAGAGATCATCAGAAATGCTGCGGAGCTTTCTGGTGCCACGATTTCCCAGTTTGTTGTTGAAGCGGCGGTGGCGAAAGCCAATACCGTTATCAGTGAAATGCAACGGCTGGAGCTAACGCTGGACAGTGCAAACCATGTGATGTCAGCACTGGAAAATCCGCCAGCCCCGAATAGCAAGCTGTTGACTGCTGCGGCCAACTATAAAGAGGCAGTGAATGCTCGACATCGTTGAAATCAGCAAGCCCCACAACCGCAAGAACTTTGATTGCGGCCAATCTGATCTGAATCGCTTTCTGGCCCAAACAGCCAGACAGCAGAGCAGCAGCCTGATCGCCCGTACTTATGTACTGGTTGACGATGCCGAGCCTGAAAAGGTGTTGGGTTTTTATACGCTGACCTTCTTTCCAGTGGATGCCCCTGAAGGTTCACCGCTGTTTCAGAAGTATGCCAGACAACTCCCAGCGCTTAAGCTGGCCAGGCTGGCCATCGACCAGTCACAGCAGGGCCAAGGGTTGGGCAGTATGTTGCTGATTGATGCCTGTTGCCGTGCGGCACGGGCCTTTGAAGCCGCACCGATCATTGGCCTTTTTGTTGATGCCAAAGACAACCGGGCAAAAGACTTCTATCAACCTTACGGGTTTAACCCGGTCAACCCGGATGAACTGCTACACCTCTGGCTGCCCATTGGCACTGTGCAACAGGTTGCTGAGGCGGCAGACGGTTAGCCGTAGCCTGTACCCAGGTAGATATGCACTCTAGTGCAGGCAAAAAGAAACCCGCACTGGGCGGGTTCTTAGCTTGACTCTACTGCTTAAGCCATCTTTGCAGCAGCATTCTGATCGTCAATATCATCAAAAAGACGTTTTGCCTGTAATCTGGTTTCAGACGGTTTACCAGCAATGGCGTTGCGAAGCGTTTGCTGCTTGCGTCGCTGCTCATGCTTTTTGACCCAGTTGGTCAATTTATCTATGTCGATAGCAGGCGCTTCTTCTGGCTCAGCTGTTGAGCAGCCTGTATAGCGAAACTTACTCACAACACTTTCTCCTGAAGCTTGCAAATCGTTGATTAAGTGTGACGTATCCGCATATATAATGTCAATCTGGCATTTGTCAATATCTTTCACGTTTTTGCCTGATTTATTCATGCTACAGTAGTGAACGATTGGTGGGCCTGAATACTTATCTTGCTGTATGGCGTGCTCTGTCGCACTTTCAGTACAGTAGTTGTCTCGATAGTGAGTAAAGGCGTGACGCCCACCTGTACCACCAAAAATCACTCCCTGCCCCTGACTCACACCCTCAAGTTCCTGAGGTATCCACAAGGCTAATTCAACCTCACAAAAGCCTAGCTTAACCGTTGGGCGCGCTTTTCTCAGATTATCCGACCATATCAGATACTCGTCAGCAGACAGCACATCTACAACAAAGGCCTGGTGCATCAGGATTGCTTCTGCACTTCCGGCGTAATAAAACACAGACGCCACATCACCTTCTCTTATCATATTGTCGCGAGGTATGAATAAATACTTATACAGTTCGCTCTGTATAGAATTACCCAGGCCGTCTGTCCAGAGCGAATCACAGGCCGCGCTGTGGCCATCAACGATAAAAGTTGTCACGTGCTGAAGTATCCTCTGAGGAAGAGGCAGCGAGTATAGCGAATGCTGCCCCTGACATACATTACTGCCTCCCCCGCCCTTTCTCCTGCCTGTCTGCCAGCGCTGCACGAATACCCGATTCAATCAGCCCAATCTCGCTGATCAGCTCAAGCTGCCGGTCATTATCCAACTTCATTCTGTCCATGGTCTGGTAGATCACGCTGTAGTCCAGGCCGCCGGGGCCGGATGGCCCCAGTCGCCATTGGGTGCTGTGCAGGCAGTACAGCTGGTAGGCCTGCCAGTACCAGTGGGGAACGCGGATTTCTGTATCGGCTTCGGCCTGTTGCAGGCGCTGGCGGATGCAGGCCGGTGATGCGCCCCGTTCTTGCAGGTCAAATTCCAGTTCTGTCCGGTCGTCTGCGCTCAGCTGTCCGGGGGCGTTTATCAGGCCGTAGCCTAGCCGGTAGAGCGGATGTTCTTTCCCTGAGTACGTTCCTGGAAGGTATGCACAAAGGCCGGGCTACAGCAGGGGTGCATCTTCAAGCTTTCCAGCAGCTGGTCTTTTCCGCCCCAGTCTTCAATGTCGAAGTGTTCGTCCAGGTTATGAATGTCATGCACCATATCGGCGGCGAACCAGCCAGAGCCGGGTTCCGGCATTTTGAAGGTGGTGTCCAGGGTGAGGGTGCGGTCTTCGTCCGGGTTATCGGTTGGCCAGATCACGTCTACCGGGGCGCGGAAGGTAAAGTCTCTGGTGATTTTTTGTACATTAGCCATGGTTCTGTTCCTCAAAAAATGGATACAAAAAAACCCGCGCTGCAAAGCAGAACGGGCTGTGTGATTTAGTGCAAGTGTTTACGGGTTGTGCGGCAGACGCAGTTCAAATTCATCGTCACCGGCATCAGATGGCAGCGCACGGAAGTTCATCTGATAGCCCAGATCACCATCAATATCGGTTTCGGTGATGTTGGTCAGCTGTACCCGTGGCATGCTGATGTCGATGATGCCGCCGGGGGCTGTGCCGTGGCGGATTTCAATCGGTAGCAGGGTGATGCCTTGGTGGCTTTCAACGTCGGCAAAGAAATCCCGATCATCCAGATCAGGCGCTTTAACGGTGATGGTGCCGGTAATATCGCGGCCGCTGCTAACGGTGCGTTGCTCACCGGGCAGGTTACGCCGTACCACATTCAGGCCACCGCTGACGCTGAATGACTGCATGACCAGGTCGTAACCGTCCATCTGGATTTTCGGGGTGTTGTCGTTGGTAACGGCTACCGGGTCTTTCCAGGCGCTGCTATCAACAGCCAGATTAGGCACTTTCGCTACCGGCACATGGGAGCCCAGCAGGTTGTCGAACTTCAGCAGGGGCCATTGTTTGGCCGACAGTTCAAGCGACCAGCTACCGCGCACACCGTTGGAGCGGTATTGCTGATGCCGGGTAGTGTCACCCTTGAGTGGCCGTCGAACTTCAAAATGGGCGCTGTCACAGTCGCCGGAGATCACGTTATAGGTGACGACTTCTGCACCGGCTGTTGCATCAATGGTTTCTTTAAAGCCACAGATACGTAGCAGGCGGCCCCAGGCGGGTGCTTTGCTTGCCTCGCCTGCCGCTGCCAGCAGCACCTCGAAACTGAAACTGCGATGCGGGTTAACATTGTATTCTTCCTGGGAACCAAAGCTCATTCTGTCCAGGTCTTTGGTGAGCCGGTCGCCGACGTAGGGTTCCATGCTGAGGTTGCGTACTTCCACAACATCAGCCGGGCTGAGGGTTTCCGGCTGGCCTTCTACCGCTTCCAGCTTTACGTACAGTGATTTCAATGCGAAGAACATTATTCAGCCTCCGGCTTGAGCGCTGGCTTTGATGCAGGCGCAGCGGCAGGCGGTTTGGCCACACCGGCTGCGCCTTTCTCAGCACCTGCCTGCTCAGCCTCTGCCCGCCGTTCAGCGGGTGATTTGTAGAGGGTGCGGTTTACCAGTTCTGGCTTACCGTTAACGATTTTGTAGCTTCCACCTTGTTGCATGGCGAAACCTCATAAAAAAGCCCGGCACTCTGGCCGGGCGGTTATATTTTGATCACAGGCTATACAGCGGCGTTATGTGCGCGGGCTGAGTACAGAACCTATGCCGAATATCAGCTGTCGTTCGTACAGATCACCTTTGATACCCACGGTGTCGCTTTCAACCATCTGCACCGGCAGGTGCCAGCTGTCGATCTGCCAACCGATCAGGCAGCTGATGATTTCATCTTCAACCGCGTCTACTTCAGCGGCACGGGCCACCAGGGTGAGGCCAAAGGTTTTCAGTCGTTGCTGATCATTGCCGGTTGTCTCTGGCGGCTGGTATTTGTGCTTGCCAATCACCAGCAGTACCAGCGGCAGTTCGTCACTGATGCACTCTGATGCCTGATGGTCTGTCTGCTGACGTACCGTCAGGCCGGGTATGGCGGCATCTATCAGCCGCTGTTCTACGCGCTGCATCATGTGATCACCAGTTCCCAGCTCTGGCCAGCACGTTGCAGATCAGCCACTGTGTAGGCCTTGCCGTTGTACTGCACCGGCATGCCTTTACGGATGCCGGGTATATGCTCAGCCGCTACCAGTGCGCTGTAGTAGCGCCAGGTTTCACCGTGTTCGTTTTCACCGGTTTGCGGGTCAATGGCGGCGGATACCGGGTCTGGGCTGATGTCGGGGAAGGTGAGTTGTTCGGCCAGGGTGTTGATGATGGCTTTATCAGCCACAGCCATGGCGGCATCAAAGTTGAAACCGCCCATGGTTACTGCACCAGGCCGTGGCGTTTCAGATCATCCGCAACGGCTTTGCTGACACGGGCCCGGTGGCCTTTCAGTACCTGTCGGCGCTGGCCATCGTCTTTAAACTGCAAGGTGTCCAGTGCCGTGATCCATACCCGGCCTTCCTCTTCTTTGGGCACGGTATCCAGATACAGCTGGATCAGGTCGGTTTCTTCATTGGCGGTCAGCTCTGCGCCGGTATCATCGGCCAGTTGTTGCAGGGCTTCGACCAGGGCAGCGTCGTCCAGCTGCTCCAGCTCTTCACGGGTCAGGTAGTGCATGGTGTTTCCTCGGTGTGTTCTGACAGGGAACGGGCTGGCGGGTTATTGGCCAGCGCTGTTATTGACTGACGCTGTTATTGGCCAACGACGACAACCACAAAGTTGTTGATATACAGCTGCACCATCAGCGGTGCGGACTGCATCATGGTGTATTCACGGGCCGGGTCATCGTTAGTTACCCAGTTACGCGGGTAGCGGTCGGTGACGCTCATACCTTCGCGTACCGCGTGAATATCTTTGATAGCACCATAAGCCCGTACACCCTGCGCCAGGGTGTTACCGAATACGATGGTGAACGGTGGCTGGTAGCGTTTCTGCTGGCCGTCTTCATGGTAGAAATGGCGCGTGACGACGATCTGAAGATCACCGAACCAGCCCTTAAAGCTGACCACTTCGCCCAGGTCTTTAGCGGCGGTTTCCAGTGTTGAAGAACTGCCACGGCGGGTATCAAGTTTGTCCTGTACTTTCTTGAATGCGCTGAACAACTTCCAGGCTTCAGCGTCCATCACCGCCAGATTGACCATGCCGTCAGAGGCCTGGCACCATTCTTCAATGTCGTGGGTTGGGTCATAGGTGTTTTTGTCCTGCTCTGCCCAGCGTTCACCCGGCCCCAGTACAACGCGGTTTTCAGGGTGCTGGCCAAATTCCACATGCTGGGTGTCGTAGCCTTCACCTGAAACGGTATAGCCACCAAAAATGATGGCATCTACCGCCTGTTTCTCTTCATACTGCAAAATAGCCTTTTCTTCTTTCAGGATATTTTCAGCCACCACCGCGTTGCGGCGCTGGGCCATGGTGAGCTCACCGGTCAGGCGTTCACCTGCGCGGCGTTTGGTGAGCTTATCAACGCTGACTTCATGTTTCGGTTTTACGTAAGCGGCTTTAAAGCTGCGGGTTGAGTAGCCTTTATCTGCCAGCACTTTCCCGCCGACAACCGGCGAAACCGTGACGGCAATATCGACTTCGTCGTCCAGCTGATCCAGCTTGATCTCTTCAGATTCAGAGGTGTAAACGCTGGGGTAAAACAGCGCGAGGTAGAGCGGTTGAAATTTGCTTTTCTTTTCGACAACGCCCATCAGCTCGGCGGTGCCGTAGGTGTCCATTGACATGCTGTGCTCCTGGGCCCGGCAGGTTATGTCCGGGCATAAAAAAAGCCGCTTGCGCGACCCTGATCAGTGTGATGATAACGGGGGTTTAGCCGGGCAATTGCAGGCTGATGGGGGTGCCAACAAAGGCCGCTGCTTTCTGAATATCGGTGGTGCCTGCTGGCCAGTTCACCAGGTGCGGGTTCCAGGTGCCGGTTTTCCAGGCCTGCACTTCAGCAGGTGCCGCACCGGTATCAACAGCGGCAGCCGTTAACCGGGTGGCATGCTGGGTGCCGTCGCTGGCGGCCGGGTTCCAGGGTTCAAACTCACCGCTGGCGGTTTTCAAGGCCAGCGGCGTCATGGCTGGCAACTGATGGCCACTGGCGATCAGTGTTGCTGTGGTATGGGTTGGGTCTGAACCGGTGACCAGGGTTTTTGGTGTGTAGCTTTCTACAGACATATTATTTATCACCTGTAATCATTTCGTAATCTGCCAGCAGTTGATTGCCTGCTGACGGCTGGCCCGCATCGGCACCCACTTCTGGCTGTTGCTCATTGGCCATGGCGTTATCCAGTGCGGTGTTCATGCGGTCGGTGGTGCTGGGGGCAGGCAGTGTCGCCAGCAGCCCTTTAGCTTGCTCTACCGTTAGCCCGGTATTAAAGGCTATGTAGTTTGTGGTAGCGCTGTAATCTGCCGCGCCCTCAAGGCCCATAATGCCCTGCACTCGCTCCAGGGCCGCCGCCGCTGCTGCTTCCGGTGTTACCGCTGCATCTGCTGCCGGGCTGGCTGTCGGGGCACTTGCCACCGGTGCAGGTTGTTCAGCCCCTGCCGCAGGGCCTTTGGTTTCAGGCGTTTGTGCCTGTGGCTTTTCAGTGTCGTCTGACATGGTTACTCCCAGTGAAGTTGTTTTGCCCTGGGTGGACAGGTGATCAATAAAGTGAGCGATGATTTCATGGCCGTTTACCAGTTCATCCGCCAGCCCGATATCAATGGCTTCCTGGCCGCGACAGGTGGCGGCCTCGGTTGCCAGAATCTTCTCAACGCTGATGCCCATGTGGGCCGATACCAGCTGCGCGAACTCCAGCCGGAGCTGGTCGCTGTTCTGCTGAAACTTCGCCAGCACTTCAGCGGGCAGATCCCCGTAGGGGTTGCCATCAACTTTCTGCGCGCCGGAGTGAATCAGGGTGACTTTGATACCGGCGTCTTCAAGGTGTTTTTCATAGCTGGCATGAGCCATCACTACGCCGATGGAACCGGCAATACCGGTCTGGGTGATCAACCGCCGATGGGCACTGCTGGCCAGCGCCAT
>JAOXSF010000012.1 GCA_025800125.1 Marinobacterium sp.
TTTCCAGCTTACCGACCGAGGTGACAAACTCTGCCGCCCGGTTCAGACATTCCAGCTGGGCGACGGCGTTATCACCGAAATAATCAGTGGCATCGAAGTTGTGCATCAGCTGGCTGAGCAGATCAAGATGGTTTTTCACCATCACCACCGACGCCTGAATATCTTCAAAGTTGAGTTCGTCAGTTTTGGAAAACTGCGCCAGTGCCTGGTTCATCTGCCGTTTAATGCCGATGTAATCCACCACCAGGCCTTTGTCTTTGCCTTCAAACTTGCGGTTAACCCGCGAAATGGTCTGAATAAGGTTGTGCTTCTGGATCGGCTTGTCGATATAAATCGTGTCGAGGAAAGGCACATCAAAACCGGTCAGCCACATATCCACCACAATGGCGATACGGAAGTTGGACTGCTCGTTTTTGAACTGGCGGTCCAGCTCTTTGCGATACTCTTTACTACCCAGCAGGTTATACAGCGCTTTTGGGTCATCTTTGCCACGGGTCATCACCATTTTGACCCGCTCTATCGGCTTCACGCTTTCGCGTTCTTTCGCGCTTAATGGCTGATCACCGGCACAGGCTTTTACCTCAAACCATGCTGGTCGCAGCCTTTGCAACGCCTGGTACAGCTGCCAGGCAATTTCACGGCTACTGGCGACAAACATCGCTTTGCCCCGCACGGTAGAGCCTTCTTCCATACGCTGTTCGTAATGCTGCACAAAATCTTCAGCAATGGCGGCGATGCGGTCTGGGTCGCCCAGAATGGAGTTCATTGACGCCATCGTCTGCTTGCTGGCTTCAATCTGTTCGTCATTGCTGCCCTGGTCGGCGCAGTCCTGGTAGTATTTCTCAATCTCCTGCAACCGTTCATCGTCCAGCAGCACTTTGGCGGCGCGCCCTTCATAGACAATTCTGACGGTGATTTCATCATTCACCGACTCGGTCATGGTGTAGCTGTCCACCACCGGGCCAAACACATCCAGCGTGGCATCAATCGGCGTACCGGTGAAACCGACAAAAGTGGCATTGGGCAGCGAGCGATGCAGGTAATGGGCAAACCCGTACGACTTGCGCACCCCCTGTCGGGTGACCACCACTTTCTGGTTCAGATTAACCTGGCTGCGGTGTGCTTCGTCCGAGATACAGATCACATTATTACGCTCGCTCAGCAGCGCGGTATCTTCGGTGAATTTATGTACCGTGGTCAGATACACGCCGCCGCTCTGGCGGCCTTTCAACTTGGCGCGCAAATCATCACGGCTGCTGACCGTCTCCACGGTGCTGTCGCCGATATACTCTGTGGCGTTGGTCATCTGCTTCGACAGCTGGTCATCAAGGTCGGTGCGGTCGGTAATCAGTACGATGGTCGGGCTGGCAAAGGCCAGGCTTTTCATCAACCGTCGGGCCAGAAACTGCATGGTAAAACTTTTGCCGCAACCGGTGGCACCAAAGTAGGTGCCGCCTTTACCGTCGCCTGCCGGTTTCTGCGCCGCCTGAATACTGTGGTACAGCTTGTTCACCGCATAAAACTGCGGGTAACGGCAAACAATTTTGACCTCCTGGTTGGTGGTATCGGGGAAGAAAATAAAATCACGTATAACCAGCCGCAGCCGGGCTTTATCAAACAGCCCCTGCAACAGGGTATGCAGCGAATCTATCCCCTGTTTTTCAACCGACTCCTCACCGCTTACCTTGCGCCAGGCATAGAAAAACTCATAGGGGGCAAACAGGCTGCCCATTTTGTTATTCACACCATCGCTGATCACGCAGAAGGCGTTAAAAACAAACAACTGTGGAATATCACGGCGGTAACGCACAGTCAGCTGGGTAAAGGCAGCATGAATATCGGCTTCGGTACGGCTGGCGCTTTTAAATTCAAACACCACCAGCGGCAGGCCGTTGATATAAAGAATGGCGTCTGGAATACGGCTATGTTCTTTGCCTTCAATGTTGAGCTGGCTGACCAGTTTATAGATATTGCCATCCGCTGCGGCATAGTCGCCTTCCGGATTGGCCAGCTGCGCTAGCGTCTGTGCTGGCGCACTGTCAGGCGACAGCCTGTCTGACAGCGGCAAACCCAGCTGTTCCAGCCCGCTGTAATCAACTAACTGAATCAGCAGGTCTTTCTGTGCAGGGTCATCGCGTTTAAAGACAAAACCATCGGCCAGCCACTTGCAGAACTGCTTATTGCTGTTATAGAGATCACCGGCAGGCAGCGCTTCCAGTTGCAGCATAATGCGGCGAATCTCGGCATCGGTCAGGCCGTTATCACCGTAACGGCGGTGCAGAAAGGCAGCCATATCGTCATAAATCAGCACCTGCGATGGCTGGCGCGTCAGCGTATCACCGCTGATATGGTGGTAACCCTGATCAGCCAGCAGTTGAATAATGGCGGTTTCCAGTCTGGCTTCGGTAAACTTCATACAACGTACTCACAATCCTTGTTGGGTGGTGCTGGCCTGATGCTGCCGGATGGGCGCACATCGTTTTGGCCATATTGCTTTGGCCATTATGCCTAGTCTAACAATGCCTGCATCGCCTTGATTGGCCAGATGCAGTCTTTCTGGCCTTTTACCGTACAGGGCCGGTCGCTGAGCCAGGCGCCGATGCGATAGCCTGAGCAATCCGCGATATTCAGGCCATCATAGGCGATCAGGTGTTCCAGATCGCCTTTCATCTGGTTCATTGTGCCCTGCACTGACCGGTTGCAGTCGTTATCGATCAGCAAGCGTTGCAGTAATTCCGCTGCGTGGTTTAACTGCTGTTCGTTGCAGCCTGTTTTCAGCAGGGTATTCATCAACGTATCGGCAAAGTGCCAATCCAGATTGGCCAAATCCGCTTTGCTCAGGCAGGGGATAAACAGCGCAAAGCGGGTGACATCGTGTACCAGCAGCAGGCAATTACGCCGCTGTATTGTCAGCAGATTGCCATGCCAGTCACTGAGTGGGTTGGCGGTGTTTTCCGCATGATCGGTGGTGGCGCTAGAAACAGCATACGCTCCCTGACGCTGCGCCGGGACTGGCAAACGTCCTTTGCCGTTGCTATCAACGGTGAGCGGTAGCCGGGCAGAGAGCTTCTTTGTGGCGTGCAGGACAATCATCAGCAGGACTCGGCTTGTGCTTCAAGCTCGGGCAAAGTGAGTTCGCCCGAGAGAAGTTTGGGGAGCAGGGTGTCGCGGAGTTTGGTTAACTCCTGCGTTTGCCTGGTATTACAATACACCGCATCCATACAGGCTTTGGCTTGATCGTTATAGTGCAAACAAAGTTCTTCAGGTGGTATTAAAAAAGGTATTGTTCGAAAGTTTTTCTTACTGATTTCCAGAAAAGTACTACCGTTAGCACGAGTAATAACTTCTTTCTGGTTCGCTTCAAGCCAGAACAGTAAAAACTCAGACCCAAACTGGTCATCTGGTTTTAAAGCTATGATGCCCTGGTTTACAGAAATTGGTAGTTTGGTTATAGCCAGATACCCAATAGGTGCCCGTGAAGACATTACAACGGTTCCAACTGAAAGCTGACCAGAACTGATTTTATTAACACCTACGTCCGTAAGTTTTCTTTCTGTATCCAGAATCACTTTCGAACCTAAGCTGGACATATCTTTAGGGGTACAGAAAGCATGAGAACCATTTTCCCAAAAGAGTGGTTCACTTGTTTTAGGTGTAGCACCACCCACATTATCAATAACATCACCTACGGGACGAGCCTCCCACCCCGCCGGAATCCAGCCCATTTCAGCATGTTCGACAAAACTATCCGGGAATAGTGTCAGCGTTTCCGCAGGCAGGCGTGCCGGGGCGGTGGCCGTATCAGCAAACAGTGCCTGACGAATACGCGCACGCTCAGCCAGTGGCTCAGGGATTGGATTACCTGCCGCCAGCGCGTTATCAATTACCGGGCCAAAGTCCACAAACCAGCTTTTAAATAGTGCCTGGGCTATCTGTTCCAGGGTCTGGTTAGTTTGGGTGTTGAGGGCGATTTTGCGCTCAATTGTCGCCACATAATCTGCAATCTTTTCCTGATCCTCATATCGTTCCGGCACTCGGATCAAGGCAAGGTGAACGTGATTTCGGTTTACTCCAGGCACTGCTGCTTTATCACTGAATTGGTGGAAATCAATCGTCTGAAGTAAATAAGCAACGAATCTTGGGTGGTTACCTTTAAAGTCTCGAACATACAAGGTGGTATTCAGTGGCCAAAAGTCTTCCTCTATATAGAAAACCTCGCCTATAGTGCCATATCGCCCTGTTACAACACCTGGTCCTTGTACTTTAGCTTCAGAGTGAGAATCACTGACCCCGGCAGAGGATACAAGTGGCACAGTCCCTTCCTGCCTATTTTTCTTTGGAAGGTCATAACCCCTCTTTAACTCGATAAACTCACCAAGTTGTAATTCAATCCACTTACAGCTCATAACCCAACCCCTTCAAATTCACCTTAATCTGCGCTTCCAGTTTTGCGGATTCGGCAAACTGTTCTGCCAGTTTCTCTGTCAGTTCCGTCATTTTGGTTTCAAAGGGAATACCGTCATCTTCCACCTCGGCGGCACCGACATAGCGGCCTGGTGTCAGTACAAAATCATTGGCCTTAATTTCTTCAAAGCTGGCCGATTTGCAGTACCCGGCCTTGTCCTCATAAGTACCGTCTTTTTCCTCACCCCGCCATGCGTGGTAGGTGCGGGCGATTTCGGCAATATCGTCGGTGGTCAGTTCTTTCTGTTTACGGGAGATCATACTGCCCATATTACGGGCATCAATAAACAGGGTTTCACCGCTGCGTTTGCGGTAGCCCTTTTCCGGGTTGGCCAGTTTGCTATTGGTAAGAAACCACAGGCAGACCGGAATCTGGGTGGTGTAGAACAGCTGGCCTGGCAGGGCGATCATGCACTCAACCAGATCATCCTCAATAATCTGCTGACGAATCGTACCTTCGGCATTGGTGTTAGAACTCATTGAACCGTTGGCCAGTACAAAACCAGCAGTGCCAGTGCGCGACAGCCTGGCAATCATGTGCATAATCCAGCCGTAGTTGGCATTGCCTACCGGCGGTACTTCGTAGTCGCGCCAGCGGGGGTCGTCGGTCAGCTCGCTGTCCTGGCGCCATTTGCTCTGGTTAAACGGCGGGTTGGCCATAATGTAATCGGCTTTCAAATCCGGGTGCTGGTCTTTAAAGAAGGTGTCGCCTGCTACCTCGCCCAGATTGCCAGAGATACCGCGAATGGCCAGGTTCATCTTGGCCAGCTTACGGGTGGTGCCTGCGTATTCCTGGCCGTAGATGGAAACCGCTTTCTGGTTGCCCTGGTGGGCTTCAATAAATTTCAGCGACTGCACAAACATACCGCCAGAACCACAACAGGGGTCGTAAATTTTGCCGCTGTAGGGCTCCAGCATTTCGGTGATCAGCGTAACCACACATTTAGGGGTATAAAACTCGCCGCCGCGCTGGCCTTCACTGGCGGCAAATTTACCGAGGAAATATTCATACACCCGGCCTACCACATCTTGCTCTGACAGCTCGCAGTCATTGGCAATGGTGTCGATATTGTTGATGGTATCAATCAGCGAGGCCAGTTTGCTGGCGTCCAGATCCAGCCGGGAGAAGTAGTTATCGGGCAGCGCACCCACCAGCGATTTGTTGTTTTTCTCCACGGTGTTCATGGCGCTGTCGATAATCAGCGCCAGCCCGTCCTGTTTGGCGTGGGTCAGAATATGGCTCCAGCGCGCGTCCTCTGGCAGGTAGAACACGTTCTCCATGGTGTAGAAATCGACCATATCGAGGAAATCTGAGTCCGCGCCGTACTCGGCAACCAGCTGCTGTTTGCGTGCTTCAAACTTGTCGGAAATAAACTTGAGGAAGATCAGACTCAGCACAACGTGCTTGTACTCGGCAGACTCGACACTGCCACGCAGTTTATTGGCGGAATCCCACAGGGTTTCCTCGAATCCTTTCTGGTTTTTTGCTGCTGCTTTCTTTGCCATGGGTTCGCTATCTGTAAGCTGAAAATAGCGGCTAAGAGTACAGCACTGCCTGGGTGGGTAAAAGCGTAGAGAACGGCCGGGTTTAGATAAAACTTTCAATCTTCTCCCGGCACAGCGATTTGGTCAGTCCCTGCAATACTTCAACCCGCGCTATCAGCCAGTCCAGTTGCTCGGCGGTGATTTCATAATGTTCTGAATAGCGGGCTTAAATATAGGCCCGTTTCAGCAGTTGAAAACGTCTGCGTTTCAGGCTGCTTTCGGCATTCATCCAGATTTTATGTTCATCGCGCAGCTCATCGGTGTTGAGTATTACCAGAATATCGTAATTGCTCAGGTAACTGTTCACCGGGTCGCGTACCCACTTAGGTAGCGAGGCTGCCAAACAGGATTATTTTCAGAATCCGGCTGTGTTTCTTTTTACCATGGTCAAAGCAGGTTACCAGCTCAAACTCATCCCGAATCACTTGGAAAGGGTTAAAATTTTTTCTATATCGAATTTATAATTATCAATTATTCATTTAATAATTTTGATCTATATGTTCATTAATGTTTTTGAATCTTGAGGCGTGCGTAATATCATGTAATGTAAAAATCAAGAAAAATATGAATAAATAGCAGGTGTCTTGCAACTGATTGTTAAATATATCAAAGGTGATAATCATGAGTGAATACTGGGTTTGTTTAGGTGATGCTCCAACAGATGAAATGGTAGCAGATGCTCTGAATAAATTTAATGCAAGTGAGTCAGTAACAATCTCGCTGAACGCTGCTGGGAAAGCATTTGTTATGTGGGCAAATGGAAAATCAAATGATCCATCAAAAGAGTGGGCAGCTATATATAGAACGCATTCACAATATGAGATTGCAGAAAAAATGAATGAATATAATCTACAGCCCAACTGTGCAGTCGTATCACTTGATGCTAACGGTAAGTGGCAGCTTTGGGGATTCGTCAATAAATAAAAACTGAAATAAAAGATCAGTTTTTATAAAAGCACACAAGCTGTGAAGCAAAGATTAACATCATATAGTATAGTTATGATGGTGTTATTGCTTCACAGCTATTATGAAGTTATCTTCATGCTCAGGTCATTTGATCAGATCTCAATATTATAAATATTTAAAACCGACATAATCAAAAGTACAATACTCTTTGCTGACACAGCGCTGTAACCAGCCCCCTGCAATACCTCAGCCCATTCAATCAACCAATCCGGCTGTTCAGCATTAATCTCGTATACTCTGAATAGCGGGCTTCTATATAGACGCTGTTTCAGCGTGCAGGGTGGTTAAAAGCGCACAGCAATGTGCCCATCATTAATAGTTGGAATATGGCACGGTATTTTCGATAGCGGTATATGATGGGTACGCTTCGCTTCACCCACCCTACATAAAACTTTCAATCTTCTCCCGACACAGCGATTTGGTCAGCCCCTGCAATACCTCAACCCGTGCGATCAGCCAGTCCAGTTTTTCGGTGGTGATTTCATAGTGTTCTGAATAACGGGCTTCAACATAGGCCCGTTTCAGCAGTTGAAAGCGGCTGCGTTTCAGACGGCTGTCTTGCGGGAACACTTCGCAAAAGCGCTGTTCCTGCGAGATCACCATATTATTCAGCTGGGTCAGATTATGGGTATTGGGCTTATAGTTTGTGTACACCAGCATTATGCAGGTGTAATAGGCTTCGCAGGCTTGATGCAGCTGGAAAGCGGATAGTTTTAGTTGAATCGTTCGTGCTTGTTGACGGCAGGCGTTTGCAACTTCTAAAAAACCATCAGCAATCTCTATCCACTGCTGATAATAGCGTTCAGCAATCTCCCGGCCTTCATCGGCTGTCAGGTTTTTAGCACTGGCCAACAGGCGCTTATCGCCAGAATAGAGTTCGATACCTTCTTTCTTAATATCAGAAAAGAAATACTGCCCTTCTGACAGCGCCTCGTTGACTTCATGCAGGGTATGCACAATCAGCGTAACCGGTGGTTTGATATACAGCTGCAAGCGGCTTTCAGCATTCATCCAGATTTTATGCTCATCACGCAGCTCGTCGGTGTTGAGTATCACCAGAATATCGTAATCACTCAGATAACCGTTCACCGGGTCACGCACCCATTTACCGGTGGCATGGCTGCCAAACAGAATAATTTTCAGAATCCGGCAGTGCTTCTTTTTACCATGGGCAAAGCCGGTTACCTGTTCAAACTCATCCCGAATCACCGAGATTATGTACTCAACTTCACGCTGTTTGGAGGCGGGTAGATGGTCGATGCTGGTTTTCATGGGAAGGCCTGTCAGCTATGGGGGAGTGGTATCAATGGAGCACGACATCAACACGGATCAACCGCGACAATACGGGCAATCCGGGGGTAATATAACGCGCTGTTTTGGCAATGAACACCGCCGCATTCCGGCGTTTGAAGTGAAGATAACGTTGAAGGGAAAATAACAATGTCACAGGGGCACAGGGCGCAGGTCACAGGGGCGCAGTATCCGCCTGTTTCTGGTAGATGGTACGCCAACCGGCTGACCGCTGAAATCATGAACTGTAATCGCCCTGAAGGTTCAAATGGCAGCGGTGGTAAAGATTTCTGGGAGCAGGTTTTCTGGTAACCAGTAAAGACCTCAACCTGACCAAAGCCCATATCAAATACCTTGAAAGCGAGCTGATCAGGCAGACGTTAGCCTCTGGCCGCTGCACACTCTGTAACAGCAATACGCCTGAATTTGATGGCCTGCCCGAAGCCGATAAGTCTGATATGGCGTTCTTTATCGAACAGATCCGCACCGTGCTACCGGTGCTGGGGCTGGATTTTCTGCGAGACCCCACCACCCAGGCCACAACACAAAACCAGCCAGAGACAGCCCCCCGGCAGCAGTCTCCGATATTTGAGTGTACCCTCGCCCGCCATGGCGTCACCGCACGGGCACAGGAGATTGAGGGGGAGTTTATTGTGCTTGCGGGCTCCAACGCCCGTAGTAAATGGGTCGGCACTGAAACCGGTAGCTATAAGCGGCTGTTTGATCAACTACTGGCGGACGGTGTGCTGGGCGAATGCGACGCGAAGCGCTGCCAGTTCACCTGTGATTATGCCTTCTCCAGCCCCAGCGCCGCTGCCGCTATTGTGTCCGGCCGCAGCGCCAATGGCCGCATCAGCTGGCAACTAGAAAACAGCAAACAGAGCTATGCCGACTGGCAGGCAGCACAACTGGAAGAGTAACCCTCACCCCAACCCCTGCACCGAGCGCACCAGCACCAGCAGTGCAGATAACCCGGACACCACCAGCAACGGTTTACGGGCATTGTCGATTGCCCAGCGGCCTTCAATCAGGCGGGCCAGCAGGTAGCCCAGTATGACACCAGGCAGTATCGCCACGCTCAGCTGTAGCTGTTGTGTGGTAATGCCGCCTTGCAGTGCCAGCATAACAATAGAGCCGGGCGTACCCAGCAGGAAAAAGGCAGCCAGTTCATTACGGGTATCCAGCCGTGGCTGGTGCTGGTACACCAGCGCCATGGGCGGCCCACCCACGGAGGTCGCCGTGCCAATCAGGCCCGAGCTGAACCCGGCCAGGCACAGGCTGGTGCGGTTAAACGGCAGGCTGATATGTACCAGGCTAAGCAGTACCGCCAGTAACAAGGTACCACCAAACAGCAGCCCCAGCAGCGGCGCAGACAGTTGCAACAGTAACCAGGCACCCAGCCAGGCACCGGGCAGGCGGGCAAGAATGGCGGGCATAATACGCCGCCATTGCTGTTGCTGACGCTGGTGCAGCACCACAATTAATGACAGGCAGGTGCCTGCAATCAGGATCGGCACCGGCACAAACGCCGGGTTAATCAGAAACAGCAGCGGTGCCGCCACCAGCCCAAAGCCAATGCCAATCACGGCTTGCAAGGCGATGCCCAGCGTCACCACCAGCAAGGTCAATGCAGCGGCGATAAGTGCCGTGGTTAACGGCAGGTCAGAAAACAGGGTCGTAAACATCGCGGCAGCATATAGCCAGTTGTCTGCAAATGCCATTTAAAACCCGCGGCTTAGAACAGCTGCCGGTACTCCGGTGCCAGCCAGCGCTGTTGTATAACCGGCTGGTAGTTGTCCAGCCCGACGGCCAGTCGCAGCTTGTCGGCGTCCAGTCGAAAGGCACCGTCTTCACAGTAGATCAGGCCGTCGGTCTCAGCACGGCCTGCCAGCAATTGTGCCATCGCCCCTTCCAGTTGCCAGTGCAGGTTATCGGCTTGCAGACAACCCTGGCCGGTGAAACGGATCAGGCTGGCACTCAGGCTCGCAACTGGCTGATGGTCAAGCCGTACGGTGGCACTCAACTGCTGCACTTGCTGCTCGGCCAGGCCGGGTGAAAAATGGGCACTGAACTGCAATTGCCCCCCCTGCCCCTGCAACTGCCAGCCGAGCGGGAACTGCCACTGCCACTGTACACTCTCAAGCGTCTGGCCACCCAGCTTGACCCCACGGGCAGCACCCTGCCAGAGCGAGCCGGTATATTCAGCCGCCTGCATACCCGGCAGTCGTGTGCCCAGTAACCAGGCCGGTGCGCTGCTCAGCATCAGCGACAGATACAGCAACAAAACGGCCAGCACGACACGGAACCAGCGTAATGATGCCCTGGGCAATGTTCTCATCCGCCCCCCTGTTGCGCGGCTGCCTGTCGCGCTGGTATCGCTAGCGCGGGTGTCTGTCGTTCTGCCATCTGCAAACTGAGGCTAAGTATGCCGGGGCTACGCTGGCGCAGATCAAACCCCACCAGCTGACCCTGGCAGTACACCAGCAGATCAAACCATTGCCAGAGTTGCGCTTCGCGAATGTTATTCAGCTGCACCTGCCATAGCTCACCATGGCGGCGCAACGCAGATGTGGGTAAACCGCTACGGCTGAGGGTACGTTGCAGTTGCAACTGCAAGGTGGTGGCACCGCGCAGAAAATCCGGGGCGGCCTGCGGGCTGATATGGGGCAGATGCTCGCGCAGCAGTGCCAGCTGCTGCTGTTGCCGCGCCTGATCAGCAGACTGCTGCTGCCAGTGCTGCCAGCCAGGACGCACCAGGCTGACCAGCCCCCACACCACCACCAGCGCTGCAACCAGTTGCAGCAGGCGCTGTTCACGTGTGCTCAGGTTATGCCAGTAATTACTCAGCATTACTCACCTCCCGGGCTGTGCCCTTGTCACCGCGTTCAGGCACAGTCGCAGCCTGTAGCTGTGCCTGCCGCCCAGGCTGTAGCCAGCGTAACCGATACTGCTGCCCCTCCACAGCCTGCTGTAACTGCTGTTGCTGGGCCCGGTTCAACCCTTTGAAACTCAGCTGCAACTGGCCATTGTTTAACT
The DNA here is from genome assembly GCA_025800125.1 of Marinobacterium sp. Lineage (GTDB taxonomy): Bacteria > Pseudomonadota > Gammaproteobacteria > Pseudomonadales > Balneatricaceae > Marinobacterium_C. Next base: position 11,302 of record JAOXSF010000012.1, read on the forward strand.
GGCCATTGTTTAACTGACCCTTGTTTAACTGCATAGCCGTCAGTTGCTGGCCCGGCACCGCTTTCAGCACACCGGCAATACGTTGCAACTGCAATGCCAGTTGCTGGCGTTGCTGCTCAGCCAGCCGTAAATCCAGTAACTGTTCTTCCAGCCCGGCACCAGCTTGCAGGCCGGGGTAACTGTTCAGCAATGCTGTCAGTTGCTGTTGCTGCAACGGGTATTGCTGGCGCTGTTGTTGTGTATCCAGCCAGAACCAGCAGGCCAGCATTACCAGTAACACGACGGATAGCAACATCGGCAGGCGCCAGTTGTGCGACTGCGCCGCAGCGGGTGCCTGCTGCCAATGGCCAGGCAATAACCCCTGTTCGCCACGCCAGCGCCGTGTCAGCCAACTGATACCGGCTGCCGGGCCAGACGCCGCATTGCCCAGCACGGCCTTCTCGGCAGCTCCCGGTAGCGGGGTATTACTACAACGCCAGCGTTGTTGCTGTTCCGCGTCCAGCCCATAGCCCAGACAGGCCAGGGGCAACGCGTCACCTGAAAGCTCGTTACCTGAAAGCGCGTCACCTGAAAGCTTGTCACCTGAAAGCTGGGCAACCAGTTTATCAACCAGCTGGGTATCCAGCGCCCAGCCTTGTTGCTGTGGCCCCCTTACCAACAGGCGATTACCTTGCTGTAACAAGGTAATACCGCCGTTGTCGGGTAACAGCCAGCAATCAGGCAGCACAGCACACAGCGCCAGCCCCTGGTCCAGCAGGCTGTCGCGCCACTGTTCCAGCTGTTGCAGGTCAACCATCGCCACGGTACGCAGGCGTCCTTTGCCGCTACAGTCATGCCAGTGTTGCTGGTCTATATCCACAAACAGCTGACCCTCCAGCAGCAATGGCAGAGCCGACGCTTTAGCCCCTCTGGGCAGTTCCACCTGTTGCAGTAACACCCACTCAGTGGGCAGTATCAGCACAGCGTTATCCGGGCGCAGATGAGCAGGCAGCATCAGCTGCGCCAGGCTGTCTGCCCGCCCCTGCTGCTGCACCGCACCGTCGGCCCGGCGTTGCCACAACCAGATAAGATCACCACCCGGTTGCAGATAGATAAACAGTTGATACATCGTCTCTTGATACATCGTCTCTTTTTACCTTGCAGGCGTTTCTGTCAGCGCTGTCAGCTGCCATAACGCCGACTGTACAATTGCAGTGGCCGGCCCGGTGCAATACGGGCCTGGGACTGCAGGCGATACAGCTGGTTGTCCAGCTCTACCGCTATATTGATTTCAAACCAGCTACTACGGGTACGCAGTTGTTGCTTGAGCAAAGTGCGCTGGCTGCTACTGAGCGCCACCGTCCCCAGCTGCTGCCAGAACTGATCACTGTTTTCATAGCCATTCACTGGCCGTTGCTGAATCAGCTCCAGTGCCTGTTGTGAGTTGATCTGATAGAAAAACAGCGCGGATAACAGCGGCGCATCCTCTTCTTTCAGGGTATTCAGGTTAATCACCGGCAGGTCACGGGTGGGCAGCACACAGAACGGCCGCAGGCTGACCAGCTTTGCCAGCCCGGTTAACGGCCCGTCCAGTGTGGTGATCTGCAACAATTCACCGGGCTCCAGCAGTAGCTGGTCGGCACTTTGAAAGGGTTCACTGGCACGCAGATAGTCAGGGCTTTCAGCGCCATAGCGATCAAACGGGGTGGTGTCAGCGTCCAGCCAGTCCACCAGCCGCGCCAGCAGAATGTCGGCCTGCTGACTGCCAATGCCGTTCAGGCTCATCAACGCCAGCAGCTGCTGCATCACCAGCGTGCGGCCTTGCTGCTGTCCTGCACTATAACCGAACAGCACACCATTGAGGTTAAAACAGCTTTGCAGATCACGAATCGAGCCTTTCAGCTGGCCACCTTCGATGGGCAGAATGGTGTCTTCTCGGGCCCAGAGCTGATTCAGGTGCGTGCTGCTTTGCTTGCTCTGGCGCATTAACAACTGTCGCGCCAGCGCTTCCCCACCCAGCAGATACTGCCGGGCCTGCGCCTGATTCTGGCCACGCTGTAACTGATAGATTTGCAGATCGACCAGCTGCATACTCAAGCCGAGCAAACCTGTCAGCAACAATGTCAGCAGCAGGGCAAAAATCAGTGCTGCGCCCTGCTGGTTACGGTTATGTTTTGCTGCGCCATTCATGGCCGTGGCTCCGGCAGCAGATACACCCGGCTGAGTGGCCCGGCCAGCCGTTGCAACTGTACAGAGACGCGAATCGCCTGCGGGAACGCTGCCTGCTGTGGCAGTCGATCCCGCCATTGGCCGTTCAGCCAGAACTGCCATTGCAGATCGCTGACTCCGGCCAGCACATCATAGTATTGCGCCCGGTTCTGCTGAGCCGGGTCCAGCAGCAGGTTATGGCGGCGCTGTAACTGGCCACGGTTGAAGTCTAACCGCCAGCTGACCTGTTGCGGCCGTGACAGCCATCGCCCTTCCAGCCAGGCTGGACGGCCACGGCTGGTAAAACTCAGCTGCGCCATGGTGCCGTCACCACTGCGCGGCTGATGCCAGATAAATACCGGGTAGGTCTGGCCCAGCGGGTCACGGCCCTGGCGCCATTGCAACTGCTGCAAGTCATGCTCGAGTAGCTGCCATACCTGTTCCAGTTGCTGACTCTGCCCGGCCTGCTGTTGCAACTGGCTGCGAAAGCGCAAGCCACTGTCCAGCATCGCCGACGCTGCCACCGCCAGCAGACTGAATAACGCCAGCGCAACCATCACTTCCAGCAAGGTATAGCCCCGCTGTGTCGGGCCTGGTGGTAATAATTGCCGCCGCATCATTGCTCAGAACCCGCGCTATCGTTCTGGCTTGTTGTGCCGGTCTGGCTTGCAATATAAGCGGTCAATTCCGCCAGCTGACGGGGGCGGTCGCGCGCGTCTTCGCTGACGCGCACAATTACCCGTTTCATGGCAAAACCATCGACAGCTTCAACGTCTCGTTGCCAGCGCAAGGCCATGCCCCCCTGGTATTCAGTACCATTGTTATTACGCAGGGTGCGATAGTCTGTCAGCCGCGCCAGCACCAGCTGGTTCTGTGCCACCATCAAGGCCCGTTGCTGTTGTTGCAGGCTTAATAGCGGGCCTGCGCTGTAGTTCTGAAACTGCAACGCGCTGAACCCCACCAGCATCAGTACACTGATGGCAACCAGCACCTCCAGCAAGGTCATGCCACGCTGGCTATGGTGATCATGTCGGTTCATTGCGTGACGGCCTCACCGCTGTAACCACTGAGTTGCAACAGCTCAGCTTCCATAGTCCAGCGCACCACCGGCTGACGGGCTGTAGAAACGGTTTCAACCAGTTGCAGGGTAAACGGGCTCAGGGTGCCATCCGGCCAGAAATAGATACGGGGTATGTCGGTTACCGGCTGTGTGTCCTGTTGTTCAAGTTGCCAGCGCCAGCGGCGGGCAGGGTCGCGTGCCGGTTGCAAATCTTCCGTCATCAGTCGCTGGCCTGTTAACAGCTCGGGCTCGGTAAAGGGCTGCCAGCCGTTTTCAACATCCGGCTGATAACGCAGGAAGCGGTAGCCGTGCGGTTGCAGTTCCAGCGCAATAATCGTCCCCTGTGCCAGCGCTTCACTCTGCGCCAGCCGCGAAGCGATCAGCAAAGTCTGGCCAAACTGGCGCACCTGTGAAGAGGACTGGCCCGGAATGGTTAACGCCGCCAGGCTGATCGTAAGCGCCATAATCACCAGCACTACCATCAGCTCCAGCAGGGTAAAACCATGCTGGCGCACTGCGTTACCAGTTGCCAATATCGGCATCCAGCCCTTCGCCACCTGCAACCCCGTCAGCTCCGAACGAAAACACCTCCAGCGTGCGACGCTCACCCGGATTAGCATACTGATAGGCGTTGCCCCAGGGGTCGGTCATCAGTCTGTCGATATAACCTTCATCCCGATAACCCTTCGGCTGTGGGCCGGTCGAAGGTTTCGTCACCAGTGCATTCAGGCCCTGGTCTTGCGTCGGGTAACGCAGGTTATCCAGCTTGTACATTTTCAGCGCACTTTCCAGCACCTTCACATCAGCCTTTGCTTTTTGCACCATGGCCCTGTCCTGATTTTCCAGCACATTGGGGGCAACAATCGCCACCAGCAAGCCAAGAATCACAATCACCACCATGATCTCCAGCAGGGTGAAACCACGCTGGGTCTGCTTCGTTTTTTTCATCTTCTTATCCGGGTTATTCAGGGCCCGCCGGTGCAGGCCTATCGGGTTAAACGTCAGGCGTATTACCTCTGCGCAATGCGCAGGCGCTTTACAGCGTCATGGTGTTCAGCTGCATTACCGGCAGCAGCACCGACAGCACAATGGCGAACACCATGCCGCCCAGCAGCAGAATCAGTATGGGTTCCAGCAGGGCCAGCAGGGCGCTGATGCCCTGCTCCAGTGCCTGTTCCTGATGGTCGGCGGCCTTCTCCAGCAAGGGCGCCAGCTCACCACTACGTTCACCACTGGCCACCATCTGCACCAGCATGTCGGGAAATTCACCGCTTTCCAGCAAACTGCGTCCTAATGGCTGGCCTTCGCTGACCTGACGGGTGGCCTGTGCCAGTGTCTGTTTCAACTGCTGATTACTCAGCGTCTGCCCTGCAACCTGCAACCCTTCCAGCAACGGCAGGCCACTGCCCACGGTAATCGACAGCGTGCGCGCCAGCCGGGCTATATCATTCAGTCGCCAGAAACTGCCCAGCACCGGTAGCCCCAGCAGACGCTGGTCACGGCGTAGATGGCGCTGTGGCGTACTGGCGCTGACGCGCCATAGCAGCCAGCACAGCAGCGGTAATAATGGCAGCAAAAACCCGCCCTGCTGCAATGCTTCACTGACTTCAATAACGATGCGGGTAATCAGTGGCAGTACCTGATCACGCTGCTCAAACTGCGCCACCAGGCGGGGCACGACAAAAATCATCAGGCCGCTGATCACGGCAATCGACACCAGTACCAGAATGGCCGGATAGATCAGCGCCAGCTGCACCTTGCGGCTGATCTGGCGGCTGCGTTCCTGATAGTCCGCCAGCCGGATCAATACCTGGTCGAGCTGACCGCTACGCTCCCCCACCGCCACCATGGCGGTAAACAGTGGGCCAAACAGGCCCGGGTGAGCTTTCAGCGCCTGGCTGAACGATTCCCCCTCACGCAGACGCCGGGCCAGGTCATCCAGCACCGCTGCCATCGCCGCGCTGGTTTTCCTGCCACCGCGTGTTGCCGGTGCTGACGCTTGCTGTCCTGCCATGTTCTGCCCGGCCAGATTACGCAGCGCCTCTTCCAGCGGAATACCCGCAGCAACCAGCGTTGCCAACTGACGGCTGATCTGGGTCAGCTCCGCTGCCCGTCCGGGCCTTTTTACCGTGGTGGTCGATAATGACGGACGTGACACAGCCTGCCCTTGTGACGCCACCGCCGAAGACGATTCCGGTTTTACAGGCCGACGATCTGCAAGAACACGGCCTGCAAGAACACCGCCCGAAGACGACCTGTCTGGTGCAGCCGCCTCATTCAGGGGCTGCAACGCCAGTGGCTGTAGCCCCTGATCACGTAACCGGGCGCGGGCAGCGCGGGGGCTCTCTGCCTCCAGCTGGCCCTTGCGCTGCTTACCGTTACTGTCCAGTGCCTGATAACTGAAATACATGGCTGGGCTCCGGGGCGTTAATGCTCTGGCGCTTCGTTATAAGCAGATGGCGCAGGCAGAGCAGCCTGATTCAACTCACTGCGCACCACACGCACAGCTTCAGCAGCACTGGTTTCACCGGCCAGTACCCGCTGGCGCGCTTCATCTTGCAGAGTGCTGTGACGGCCTTGCAGGTAGCGGCGAATATCACTTTCGCTCGCCTGTTGTTGCAGCATTTCACGTAAAGGGCCGTCAATCACCAGCAATTCATAAAGGCCAATGCGCCCCTGATAGCCGCTGTGGTCACACCGTTCACAGCCTTCGGCACGCAAGACAGACTGCCCGGCCAGCCGTATATCACCCAGTTGCCGGGCCTGTTGCTCGGCTAACGGCTCTGGCTGGCAACAGTGTGTACAGAGTCGCCGCACCAGCCGCTGCGCCAGTACACCGCGCAGGGTTGAGGCCAGCAACCAGGGCTGAGCGTTCATATTATGCAGGCGACCGAGTGCGCCAACGGCATCATTAGTATGCAGGGTAGACAGCACCAGATGGCCGGTCAGGCTGGCCTGAATGGCAACTTCAACGGTTTCGCTATCGCGAATCTCGCCCACCATTACCACGTCCGGGTCCTGGCGCAGCATAGCGCGCAAGCCACGGGCAAAGGTCATATCAACTTTGCTGTTAACCTGGGTCTGGCCGATACCCGGCAGGGTGTATTCAATCGGGTCTTCCACGGTGAGAATATTGCGGCTGGCGTCGTTCAGCTGCTGTAATGCAGCGTACAGGGTGGTGGTTTTACCGGAGCCGGTTGGCCCGGTCACCAGTACGATACCGTCAGGCTGTTCCAGCAATGCGGTCAGCCGTTGCTGCTGGCGGGCAGGCAGACCCAGCTCGGCCAGCCCAATCAGCCCGGCTTCGCGGTCCAGCAGACGCATGACTACACGTTCACCATGGCCGGACGGCAACGTTGAGACACGTACATCCAGTGGGCGACCGGCCAGTTCCAGCGCGATACGGCCATCCTGCGGCACACGCTTTTCTGCAATATCCAGCCGCGCCATAACCTTGATACGGGAGATCAGCAAGGGTGACAGACCGGCAGGCGGCGACAGCACTTCAGCCATAACGCCATCAACACGCATACGCACAGTCATGCGGCTGTCGTAGCTCTCGATATGAATATCCGAAGCCCGACGGCGCACCGCTTCGGTAAACAGGGCGTTGATCAACCGCACCACGGGCGCGTCATCGTCGCTGGCCAGCAGTTCTTCCACCGGTGGCAGTTCGCTGGCCATCTGTTGCAGATCAAATTGCTGGTTCAACGCACTGAGCAGATTACTGTCAGCAGGTTGACCCTGTCCATAGAGCTGATTCAGACGGCTGGCAAAACTGGCTTCATCCAGACATTGCAGCGCCAGAGGTTGCAGCGCCCAGCGCTGTAACTCCTGGATGGCCAGCAGCGGGGCGTCTGCGCGGTAACACAGTACCGTCTCGCCTTCCTCGGCCCACAACAGCACGCCCTGTTCGCGGCTGTAGCGGTAACTCAGGGGGCTCATCGCAGCTCCTGACGGTAACGGTCCATGGTCGGGGCAGTGTTACCTGGACGCAGGTTCATTTTGCTCCAGTCAGGCAGTACCGGTGTGGTCTGCTCTGGCAGCATTTCGACACCACGGTCAGAACGCATCAGCTGCTCAGCACGGATATAACTGTATTTACGGTGGCTGACACCGAGCAGGGTATCGGCATCACGGATAATTTTCGGCCGGATAAACACCATCAGATTACGCTTCTGCTTGGAGGCACCGTTAGAACGGAACAACGCTCCCAGTACCGGCATATCACCCAGCAGTGGCACCTTGCTGACCGTTTCGGTGATCTCATCACTGATCAGCCCACCCAGCACAACCGTATCACCATCTTCCACCATCACGGTGGAATCAATGCTGCGCTTATCGGTAATCACATCCGACGCTGAGCCATTCCGGGACAGGCTGGACACTTCCTGGAAGATGGTCAGGCGGATGGAATTACCCTCATTCACCTGAGGGGTCACTTTCAGTTTTACCCCCACTTCCTGGCGTTTGATGGTCTGGAACGGATTACTGTTGCCATCGCCCAGTTGTGTGCCGGTTACAACCGGCACTTCCTGACCAACCAGAATCGACGCCGCTTCGTTATCCAGTGTCAGCAGGCTGGGTGTAGACAGCACATTGGCATCACCTTGGGCTTCCAGTGCGTTGATCATTGCCGCAAAACTCAGGCCGCCGGTTTTTATCCGGCCAATACCGCCAAGGAAACCCTGACTGTTCGCCAGCTGGCTTGACAGGGCAGCAGTATCATCACCGGCAGCGGCGGCGGCCAGGTTCAGAATACCCGGCGTGGTATTGGTGGAGCCTGGCAGTGCATTACGGGCGAAGTTAGTACCCGCAACCGGCGTAGTGCCTTTCTGGTCATACATCAGCCATTGCACGCCCAGCTCTTTAGCACGGTTTTCACTCATATCCACCACAATGGCTTCCACCAGTACCTGGGCACGGCGAATATCCACCTGGGCAAGAATATGTTCCAGCTCGCGCAGCACATCTGGCGAACCACTGGCCAGAATGGCGTTGGTGCCTTCATGGGCCTGAATCACTACCTCTTTAGCGGCATTTTCATTGCCCGTGGTACGGCGTAGATAAGCTTCCACCAGCTTCTGAGCGATCTCGACCAGCTCACTGGCCTTGGCGTATTTGAGGTAATAGATGCGTGAACCGGCTTCGTCCTCTTTGCGGTTGCCGTCCAACTCATAGATCACATTACGCAGGTAACTGCGGGTTTCTGTCGGCCCTCGCAGCAATACCGCGTTACTACGCTCATCCGCCACCAGGCTGACCTTCTTCAGATTACCCTGTCCCGCAGCCTGCCCCTGCTTGATCAGCAGACCCAGAATTTTCACCATCTCACGGGCATTGGCATTCTCCAGCCGGATGATTTCCAGCTGGTCTTCACCGGCCTGGTCGATACGGTCAATCATGCTTTCAATGCGGGCGATATTGGCAGCGCGGTCGGTAATCATGATTACGTTAGACGGCGCATAAGGCACCACCACCCCGGCACGGGCGTCCACCAGCGGGCGCAACACCGGCACCAGCTGCTCAACTTCAACGTGCTCCACCGGAATAATACGGGTAACCATCTGGTCACGGTCGAATGACTGCTGCGGCTGTTGCAGGGGTAGCGCTTCCTGGCGGGCCAGCTGTTCTGGCACCACTTTCAACAACCCTTCACCGGCTTCCACTACCGCAAAACCATTCACTTTCAGTTGCGCCAGAAATACCGCATACAGAGCATCACCACTGAGCGGTTTACGGCTACGAATATCCACCACCCCTTTGACGCGGGGGTCGATAATGATGGTTTTCCCCGTGGCATTACCCACCATCTCGATAAATTCACGAATATCGGTATTACGCAGCTCAATCGCTGCACCAGACGATGGAGCCGGGGCTGCACTGGCCTGCAGCGGCAAACCGCATAACGTGATTGCCAGGGACGCCGTTTTCAGAGCGGCAATTGCCAGAGGGAACGCAGAGGCATACTTCATGATTTAGCAGTCGTTCAGAGATAGAGGGTGTAAGTGACAGGCTGACCCGCACGCAGCAGGCCCAGTGTCAGTTGTGAGGCCTGGCCCAGTTGCGGCAACAACGCCAGTACTTTGCCAGGTTCGCTGACCGGCTGCTGATTCAGGCTGACCAGCAGGTCATCCGATTGCAGCTGCAAGGTTTTATACAGCGTATTGTCACGGCCAGGCTGTAGCAGATACCCCTGCCTGCCATGCTGACGGCGCGGGCTCAGCCGCAGGTAGCGGCTGAGAAAGAGCGGGTCTTGCTGGATACGCTGATGGTAATCCGGTACGGCACGGGCAAAATCAGATTGCGCCAGGTAAAGCGAGCGCCCACCCATATCACTCGCCTTAGCATCACTCACCTTAGCATCACTCGCCTTACCAGAGACTGTGCGCTGTTGAGGCGGGTGTAAATCTTGTAAAGATCGTGGCTGCAACGGCGCAGGCTGCTGCAGCATAGAACCGGTCAGCGTCAGTTTTTCTTTGCGGCCGTTGTGACGCAGCAGAATCTGGTCTGGCGCAACCGCCAGCACCAGCACCTGGCCCGAAAGTGGCAGACGGTCACCGGCCAGATACACGCCAGGCTTACCCTGTACCGCCATCGCCACCTGATTCAATTGCGGCTGTGCCGCCAGAAATAGCCCCTGTACCTGTAGCGGCAAACGGGTTTCCGGTGTACCCACAGGCTGAACAGGTTTACGCACCGCCACCACTGGCTGCGCAAACAGACTCAGCCCGGCAAACTGTGGCTGCACCGCCACCGTTTCACTGACAATTTCCGGCATCATCGTACTGGCAGGCTGAAAACGTGCCAACAGTAACCAGCTGATCTGTACAGCCAGCAGTACCAGTAACAGCAGCAGCACTGTAATAACCAACCGGTACATCACTGTACTTCTTATCAGGCCGCTCATCGGGCTGTTTCCCGTCCCATCCGTTTATCTCCAGAACTCTCACGGCTTACATCTATCGGGCGCTGTTCACCCACTATCAGGCAATTCTTTAATAAGGACGTGGATATTAATATAAATGAGAATTAAAATCAGCAACATTATTTACCTTAAAGTCTACTACGGATGTACCGATGAAAAAGACCGGACTCTGCTGCCTTGTTGCGCTGTTACTAAGCGGCTGCCAGGTGGAATCAACCGACAACAGCCCAACCACGCAGCCACCAACCACCGGCAACAATACCACCGGCAACAATACCAGCGGCACAAACACCGGAGGCGGTACAGTTGACCCGGCACCAGCCTGTTCTCTGGTAGACCAGCATCAGCAATTCGCCCAGCTGTTCACCCTGCCACAGCAAAGCCAGAGCGGCAGCTCAAGCACTGGCATCTACTACGAAATTGGCACGGCCACGCCACCGACCGACGTCACCTCACCGACTCAATCTCTGAAATCCCTGATGCTTGACGTACGCTCCATCACTGACCGCTGGAGTTTTGTCCGTGAGGCTTCACTGGATAAAGACCTGTATGCAGCATTGCATCAAAGTCTGGGCGCACGCTGGGAACTGGTAGAAGACGCAAGCAGTACAGCGAATGCGCCGGTATTCAGGCAGGAATTACGGGTACTTTATGTCTATCCGGGCTCACCCGCTTACAATGCTGGCCTGCGCCGGGGTATGACTGTTACCCATATCAACGGGTTGCAGATACCGCTGTACACACCCAGCACCCAGACCCCCGACCCGCAGCAGGATATTTTTGATGCGCAGCTGGCCGCACTGCTGGAAGGCAACCAGGTACAGCTGACCACCCTGGGCGGCCTGATGACCGCAGTACGCCCTGCCGTGGCGCAGAGTTACAGCCCGATTGAATTCCCACTCAATGCCACCGCGCCTTACACCCTGAGCGACGGTCGCAAAGTGGGTTATTTCTATCTGGATGCGTTCTATGCTTCAGAAAGTAACTATGTCTGGGCGTTTAACCGCCTGCGTCAGCAAGGCGTAACTGAACTGATTATCGACCTGCGTAATAACAGCGGCGGCCGGGTTGTTGATGCCCACCTGCTGGCACAACTGATTGTCGGCAGCAGCCGTGACGGTATGGTATTCAACAGTCTGGAGTTTAATGCCTACCACACCAGCAAAAATGAACAGCAGACCTTTAACCTGAGCAGCTTCAGTAACGATGTACAAAATGTTGCCCTGCACTTTAATCAGATTGTCTTCCTGACCAGCGGCAAAACAGCCTCCTCTTCAGAATTGCTGATCAACGGCCTGCGTCCTTATATCAATACGGTAGTCATTGGTGATAATACCGCGGGTAAACCCTACGGTATGATGCCGGTTGATATTTGCGGCAATATCGCTTATCCGATTTCCTTTATTAACCTCAACGCCAACCATCAGCCCATCCCGACCAGCGGCCTGCCAACCACCCGTGGCTGCGAAATCCCGGATATTCCCGATGTTAACCGCCCGCTGGGCTATATCGGTGATATAAACAACAGCAACGACGGCGAACCCTTGCTGGAACGGGCACTGAACTACCTGGATAAGGGTGGGTGTTTTGCGTTTTAAGTAAACACGACGACAAAACAGCAACTACAAAATCACTATGAAAAAATAGCAATTACATTGTGTATCAGGCTTCCATACATGGCATGGAAGCCTGACTCTGATCAGCTATAGCGGGCTATTTCTCTTTTTATTCAATGTCCGGTTCTGACATACCTTTCTGCCGAGAATCCGTATTATCCAGCTCATACCCAGCAGCAAGCTGACAGCTTGCAGGCTATTACACGGCCAGTGCTGAAATACCTGGTACAACGCTATTTAAAAGGTAAGTCATGAAACTCTGTGATCTACGTGATCTGATTCTACTGGCCACACTCTGGGGCGGTTCATTTCTGCTGATGCGCATTGCCGCACCTGTTTTCGGGCCAGTGGTACTGATAGAGCTTCGAGTGCTGTTAGCGGCACTTTTTCTGCTGCCCTTTGTATTGCAGCGCCAGCAACTACGCCACTGCCGACAACACTCGCTGCCACTCACCGTAACCGGGCTGTTTAACTCAGCACTTCCCTTCTGCCTGTTCAGCTGGGCACTGCTGGAACTTTCCGGCGGTTTTACCGCAGTAATCAATGCCACTGCACCACTGTTTGGCGCTTTTATGGGTGCAGTTCTGTTTGGCAAACCTCTGCTACCACGCCAGATCAGTGGACTGGTGATCGGGCTGGGCGGTGTTATCTGTCTGATCAGCAGCCAAGGAACCCTGAACCTGGCCAGCACCGGTATTACCTTGCTGGCAGCCTTTGCAGCAGCAGCCTGCTATGGCTATGCCGCTAACTACAGTGCCAGTCGCTTGCAGAACGTACCAGCCCTGAGCCAGGCCTTCGGTAGCCAGCTGGCAGCTGCTGTGCTACTGGCAATTCCAGCCGGACTGAGCTGGAACAACCCAAACACCGCACTCAATGACTGGCTAGCGGTACTGATTCTGGGTGTTGCCTGCACAGGCGTGGCTTACCTGTTGTACTTCCGGTTGATTAACCGCATTGGTGCCACTGGCGCTGTCAGCGTCACCTTCCTGATTCCCGCTTTCGCCATGGGCTGGGGCTGGCTGATTATCAGCGAGCCGGTCACTCCCGGCATGCTGATCAGCACCGTGATAATTCTGCTGGGTACAGGCCTGACCACAGGACTGATTCCGGTGGCAAAAGTGAAGGCATTGTTGGGGCGTTGATGTTTATTCGATGGTAACCGCGTTTTTAAACCCTACAAAAGTATAAAGAACAAAATTGTAACCCCAGAGTTATTGACCTATGATAACCCCAGGGTTATAGTCCCTGACATGAAAGCGCAGCGAACAGGGGAACGGGATGAATAGCCGGGATCTAATTAAGCTGCTTGAGAAAAATGGCTGGGTATTACTTCGTGTTAAAGGTAGTCACCACCATTACACGCACCCGGATAACCCAGGAAGGGTTGTTACAGTGCCGCATCCTAGAAGGAATCTGGCAACAGGGTTAGTAAAGACTATTCTCAAGCAGTCGGGGCTCTCGTGAGCCCCTTTTTTCCTCAAAGGTTACATAAACGTATACCCATTCAAGTGCACAAACAGAATTAATGAACGACAACGACAACTACAACTACAACTAAAAAGAGCCGACACATTACGCAAACTTATTTTGTGAGCAGCGCGCTACAAGCATGCTCTATACGGCTCGCAACCATGAGACTCAAACCATGTACTACCCTGTGATCATCCATAAAGAGGATAACAGCGACTACACTGTCGTTGCTCCAGACATTCCAGGCATCATTACTGCCGGAAGTAGCTATGAGGATGCTCTGCAAATGGTGCGTGAGGCGATAGAAGGACACCTCGAGTGCCTATCAGAGCTAGGGGCCGAGATCCCGAAAGGGAGCCAGATTTCAGACCTTTCAGATCACGAAGACTATAAAGGTGGGCTTTGGGCGTTAGTTGATATTGATATTACTCCATATATGGGGAAAGCAAAAAAAATCAATGTCACCTTACCCGGCAACCTCCTCAGTAGCATCGATAAGGCTGTAGCAAAATCTAAATCTCACTACACTGACAGGTCAAAGTTTCTTGCATATGCAGCAATGAAAGAGCTAGGCATACAATGAACTTGCAGAGATTCCTATCAACTTTTAACGGTTAAGAATGGCTATATATCCATAAACCATAACACCTGAAAACTCATTTATTTTAATTTCTTATCACTTTGAACTGCGCGCTTCAGGTTGTGAAAAATATCAAAACTATCGGCGCTCGTAGCTTGCTACAGAAATTTTCCATAGGACAGACTTCTACGAACAAGAACAGGGGGCACTCAATGCCCCCCCCACAACCTCAAAGCTCATGCCGTCGAGAAATCACCCCATAAACTCAAAGAAACCGCTGAATATGCCCGATAAACCCGGCATAGTCGGTTTCACCAATCACACGGGCTTCTATCAGCTCTTTACCCTGGCGGTCATACAACACCAGCGCCGGTGGGCCAAATACGCCGTGCTGTTGCAGCCATACTTGCTGTGCTTCGCTGTTGTCGGTGACATCAAAGGTAATCACCTCCACCTCTTTGAGTAGCTGTTTCACATCCGCCCTGGCGAAGATCTCTTTCTCCATTACCTTGCAGGAGACACACCAGTCAGCGGACACTTTAACCAGGCTGTAACGCTGTTCAGCGCTGGCCTGGCTGAGTGCCTGTTGCAGGTTACTGGCGCTGGCCAGTACCCGTTTCGGGGTACTGGCAGCGGCCGAGCCATTGCTGACAAGGTTAAATTGCAGTGGACGTAGAGGGTCACCATTACCGGCCAGGCCACCCAGCAACCAGCTGGTACCTACCAGCAACAGAATAATAGCCGCCGCCCGTTGCAGACGCTGGCGCAAACTCACCGCTGCCTCCAGCGCACCGGTCACCACCGCCAGCGTAATCAGGAACAGTCCCCAGATAATCAGCGCCGTGGCGTCGCTTAACAGGCGGCCCAGCAGGCTGATAGCCACCGCCAGCAGCATCACACCGAAGACCGCTTTAACGGTGTTCATCCAGTTACCGGCTCTTGGCAGCCAGTTAGCGCCCAGAGTGGTAACCAGTACCAGCGGTACACCCATACCCAGCGCCATGGCAAACAGTACGGCCCCTCCCAGTAGCTGATCGCCGGTGGTGCTGATATAGAGCATGGCACCGGCCAGCGGCGCACTGACACAGGGCGAAACCACCAGTGCCGAGATTGCCCCCATCAGGAAAACACCCCCCAGCCCCTTACCCTGACTGTCGTCCTGTCCGGCCAGACGATCACGGATAAAGGCGGGCAGTTGCAGTTCATACAGGCCAAACATCGCCAGCGCCAGCGCGACAAACAACGCCGCAAAGGTGACCAGCAACCAGGGTTGCTGCATCGCCGCCTGAATATTAGCCGCAGCCCCCAGACTGGCAGTAATCACACCGGCCGCGGTGTACGTCAGCGCCATACCCAGCACATAACAGCTGGACAGAATCAACGCATGGCGACGGCTCTGATCTTTCTGGCCGACCACAATAGCAGACAGAATCGGCAACATTGGCAGCACACAGGGGGTAAAGGTCAGACCTAACCCCAGCAGGAAGAAAATCGCGACCACCACCAGCGGGCTGCGCTGCTGCAATATCCCCATTAGCCCGCTGCTACTGGCGGTATCACTGGCGACAGGCTGTTCTTTTTCAGTTTCCTGACCCGTAGCCATTGCTGCCGCTGTCGTGATATTACCGGGCCAGTTAACTTTCAGTGTCTGCGGCAGATAGCAGAGACCGGCATCTGCACACCCCTGATAACGGATTTTCAGCTCGCCCGCTGCACCACGAACGGGCAGAAACAGCTTAAGCTGCTGGCGAAATACCTTAACAGTACCGAAATACTTATCGGTACGCTCCAGCGCCGTGCTGTGATACTGCGGCTCACCCAGACGGGCCTCAACACCTTTGGCAGTGCTGAATTTCAGCTGCTTTTTATAAAGGTAATACCCTTCATGAATCTGCCACTGCAGTTCAACACCGTTTTCAGTCAGGGTGGCCCGAGGTTTAAACGCTTCTTCGACCGGCAGAAAATCACCCTGAGCGGCAACTGTACCAGGAAGCATCACCACCAGAGCAAGCAGCCATGGCAGTGCATTTTTCCAAAAAGCTTTCATAGACTGTCCATTATTATTACCGGTACACCTGTCAACATAAAATGCAGACGGATACCGGTTCTCTATCGTTATTTGGGTTATTTATTGTGCTTATGCTGTTTTCTGAAATACCGGTTCTGGCGCTGTGGACGCCTATACCGCCGATGCCGCCGATGCCGATAAAGCGTCCAGCGTCCGGTGGCTCTGATGCAGCTGCAAGCGGTTATCAACCATCACCGCGTGGGTGTCATCATCCAGTGGCAAGTCGGGCTGCAGGGTCAGGGCGGTGCTGTACAAGCCACTGGTAAGTACCGACGGGCTAACCACAGTGACCGACAGCAGACGCGGGTCAACTTCACGGCGGCCCAGAATATGGGACACTTTCTGTTTACCCATCGACTGATGGCGTTCATAGTGGCCCGATGTGGTCAATGCCTGATTTTGCAGCTCCAGTGCAAACAGCATTTCACGCGGGTTCTGCGGGTTTTTGACCGCTACCCGAAACGGGTCACCGTGGCTGCGGGTGCCATGGACATAAAGATCACCCCCGAAGTTGATCAACGCACCTTTTAATCCCGTCTCACGGGCAATCACTACCGCCTGGTCGACCGCGTGTTCTTTAATAACGCCCCCCAGATCAAACCGGCACTGAGGGTTAGCAAATTCCAGCCGGTTACCGTCCAGCTGCCATTGCTGCGGCCCCATAAATTTCAGTAGCCGTTTGCGCAGTTTGAGCGCTTCCTGCTGACTGCGCTGTCGAAAGCAGGGCTTGAGCGTACCAACGGTAATATCAAACTGGCCCTCCAGCCGGGTTGACAACTGGCGCACCTGCGCCAGCACCGCTGCGGTTTCATCATCCAGTTCAATTACTTGCTGAGTGCGCTGGTTAATGGTGCGATTCAGCCAGCTGTTATCAGCATGGAAGTTATATTTCTGCTGCAGGCGCAGGGTGTTTTTGATGATACGGTCAGCCAGCTGGCGAGCATCCTGCTCGCCATCCATTACCAGCTGCAGTTCGCAGTGCACCGTCATCGCCTGAAAACTAAATTTATGGATCACGTCAGAACTTCCACGTCATACCCGCAACGGCCCAGCGGGCATTGAAATCATTGCTCTGCTGGTAATCGGCAATCGAAACGTCAAAGCTGAAATCTTTTTGCAGGTGATAACTTAACCCCAGCTCCCATGTGTGGGCGTCAAAATCCCCCAGCCGCAGATCACTGGAACCATACTCCAGCGCATTAAAGCTGTTATCTGCTGCTTCCGGGTCACGGAAGAACGACGCTGCACTCTGGCTGTAATAGCTGTAGCGGGGCATCAGTGTCAGCTCGGGAAAGACATCCCAGGACAGGTCAATATCCAGGGTATGGCTGCGAATCTTCCAGCTGTCGTTGTAGAAACGGTAGGTCGTCTGCAACACCGAAGTGTCACTCAACTGACGCACAAAGCGGGTGGTAACACCAAAGGCTTCACGCTCACGGGGCCGGTCATCGGCGCCAAGAAAGCGCTCGTTCAGGTCAATCACACCGTTTTCGTTGGTGTCGATACGGCGCACAATGGTCAGATAATGGTTACTCAGATAACCGCGCGAGATGGTGCCAAACAGGGTGAGATCCATATACGACGTTGGCGACAGAATCTGACTGAGCCCGGCTTCCAGATTCACAATATCCAGATCATCTTTATAACGACGGCTGTATGCGGTGCCAAACACATCGCTGGTATCGTGCAACCAGGAACCGCCAACGGTATAAGAGCGGTTTTTCTGCGCATTGGCATACCACAGATACTGACCGGAAATACCCCGGCTAACGTAGTCTTCCTCTTTCGAATACGACACACCTACCGTGGTTTCATGGCGCTTTTCATCACGCATGGTCAGGCTGAAGTTAGCAGACTTACGGGTATCAGTCAGATTAGTTTTGCGTACTGTATAAGCACCACCCGCATCGTAGCCCAGTAAGGTAGCGGCCGTTTTGGTGGTGGCGGTGGCAAAACGCTGCTGGTCAACCGAGGTTAACGACGAACCCGGACGTACCGGCTGCAATGCCGGAGATGCCCCCGATACCGAGTCATAACCAAAGTCTGCATTGAGGGTGTAATCCACACCGAAATCCTTCTCCAGCGCGACCACGCTGTCACCCACTTCGACCTTGTCGTCGTGCTCCCGGTATTTCATATAGTGAACCGACAGTTTGTCATCGGCCGTAGCAGAGGGAACAGGTACAGCAACGGCACCTGCCGTCAGCAGCGTAAGACAGAGTTGTTTTTTCATGATGGATTACCGCAAAAACATCAGTTACAGCCACAACCGCCGCCAGCTACACCGTAGCCGCCACGACTGGCTTCCTTGGAGATATGAACTTTCTGAGAAAACTTCGACAACGCGGGGATCGCACCACCTTTTTTCATTGCCTGCTCGGCAAGGGTGGCTTTCTGCCAGGGTTTGACCGGCTCAGCACCCAGCATTTGCGCCACACTGTCCAGTATGCCGTTAATGCCGCTACGACTGGCGGTGCTGGTAACAGTGCTCAGCTGTACCGGCTTTTCGGTTGCCACTGCCGGGGCAATGCTGGCAGTACGGCGTCCGGCATGACTGGGTAGTGCAGAGGTTTTGCGTTCAACCGGTGACGCAGAGGTTGCTGCTGTGTTAGCTGTGTTAGCTGTGTTAGCCACAGGCAGCGCTGCTTTTACCTGCTGCTGCAACGCACTGAAATCAGGCTGGCGGTCAGCTGCGGCAATAGATGCAGATACGGAAACAGGTGCAGATGTGGGTGCTTTAATCCGGGCTTTCAGGGCGCTGAAATCCGGCTTTCCTTTCATCACAGCAGCAGCGGTCACAACAGAACCCGCCAGAGCAGAATCAGCCAGAGCAGAGGCAGCGGGCGCAGCGTTCGCGGTTGCAGGGACAGATCCCACCTGTGGCTTCAAGCGCGCTTTCAACGCACTGAAATCAGGCTGGCTATTGCCCTTTATAGCAATGCCTGTCGCAGGTATGCCTGTAGTACGGGTATTGTTTGTACCTGTTGCACGCGCATTCACAACTGGAAGTCGTGCGGCAGCAAGATCAGGCGGCAATACCGGCTGTGCAGTTGTTACAGCAGGCTGTGGGTGCTGTAGCTGGCTCAGTGAACGTACCGGTTGCGGTTGCGGTTTGGCAAAGGTAACCGGTGCCCGCATCAGATCAGACAGCGGCTGCTGCGCTGACACTGACACGCTGTAGTTTTTGCGCGTGTCCAGTTGTACCTGACCATAACGGCTATTATTAGCGGTCGCCAAACTGCCCAGCTGTTGTGGCTGTATCGGGCGAGGCTGATGGGCAACCGGTCGCATTGCAGGTTTCAGCGCCGGGCGAGCCGCAGGCACCACATAAGCCGCACGATCAGCACTGCTCAGGTAGCGCTTTTCACTGGCCTGAGTGCTATTGATCTCAGAGCTATTGATCTGAGGGCTATTGATCTGAGAGCGATAACCGGGTGCTTCAGCACGGGGGATACGTTCCACACCGTGACGCTCAATCGCCGAAGGCACCAGCCCATAACCACCAGCACTTTGTGCTCCACCAATCGCTCGGGTGCCAGGGCCTTCACCTGCAACCAGACCATAGCCATCAGCCAGGGCCGCATTGCCGACCAGCAAGAACAGTACACCACTTACACCTCGTATGGCTTTTGTGTGGCGCATGGCTTTCCCATGACCAATGGCTTTCCCATAACCAATGGCTTTCCCAGGATTCACTTTTCTACTACACATCAGTACAACCCGAATTCCTTGAGATCCTGCAGGATCACCTGATCAACCTTGTCAATTGCCCCCATGTGGATTTTCACCACCTGACCCTGGTAGAGGTAATACATGGCAGGCATACCAATCGGCTCAAACTTACCAATCAGGAACTGAGACGGGTCATTCACCACCCGGAATGAGAGGCCACCAATGTTATTGAATTCAGCCTGGAACGCCTTTGCGACCTCAATATCTTCGTCGACATCAACGCCCACCACTTCAATCGCACGGGCATCAAGCGTTTTTGCCAGTTCAGAGATAATGGGCAACTCAATACGACAGGACACACACCACTCAGCAAAGAAATCAACAATGGTGAGTTTATTAGGGTCAATCTGCATCTGGGCCAGTGCTTGCGGGTCTACCTGATCACCAACGTTGTAAGCCAGTACAGAGGGCGACATCAACGCTGCACCCGTTAACGCTAACGCCGCCAGTGTAGAGCGAACGAATCCTTTTTTCATCAGTTAAACCTCAACGTAATACAAATGATTATCAGAAGCTTTAATTTAAAGAACGATAGTTTAAGGCTAACGGCTCTGAAAGCTACTATTGATTTACCAAGTAACGGATTTACCAAGTAACGGATTTACCAAACGACAGATTTACCCGCCCCGTTAATCGTTTCCTTATCACAACAACGCCGGTGAAGACGGTAACCATTCATTTGGAAAAACCACTTCCGCTATCACTCTCAATACTGTTCAGAGCATCACGGAAGGTATTTACAATCTGTGTCGGGTCTGAGGTGGCCTGATAATGGTCATTGTCAGTGGCACAGGATTCCAGCGTAGACCCCCCCGATGTCCCCAGCCGTACAGTAAACAGCTCAATATCACGGGCTTTGATACTGCCGCACAGGCTGTCCAGATGAGAACGGTCATCCGGGCCCGCCAATACCATCGGTATCGAGGATTCGCTGGGGGCATCCGAAAATACCACCATGATTTTCTGACTCTGACCAAACAACCCGGCATAACTTTCCACCGGACGATTCCGACGCCAGCGCGGGTCCAGCGCACGCCAGCCCCAGATAATGCCCAGCTCGGTACTGGTGGCACCGGTGGCGTGCATCAGTTGCAGATTACTGCGAATAAAGTTCAGATCATCGGTCAGATAATGCGCCTGCATCTGCTGGTTACAGTCACCAAAAATCGACCAGGTTTGCCGTGAGTCTGGAAACTGTGGCGTATTTGATGTCGACCAGGGTGCCAGCATCAACTGCTCCCAGATCATGCGGCTGTATTTGAAGCTTTCAGGGTCACCCTCATAGCACAGACGTTCCGCTGCTGGTGCACTCAATCCTTGCGGGTGCAAAGCTACCAGGTGAGTAAAAGGAATCACTGCCAGACGAATATTCTGCAACTTACCGCTCTGCTGCGGCAGGCTGTCAATAAAGGTGTTCATCGCATCACGCAGATGGTCAATGGCAGGCTGGCCACCAAACGAAGACCCCATAGAGCCGGAATTATCAACCACCAGCGCCACTTCAACCGGGCTGGCAGGTTCTCCCGTAGTACGATAAAACACCTCAGCACGAATCTGCTCGATCTCATCCAGGCCTGGCAGGTTAGTAAGATCAAACCATGCCCGACTGCGAATGCTGACAGCGACCCGATAACGGCCATCGGCTTGCGGGCCATACTCCAGCGTACGCAGCTTCACCCGCTTATCCCACTCACCCGGATAAAAGCTGCCAATCAGATCCCGCAGCAACGCATCATAGCGGGACGCCTGACAGCCCTGCTGTTTATTCTCACGTGCCTTTTCACGTTCACAGGCACGGGCCAATGCCAACGCCGCACTCTGCACGGCCTGTTCCAGCCGTAACCGATCATCCATCCAGGTAACCAGGCTGGATACCGCAGCCCCCATCAACAATATGATCGACAACGACACCGACGCCAGTGTCAGAAAAGAACCATGCTGATAACGGCGCTGGCCAGCAGTACCTCGCCGCTGAGCAAGACTGAACGCTTTTTTGACAGCAACCGCTTCCATAAACCTGTGACCCTCAGCCTCACACATGAGCGCTTTTACAAATGACCGCTTTTACAGATGACTGTTACGACTGCTCATCACCGCAACAGCGCGATAACGGTTACCGGCAATGGTTTCAAAAGCACCGCCCAGAAAACCATGAGACAACCAGCTCCATGCTTTGAGGTTACAGACACGCACGACATAAACCGGTGTCACCATGACAGCCTGCGTATCCAGCAGAACCTCTGGTGGCGAAGGGGCCGGAGCCGTCTCACTGCATCCCGGATTACTGATCAGAAATGCCCGTCTGACCACAGAAGGCGCAGCCACACTTTCCTGCCACTGTTCAATCTCCAGCCCGACGCGAGCACCTTCTGGCATCAGTGCCACAGCCAGCGCTTTTAACGCATCATAATCATTGCCGGGCACAGGCCGTCCGGGCAGTTGAATTTCAGCAGTATTATCGCCGTCAATATCCGCAGCATAAGCAAGCAATTCACTATTGCCGTAGTAGTAATCGCGGTTGGATAACACCGTTGCGACACTAAATGCCGCATTCTGCAATTGCTCGCGGTACTGCATATAACGGGTCAGATCGAGCATGCCCAGCACCAGAGACAGCAACAGGATAAATACCCAGGTAAACTCCAGCACATAAATAGAACCCCGCTGTCGAGCAGCCTTTACCGGTGACATGCGCACAGGCGGGCCAGAAACGATTGGCGTCACAGCCCCTCCTCCTGCAGCAATACCTTACGACGCCAGGTATAACTTTCATGGTCAAGGAAACTGAACACATCAAAGTCGTAGCTCAATTCCACCACAAACAGGCGTTCTTCGTTATTCAGCCCTTCCACCGCATCACTGGACACATCCGCCAGCAGACGCACCCGCACTGTAGCGCGAGAGCTGTCAACAAAACCCAGCTGCTCCAACCGCTGCCGAAACAGACGACCAGTATCATTACGGTCCAGTGCCGGGTCTATGCGTACCTGATAGGTGGTGCTGGAAAGCGCATAACTGAGCACCATCTCACCACACAGCACCCGCAAACCTTCCAGCCCAACCAGTAGCGTAAACATCAGGACAGGCAGCAACAGCGCAACCTCTACCGCCAGAAACCCACGCTGCTTCAGCAACCGGCTCATGGCTGCACCACCACGGCGCTTGTCCGGGCGTTTGCTTCAGCAGAATTCTGGTCTACACCTGACTGCTGGCCTGAATTTAGCCGCTGGTATTCTGTGCCTGAGTGCTGCCCCTGTGTCCTTAACCAGTGAAAATACGCCAGATTCTGCTGTTGCTGCTCCGGCTCCTGCGCTGTCATGACCGCCCGGGCCTGACCATCCGCCCCCAGCAGACCCAGTGCAACGGCCAGGTTATTGCGTACTTTGGCACTGGCACGGCCGCTGCGTACCAGCGGATAGAGCAGATCAACCGTCTGCTGTGGCTGGCCTGCCAGCAGATGTGACAGCGCCAGGTTATTGCGAAATTCCTGGTTACCCGGCTGCAACGCCATCGCTTCACGATAGTATTGCTGCGCCTGGCGATGGCGATTTTGCAGATCAGCGGTCACACCCAGGCTATTAAGGGTCAGCGGGTCTTCGCTGTTCAGTTGCCAAGCCTGCTCCAATGCTTCACGGGCCTGGGCTAACTGCTGCTCTGCCAGCCGGGTACGACCGATTCCACGCCAGGCCTCAGCCATGGTTGGTGCCAGCTCCAATGCCTTTTGATAGTGATGCAATGCCAGTTCAAACTGCTGATCAGCGCTGGCGGCGTCGGCCAGTTCACAGTGTAACGGTGCCTGGCCTGGCAATGCAGCCAGCAGTTCACGGTAGAGCTTTATCGCTGCCGCGTGCTGGCCATTGCTCGCTGCAATCTGCGCTAAGCGATAACGCTCATCCAGCGCCTGTTCACTGGTCTGTTCAGCCTGCGGTAGCCGTTTTTCAGTGCTGGAACCACAACCACTGCCAAGCAACAGCGATGCACCCAGCAAGGTGGCAGCCAGGGCACGACCAGCATAGCGATAATGCCCGCAATCAGTACGCCGCAATGCAGCGGGTAGCACAGACAGTATGTTCATTGCAGGCTCCGTATCAGGGTGATAATTGGCGGCCCGGCAATCAACACCACCAGTGGAAACATAATCAGCAACATCAACGGCAGGCTCATACGGGCCGGGATTTTCCCCAGCCGCTCCTCAAGCCGCAGTAGCTGTAAATGGCGCATATCCGCTGCCAGCTGACGCAGGGTCGGTGCCACCGGGCTACCAAAACGCTCTGCCTGGATCAGGGTAAAAACCATCTGCTCAACCTCTTCCACCTGCACGCGCCAGGCCAGGTCTTCCATCACTTTCTGGCGGTCAGGCAATACCTGCAATTCTGCTTCAGTAGCCAGCAACTCACGGGAGAGGTCCGGGGCAACCGTGCGTAACTCTTCGCCCACACGGCGAAACGCGCGGTCAATGTTCATACCGGCTTCCAGACAGATCACCAGCAAGTCCATTGCATCGGGTACGGTGGCAGATATTTTGCCGGAGATCTCTTTAGCGCGCCGTTGCAGATAGAACTCCGGCAACATGCTGCCCAGCACCAGTGCCACAATGGCAAATAGCAGCTGTAACAACATGGTTGGCTGTGGCAACAGCAGCCAGGAGGCCAGTGCCAGCAGTAACGCTACGCAAAGCTTTGCTGTCACCAGCCACCGCAACGCATCAGGGCTACGGAACCCCGCCTGTTGCAACATCTGTTGCAACTTGACCTTCTCAGAACGGGAGGCTTCAGCCTGACGCAATGCAGCATGGCGCTGTGGCTGGCCCTCCGGACGCTGTTTACGACTGCGGCGGTTAAACCCGGCCGTTGCAGCTGGGGCAATCATCAACAATCGACTGTTCAACAAATCAAGTCGCTGACCACGACGACGCATCAGCATCAACAGCAATGCACCGGACAGCATCAGAGCTGAGGAAATAAACAGCATCTCAGACCCTCGTCATCCGGTTGATAATTAACAACCCAACCAGCACGCTGCCGGTAACATAGGCCAGCAACTTCTGGCCCGTCGGGTCATCCAGCAGGAAATTAAACGTTTGCGGGCTATTGAAGTAGAGCCAGCCCATCATGGCAGCGGGCAGTGCGGCCACAAACAAAGCGGAGGTGCGCGGCTGCGCTGTCAGTGTCTGAACTTTCTGCAAGGTAGTTTTATGTTGCTGCATAGAGCGGCCCAGCCGATTCAACACTTCTGCCAACTGGCCACCACTTTCCAGGTTCAGGGTAACCGCCACCACAAAGTAACGCAGCCGTAATGAAGGCACGCGCCAGGCCAGTTCGGCCAGTAACTCGGTCATCGGAATACCGATCTGCTGACGTTCAACCAGACGACGAAACTCATCACCCACCGGGCCAGTTTCTGCCCCGGCAACGTGCTCAAACGCCTGCGGCAACGAGCTACCGGCACTGATCGCACGGGCGATCATCTCCAGCGCCACCGGAAAACGGTCTTCAAACTGTTCAATACGGCGCTGCTCCAGCCAGCGTAGCAACAGCCAGGGCAGCACTGTGGACGCCAGCAGTAAACCCGCCATCACACCGGGCGCTCCCCAGCCCCTCAATAGAAACGGCACCACAACCAGCATGACCAGCCAGCCTGTCAGCACCAGTCGACTGCCCTTTTCACCCAGCAACAGCTGTAAACGCTGCCAGCGCTGGCGCAGACCACCGGCATCCAGCGCCCGGAATAACTGACCATCCAGCGAGGTATGCTGCTCACTGATACCGGCACCAATTGAGGCTAGCCTGGCCTTAAGCTGTTTCTGGCGCGGCTCCTCACGGGCCAGTAACCAGCCCAACAACACCAGCAGCCCCGCCAGCAATACAATCAGCCACCACAGCGTCATACTGATCAACGTTGTATCCCCCACACCCCATTCACCCGCGCCATCACAGCAACTGTCACATGCTTCCAGGCCCGAGTGTTCAGACCCGGCCTCCATGGGGCAGCATCTGATGAATCAGTTGTTGCAGTTCGGCTTCACGACCAAAATAACGTGCCCGTTCCATAAACTGCGGCTGTACGCCGTTGCTGCGATACTGGCCCAGCAAGCGTCCCTGCTGTTCCTCTTCCAGCTGGAAACTGAACAGCTCCTGCAACAGAATGACATCCTGCTCCATACCGACAACTTCGCTGATGCTGGAGATACGTCGCACACCGTCACGCATACGAGACACCTGCACCACCAGCTGCACCGAGCCGGCAATCTGCTGACGCAGCGCCAGCGATGGCAGACGGGTGTCTGCCATCATCAGCATATTTTCCAGTCGAATCAGCGCATCACGGGGGCTATTGGCATGCAGGGTTGACATGGAACCGTCGTGGCCTGTGTTCATCGCCTGCAGCATCTCCAGTGCTTCACCGCCACGCACCTCACCCAGAATGATGCGGTCTGGCCGCATTCGCAGGGCATTACGTAGCAATTCACGCTGCGACACCGCTACCGTGCCCTCCATACTGGCGGGGCGGGTTTCCAGCCGCACAACGTGGGGTTGTTGCAGTTTCAATTCCGCAGCATCTTCAATCGTGACAATGCGTTCGCGGGGGGAAATATGCTGTGACAATGCGTTCAACAAAGTGGTTTTACCGGCACCTGTACCACCGGAAATCAGAATATTAAGCCGCAGTGATGCTACCAGCCCCAGCAACCTGGCCATGGTTTCAGACATCGCCCCCTTCTCTGCCAGTTGCAGCAATGAGATCTGGTCACGGCTGAACTTACGGATCGACATGCAGGTGCCATCCAGTGACAGCGGAGGAATCACCACGTTGACACGGCTGCCATCGGCCAGTCGAGCATCCACCATCGGGCTGGTCTCATCCACCCGGCGACCGATACGGCCGACGATGCGCCGGGCGACATTCAGCAAATGCTGCTCATCACGGAAGCGCAGCCTCACCTGCTCCAGCAAGCCTTTACGCTCAACAAAAATCTGGTCAAAGCGATTGACCATAATATCGGTAATTTCCAGGTCTTCCAGCAGCTGCTGAATCGGGCCAATACCGAGCATGTCGTCCAGCAGATCATTCACCAGCCGGTGCTGTTCATCTCTGGAGAGTGGGATACGGTGCTGTTGTGCCATCTCGTCGATGCCACTCAGAATGCGCTGGCGCAGTTCATCACGTTCCAGCTGCACTGCGACTACCGGGTCGATACGCTCCAGCACTTCACGCCGTAGCAGATCCATCTCGGCTGAGTGGCCACTGAGTACGGGTGTTGTCAGCGCAGGCAGCCCGACATCCGTTCCCTCAACCATCGCGCTGCCAGCAACAACGGTGCTGGCAACCTGTGACGGAGCTGTCGACTCTGCGGCATGTTTCACCCGTGCCAGCGGCGACGGGCTGGCCACGGCTTCCTTAAGTGCATTATCCTGAGGTGTCGTAGCCTGAAAGGCAGACGCCTCAACGCTATCAGAGGGCACCGCCGCTGGCTGCGGCACTGAACGCTTACGTCCGAACATCAGATGGCTCCGGCTTCAGACGTTGCAGCAGACGGGTTAACGGATTATGGCGACTGACAACCGCCTTATGACCCAGCAAATCTTCAGCCAGTGCAGCAATCTGCTGGCTCAGGCGATGACTCTGGCTGACCAGCGGCACACCCAGGTCCTGCGCCTGAGCAGTACGTTCGGGCATCCAGGGCAGGACAAAATCAACCGGGCGGCGCAGCGTCTGTTCAACCTGAGCCTGACTGATCATGCAGTGTTTTTCGGGACGGGTGTAATTCAGCACCAGTAAGGTACGCTGTCCAGCAGCATCCTCACCCAGTTGCTGCAATAACTCGGTTGCATCGCGCAGTGTGCTGAGTCCGGGCTCAAGCACAACCACCCGCAGCTCAGCTTCCAGCAGCAGTTGACGAGACAGCCCGGACTGGCTGCGAGGCAAGTCCAGCACCACCCGACTGTGTAATTCGCACAGCTGGCGGATGCGTTGACGGGCTGTGTCCGGGTCTGGTGGTAAACGGGCATGACGGTTTTTGTAAACAGACAAGCGCTCCGCCAACTGTTCACCGGCACGCTCCAGTAGTTGCAGATCTTCAATATCTTCGACGCGGGTCATCACCCGTTCCAGCCGATCACTGGCAGTAAAACCCAGTAAAAGATCAAGATCGCCCTGGTGCAGGTCGAGGTCCAGCAATGCGGTACTGGCACGCAAGGTCTGCGAAAGATGCCAGGCCAGATTAGCCGCCAGCAATGTCACACCAACACCGCCACGACAGCCATACACGGCGATACGCTTACCCCGCACCTGATCAACGGCGGGCTGCTCACCCAGCGCCACCCGCGCAGCATACTGATAACGGTCTGCATCCAGCGGCAACGGCAGATATTCACTGACGCCCATCTGCATCATGCGCTGGTAGAAACCGATGTCGTTATGGCTGCCCACCACAATCACCCGGGTGTGCGCTTCACAATAATTCGCCAGCTGATCGAGTGCCTGTAGCGGTTCAGCTTCAGCACAAATGTCCAACACCAGTAGCTCAGGCGAGCGCTGACTACGGCAATAACGAATGGCTGCGCCAATGCCACCCTGACTGACATAATGCTGATAACGGCTCAGGTGGGCCCCCACCTGCTGCAACTGTTGCGCTGTTTCAGCACTACCAGCAAAGGCCGCCAACAGTGGACGCTGTTCGTTACGTGGGCCACTCACGGTTAATCGGGTTCCAACTGCCATTACTGTTGCCCCGTACCATTGGTACCGACAGGGTTCACTTCATTACCTGCCACACCTTCCAGACCATTATTCGCCGACAGCGATGTCACACCATGTTGCAGATAAAGCCGCATGGCGTTAGATGCACGGGCACCACTGGCTGGGCCCAGCTCCTTACCTTTCACCAGTTCTCGGGGGTCGCTCACCATCATGGCGAGATTACTGGCCGTCGCGCAGCCAAAGCTGGGGCTACGCGACTGCTGATGAACCGGTGTACCAGAAGCATGATTATTACCAGGACAGTCCGGGGTGCGGGCAACAAAATACTCTGTCGTTACCTGCACCTGACGCACTGCCCCCGCTGCCTGCTTGCGATAACGCACCTGCGCAGCGGCAATACCCAGCTGTTTCATCCAGCGCTCCAGCTGACGACGCTCGTCAACAGCACCTTGCTGCACAATCACCAGTCGCTGATTAATCAACGGGCCGTGGCTACGCAGAAAGTCTGTCAGTGCCTGACGATCCTGCTTGTCCAGCTGACGGCCAGCAAGATTGATGGTAAAGCGGTATGCCACCGGTCTGACCTGCACCGCATGAGCAGGTGTCTGGGCCTGGCCGGAAATGTAAGGATGTTGCTGCGCACGATCCAGCTGGCTACAACCGGCCAGTAGCAGACTGGCCAGACCAAAGACGCCAAATGTAGTTCTGTTCATTCTGTATTCCTGTCTGCAAGTAGCCCAAGCGGCTGGTATCAGATGTCAGTAATAAAAGCCGTTTTCGCCCAGCAAACGGGGTGCTTCGGGTGCCAGTTCAACACCTGCCGCCGCACGCTGTGGTTTCAGAATGCGACCGTTGAGCATACGTTCCAGATCACTGTAGGGCTGGTAACCATCCTGGGGCAGCTGATACTGACGACTGCTGGTCGGGCGCACGGTGTAAACCGTAGCGATAATCACCAGCTCGGTTTCGCGGCGCTCGAAGCGGTCGGAACGGAACAGACTGCCCAGAATAGGCACGTCAGCCAGATAGGGCATCTGCGCCAGGTTGGTGTTTTCGGTGCTCTGCAACAGGCCAGCTAGCGCAAAGCTCTGGCCGCTGGCCAGTTCGATGGTGGTATCTGCTTCACGGGTGGTCACACCGGGCACACGGGTACCGGCAATTTCAACACTGTTGGTCGTCGACAGTTCACTGACACGGGGACGGATGCGCAGGTTAATACGGTCACCACGTGTCACGGTAGGCGTCACATCCAGCCGGACACCGAACTCCTGGTTATTGATGGTCGCCTGACCATTGTTGTCCACCAGCGGAATCGGCAAGTTACCACCGGCCAGAAAACTGGCAGACTCACCTGACAGTGCAGTCAGATTAGGTTCAGCCAGTACATTCACCAGCCCTTCTGTTGCCAGCGCATCCAGCATGCCGGTCAGCTGCCCC
Organism: Marinobacterium sp.; assembly: GCA_025800125.1. Lineage (GTDB taxonomy): Bacteria > Pseudomonadota > Gammaproteobacteria > Pseudomonadales > Balneatricaceae > Marinobacterium_C. The sequence continues at coordinate 41,080 of JAOXSF010000012.1, forward strand.
CCCTGCACGGAAGCCAGACTGCCCAGGTTGGCATCCGCCCAGTCAATCTGATACCCCAGACCTACCTGGCCATTCACCAGAGTGCCATTGACCATGGACCCCCAACGAAAACCGAAGCGATTGGAAACCGTGCGAGAAATCTCTGCTACCCGAACCCGGATGTTAACCTGCTGTGGCGCGGCAATAGTGAGCTGGTTAATTACCGTTGCACTGACATTGACCGTCCCCCCGGCTGCGCCAGACTGACTGTCATCACTGCTGTCGGAACCACCACTGCTGGATGTCCATTTAAAGGTGCTTGCGTCCGCTACCGGCGCAGAAAAGGTTTCTGCCAGGGTGATAATCGCCTCAGCCGTAGCCGCATCAGGCACCAGGCCTTTAACAAACAGGCGACCCGCATAAGAACTGACATCTATATCAAGATCGGGGTACTGCTTGCGCAGCAACTGGGAAAGCCGTGGCAGATCATGAACAATCTCAACATCGGCTTCATAAATGGGCTGATCATACTCATCCAGCGCATACAGTGTGGTCAGGCCTGCCCGTTTACCGAACACGATCACACTGTTAGACGAGGGAGCCTGAAAGTTGGCAATTAACGGGTCAGAGATAAACACTGCCTGAGCCGGATAAGGCAGATGAATCAAGCGAGCCTGCGACAAGGTAATGGTCAGTCGCTCTTTTGCCTGCACTGGCACAGACAGCAGCAGACAGGCGGTAACACTCGCCACTAACAGGCATCGTCCCCATAAACGCATCAACACAGAAGGCGTTAATACCGAGGACATTAATACAGAGGGCATCAATAGACGATTAACGGTCATTATCCTGCTCTTTCTTCTCTCGGTCCTGGCCTATAAATTCAATCCCTTCTGCTCGCATCAGCAACATGCCAGGCTGTGCGCCTGCCAGCCGGACTTCCGGCACCAGGTCACTGAGGTTCAGTGACGGTTGCGCATCCTGACTGCCGTCACGGGGCTGTCCCTGGCCAGGTTCATCCGGGTTACTGACACTAAGGCTCAGCGACGCCATCATCTGAGTTGCCAATACCAGTTTTTCTGCCTGATCAGGCAAAACTTCCAGCGTAGCGGAGGAGTCCTGAGGGAAACGGTCTTTATCAGCAAACACATCTTCGATGGTGCCGATCCGTGAAATACCACTGTTAAGCGCCAGCACTCGCACACCATATAAAAGCGTGCGAGTACGCAGTGCCTGCACATCTTCAAAACGACGGCCTGACCCTTTATTAAGGTAACTGCTGAGAATCACATCCACCGTGTCGCCCGGCGCAACCAGCCCCGAACTGGCCATCACCCGGTTAACGGGTACTGACACAGCACGGTAGCCGGGTCGCACCAGCGCAGCCAGATAGCCACTGTCACCGGCATCCAGTAACACCGCATCGGTCAGTGGCTCGCCGGCTGAAACAGCACGCCGTAACACCGAACCGGACAGGCTTTCCAGTTCTACGTTTTCATCGTCTTTTAACAACGGGCCAATCAGTGAAGACACTTCGCTGTCGGTAAATTCACGCCACTGCAAGTCATCCAGCGCAACAAATGTGCCTGCGGGTAATGCCTTGCGTGCCACCAGCGCCCAGACTTTGTTCTCAGGCTCATCAATGACGACAGGCTCCAGCACCGGCTCAACAACAACCGGCTCTGGCTCAGACACCGGTGCAGGTACGCTGACTGGCACAGGCACAGCAGGTTTAGGAGAAGGCTTAACCAGCTGCCAGGCAACGCCCAGAAAACCAGCAATCACCAGGACAAAGGCGAACCAGATAATTTTTCGTGCAGTCATGGAGGGTCAGTCATACAGACCGGTGGCTACCGGCACAGAGGTGGTCAGAGAAACGCCCGAACAGGACGGGCGTTCTATCAGTTGGCGCTGGAGCTGCCTTCAATATCTTCAGCAATCGCTTTGAACTTCGACGTAACCGCCTTGTTCAGATCACTGTCGTTGCCCGCCACCGCAATCAAAAGCGTTGCCAGCGCCGCCGCCAGCAGCGCATATTCAATGGCAGTAACGCCTTTCTGCTTGCGGTAGATTCGTGTCAATTTACTCATAAGTCCATTCCTTCATCTTACAGCGGAAAGATTATATCGCTTCTGAGAACTTAATAAAGAATTATTCTCATTAGCCATCAATTTATTAAAAGCAATGATCTACAAACCGCAACCACACCTGTCAACAAACCACACCTGTCAACAAACTGTACCTGTTAATAAACAGGCACAGTTGCGGCAAAATAATCTGGAGAACGTACAGAACTGTACTTATGGTTGTGGCGCAATCAGCCGTACAAGGTTATCGCCGGGGTAGGTACCATTGATGGTACAACCACTATCACTACTGGCCAGACTGCCAAAGTCATAGCAATAATGCTTATCGCCCCATACACCCGTACCCGCATTGTCAGCAGTCCAGTATTTATAACTGGTATCTGTGTCACTGAAGTAAACCCGGGATACCGGTGCCAGACGCTCTATATCGGCAACTGCCGGAACAGCCCAGTTGCTGCGACCACATAGTGTCGCGTCATTTTTGGCTGTAATCAGCGCAGCAATATCTGCGTACTCCACCCGCGTTTTAGCAATACCAGTGCTGCCTTCATGACGTGTCCAGAGCGCACCATTGGCTACTTCACGGGTGCATACCCACTGCGCATCATCACTGGTGACGTTACCACTGGCATCGACTTTCTCGAAGCGAGGTGCCTGACGCATCAGACGCGCCATCACCGCCCAGCTTTCTGATACACCATTTTTCGTTTCCGCATACTGACCACTTCCCCAGCCAGCCCCCTCACGATATGGCACCAGGTAACCATAGCCCTGCTGCGAACCGTCATAGCTATACACATCAGCCGACCAGTACCAGATACGCTGAGTATCGTTACTGGTGTCATACTGCGCCTCATAGCCCTGATGGTTTACAAAGACATCAGCATCAATACCTTTGCGCTTGCCATCATAGGAATCGATAACATAGTCGCGGGTTTCCAGCGTTTTCAGGTAGTAGATTTCTGGCACCTGCCAGCCGGTATAGCCACAGTACTGATCGCTGTTATAGCGTGTCACCAGCGCCTGGGTATCGGCCCAGCTCAGATCACTCTTACCACCTGGATTACCCTCCTCCAGCAGCGCCCACACACGCTTGCTATCAGCAGAACGGGTATCCTCAACACAACGCCACCCCTGGGCAAACGTCGTGTCTACCGGCAGGTAATCACCATTAGCGTCCACCTTGGCAAAGGTCGTACCAGCGATAGTAGCCTGCTCTACAGTGACAGAGAAACCAGCCGCTTTAGCAGCATCAAATACCTGCTGTGCGGTGGTTGTCGCCGTCTGATGCAAGGTAGTACTACTGGTTACTTCTGACTGAGCACTACTGCGATCATCAGTAATCTGTGTTTGCAGTGCAGCAACAGAGTTATCGAGCCCCAGCGACTTGCTTTCAACCAGGGTAACGGCAGCATTCAGCTTGTCAATCAACGTCTGCACTTCTACTGCTTTAGCAGACAAAGCCTGCGAAGCATCAACCGCCGCCTGTGCTGTACCACCTGAACTCAGTGCCGTTTGCGCCGCTGTCGCAGCGTCTACAGCAGCTTGCAGCTCGGTCTGCAACGCCTGCAACTCAGTGGTGAGCGTCTGCACATCATCAGCACCGTAGTTGCGGCTGCCGTTGGCATTATCCGTACCCTCAGCAACCAGCATTACGTTCTGTACCTGAACATGAAGGTTGCCGATCTGAGTATTGTCCGCCTTAACAGCATCATAACGGCTTTCAAAGGTGGCCCAGCGGCTGTTGATTTCAGCAATATCCGTAGCCGCCTGACTGATCTGCGCCGCATCAGCATTTCCATCGGCATTGGCTTTCAATGCCTTTTCGGCCAGCCGCGCAACAACTACCTGTTTCTGCATGGCACGGAATTTTTCATCCAGCGCAGTGTAGCGCGGCTCAATGGTGCCTTTTGCCGTTGTAATAGCCGTTTGTGCCGTTTTAAATGCAGCTATATCTGAACCGGCAGCAGCGGTATCCCAAGCCGACTGCGCGCTTGCCAGCTCTGCCGCACTGTCATCGCGATCTGTCGTAAAGCGCTGATCATCGACACTGTCAGCCACCAGCAACACCTTCATATCAACCAGTTGCTGCAATGTTGCCAGCGGGTCTACCTTGTAGCGCACCAGCACCGTTAATTCAGTGTCATCATCATCACGGTTATTATAAACCGACCCTGACGAGCTGATTGCCTGGTGACGCCCCGCTACAGCATCAGCCTCATCCTGCAACCAGTGTGTTGTCGAATAACTACCGAAGACCCAAGGCTCAACTTTATTCCAATCATCATGATCAGCCAGAGCCTTAACACTCTGCCCTGTCGGCAGCTGCCAGTTACTGAAACCACAGCTGGACGCCTCACTGGCGGCTACAGCCTCAGCAGACGCAGAAGCATAATCAACCTCAGATTGTGCAGCATTGTACTTTTTCCAGACGGTTTCGGGCAGGAAACGCCGATCCATCATACAGGCCCAGTTGTCAGCATCTGCCGCCAGCGTACTACCGTCATCGGCGTATTTCACAAAACGGACATCCTGACGCATCGCACGCAGCATAATGGTATGACTGGCGTTGTCTTCAGAGCCATCACGCTTGATGTGCTCATAACCGGCACTGAGCGCACCATGATTACCCACTTCTGACTTACGGTAGGAATAAATTTTCTGAGCACTACTCTGGTAACCCGTCCCCGCATCAGCAGTCCAGTAGTACAGGTATTTTCCGACATACGGGTAACTGCGGTCATTCCAGTTAATATCATCATGGTCCGGCTGATGATTCGGGAAGATAGCGGTATCAATGGTGAAGTACTCAGTATGAGCGCTGCTGACATCACGGGTTTCCAGCGTCTTCAGATCATTCTCACCGGGCAATGCCCAGTCACTGAAACCACAAACGGTAGCGCTGTTCATCTGACTGAGCTTACCGGCAACCCCCGACCAGAACAGATCATCGGTGCCATTGGGCTCCCCTGTATCCAGCAACGCCCAGACTACTCGGTTACCGGAGCGCAGATCTTCCACACAACGCCAGCCATTGGCCGTTGTAGTGTCAGCGGCAATGTAGTTACCACTGTTATCCAGCTTGGCAAACGTAGTACCACTGATGGTCGCTTCAGTACGTGTAACTGAGTTTCCACCAGAACCGGCATCTCCACCAGAACCGGCATCTCCACCGGAGCTAACGGTAAATGCAGCCTGAGAAACCAGCGCTGTACCCGCCAGATTCTGGCCGGCTTTGGCCTTAACACGCACCTGCAAGTTACCAACAATGATCGCAACATCACCGACATTCAGCGGTTTGGCTGCCACATCATCCCAGCTGCTACCACCATCTGTACTGTATTCGTAATCGGCTGCGGCCTCGTAGCCTGATACAACCGTCCAGTCAAAGGTGTCAGTACCATCATCAACCAGACCATCGGTTGGTGCGGCTGGCGAAGAGAGAGCAGCGCTAAAGCTGCCGCTCGCGGTCGCTTCATCACCCACCGGGCGGCCTGCACCGCTATCAGCAGCGACACGCAATTTCAACACACCCGTTGCGGCGGCACCCACACTTTGCGGATTACTGGATGCTACCACCCAGCTACCACCGCCCAACTGATATTCATAATCGCCAGCATCAAGGCCGGACGCCAGCGTCCAGCTGAAGGTATCAGCACCGTCATCGATGCTCAGGCCAGACGGTGCTGCCGGGGTCGCTGGCGCAGCATCAGCGACACAGATATACCCCAGCGTATTGCCATGTACGAAGGCGTTATACCTACGGCTATATAACGTACTGACTTCAATCGCCAGACTCGAAGAGCCCCAGTAATACGTATTCGTCAATAACCCTGCCGCTTTCAACTGACCAAACGCCGGGTTATCACTGGCATAGAAATTCCCGGAAGTAAGCTTCAAAGGCAGCAACTGGTAACCTGCTGCCGCCGAACAGGCTGCCTGCGCATCGGCAAAGGACAGCGGCGTGGCGCTACATACCCTGTATGATTTCTGACCAATGGTGGTGTTATCACAACTATCCGCTACTGTAACTGTAAAAGCATTGCTACTGGACAACACGGCCCCCGCCGGACGCGATGTTGAGCTGTCTGCTTTTACCCGCACCTGCACCTGACCACTGGCCAGCGCAACATCACCAATAGCAACCGGCTTACGGGTTACCGTACTCCAGTTGCTACCGCCGTCGATGCTGTATTCATAATCACTGTCACTG
>JAOXSF010000017.1 GCA_025800125.1 Marinobacterium sp.
CTTGCCGACTACGACAAGTCTGATTTGCCCAAGCTACGAAAGCAATGGGCAGGACCTTTTACGGTGACTCAGATTGTCAACCCTGCTGCTGTGCGCCTTGAACTGACGGGTGCCTACCGTCGACTACATCCTGTTGTGCATGTGTCCAAGGTGAAGCACTGGGTGCCTGATGATGCTGGCCGTGACGTGCCCCAACCCCCAGCTGTAGAGCTGGCCGGTGAGGAGGCGATGCAGATTGAGCGGATTTTGGCTCGGGAGTTGTTGAATGTCAACCAACCAAGGAAGGGGTACAAGTACTTGGTGAAATGGAAGGGCTACCCCAGTTCTGAGAATGCATGGCTGCCTGCTGCTGACTTTCTGGATGCTGAAGCTAAGAGAATGAGAGCAGCGTATGATAGGCGCATGGATGCTGGTGCTGATAGGGGTGGCGTGCAATTGCGTGAACGACGAGGACGTCGTTAGTCAAGGGGGATGGAAGTGTAGCAGCCGGCCGTAGGGCCCCGGGGTAGTACGTTTACTAGGGGTCGCTGGGTTTAGGCTGGCGCGTGCCGGGCGCGTGGCGGGGGAGTCACGTGTCCCAGATCCCGCCGGGATGCACTAGAGCGAGGCCTGGAGAGCCGCTCTGCCTAGAAGTGTGAATGTTAAGAAAAGAAAAGAATTTGCCCAACCCGTGGCTGTAACATCTGGTAGCGAAGCCCTGTTCGAGAGGGCGGTTTCCGGAAAAGCGACGGTTCGTGAACTGCTAGCAACCTTGCTTGTGCTTGTTGTTTTTGCATGACTGTAACTCGCTCGGGAAGAGGAGTTGATTTGCCGGGAAGACGTCGAGTGCCTTTGTCGCCGGTTCGGGAGAGTAGTTCCGAAAGGATGGGTGACGCCGGGCAGCAGGGTGCTGGAAATGTACCCGTGAATGCGCCCGCTGGGCCAGCCGAACCTGCGGAGAACTGGCAGGAACGGTGGAATGAGCTCAGGGAGCAAGAGTATCTTTTGACCGGCCTTCCCGATGGTTCGCAGCTGTCGAACGAACATGCTGCTACTGACTCGCTTTGCTCGGCTGGGAGTCGAAAGGCTGCAAAATGTTCGAGACAGAGTGGCGGATGTGTCT
>JAOXSF010000024.1 GCA_025800125.1 Marinobacterium sp.
GATCAGCAGGAATATAAAGCATCCAGTCATCACCCTCTTTCATACGCATAAGCGCATGAGTCCAGCCACGAATCACCTTATTAACCTGAAAAGATGCAGGTTCGCCTCGCTGCCAGGTGCTATCGAAAATGGTGCCGTCAATCAGTGAACCCTCATAATCTACCGTCACCGAATCCAGCGCCCCGGGCGTTGCGCCATGACCACTGCTAAGCACCTTGTACTGCACACCTCCAGGTAAAACCTGAATCCCTGAACGTGTTTCGTTCTCACGCAGAAACTGCTCGCCCTGCTGACGGTTCTCATCATTCAGCGCTTTGGCAAGCGATGCCTGATGACGCAACTCCAGCTCAGTGTTATCACTGCAGCCAGCCAGACCGACACTGACGATCAGGCCCAGCATGATTGATCTGAAAATCATTCTTCAATTCCAGCTTTCAATATCAACAATGGCGATCTGTCAAAAACCGCGCCTAACGTTGGTATTAATGTGTCATTACTATTAACTTACAAAGCAAACGGTTGATTTTACATCAGACGCCCGCATCTCTACACTCACCCAAAATGGCCAATCGGGCATCACGAACTCTTGCCGGAACTGGCCGTACAATCGAGGGTCGAAAAGAAAGTCAGGCAAGCAGTAAAACTGCCATACAGTTGAATGATGACAGATCGCCTCTGTATTCATAACACCTGGTACTGCAAAGCCTGAACCAGTTACCGGCCCACACACAGGAAAGGGCCAGAACAGACCGCAGGGACACAGGAAATGCCAGAGTATGCAAACCTGGCGAAATACACATCGTTACACCCCGGACATCTACAGGATGTAGCCGTGCTCTGCTTTTCAAGACGGAATTATAACGAGCTGTTGCTGATACTTATGCTGAAAAACATCACACCACGCCTGTGCATTCTTGCACTTACCGGCCTCATGTCAGGCTTACCGCTGGCGGCGTCAGCAGCGCTGACTCTGGAACCAGAACCCATTCACAAACAGACAGCACTGGATGTTGTCACAGGCCTGCAAAATGGACATTATTCACGTAAAACACTGAATGACCAGCTTGCCAGCCAGTTGCTGGATGCCTATCTGACCGACCTGGATCCAAACCGGATCTACTTTACCCAGACTGACCTCAAACAGTTCGACAGCTTCCGCCATCAGCTGGATGACGATTACCAGCAAGGCAAGGTGAACCGGGCTTACGAGATCTACAACCGTTATCTGGCACTGGCTGAACAACACCTGAATTACAACATTAATCAGCTGGAACAGCACCTGAACAGCTTCAGATTTGACCTTAACGACAGCCTCGATACTGATCGCAGTGATGATAGCTGGCCTGCAAATGAAATTGCACGTACAGAATTGTGGCGCAAAAGACTGAAAAGCTCACTACTGAACCTGAAACTGGCAGACAAATCACTGCCAGATGCCGCAGAGACTTTGCTTAAGCGCTATCGCAGTCAGCATGACCGCCTGACACAGGTTAACAGCGAAGATGTTTTCCAGCGTTACACCAATGCCTTAACCGAGCTGTACGACCCCCATACACAGTATTTCTCCCCCCGCCGCTCAGAGAACTTTCAGATTAACATGAGCCTGTCCCTGGAAGGTATTGGCGCCGTACTGCAACGGGAAAACGAGTACACCAAAGTGGTTCGGCTGGTACCTGCAGGCCCAGCCGACAAAGGCGGCCAACTGAAACCTGCTGACCTGATTGTTGGCGTTGGCCAGGATGAAAAAGGCGAAATAGAAGACGTTGTTGGCTGGCGCCTGGACGAAGTAGTCGAACGTATACGCGGCCCCAAAGGCAGCACCGTCCGCCTGGAAGTCATTCCCGCCGATGCTGACGAAGGCAGCCCACGCAAAGTTATCAAAATTGTACGTAACCAGGTAAAACTGGAAGAACAGGCTGCTCAGAAGAAGGTTATTGACCTTAACTATCTGGGGCAAGATTTCAAACTGGGTGTGATTGAAGTTCCGACATTCTATATTGATTTTGCCGCACTTCAACGTGGTGATGAAGATTACAAAAGTACGACCCGTGATGTTGCCCGCCTGATTGACGAGCTGAAAAAAGAGAAGATTAACGGCCTGGTTATAGACCTGCGTAACAATGGTGGCGGCTCATTACGCGAAGCTAATGAGATGGTCGGCCTGTTTATTAACCGTGGGCCAACAGTCCAGATTCAGGATGTTAATGGCCGCATAGATATCCTGGGAGATCGTGACCGTAACATCGCCTATACCGGCCCTGTTGCGGTACTGGTTAATCGACTGTCGGCATCTGCCTCAGAAATTTTTGCCGGTGCTATGCAGGATTATCAGCGTGCAATTGTCGTGGGCGGTCAGACTTTTGGTAAAGGTACAGTGCAAGCATTGCAACCACTGGATCATGGACAACTCAAGCTGACCCATGCCAAATTTTATCGCATCTCCGGTGAAAGCACTCAGCACAAAGGCGTTGTTCCTGATATAAGCTTCCCAACCTTGTACGACAAGGAAAAAATTGGCGAAAGTGCACTGGACGGCGCTCTGCCATGGGATAAAGTTCGCCCGGTACGCCATGGCGAATTTATCGGTTTCCAACCATTCCTGGATCAGCTTCAAACACGCCATGAACAACGCACCCATGACAACCCTGACTTCGCTTTCATGCGTGAACAGGTCGCCCGACTGGATGCTTTACGTGGAGATACAACCATGTCTCTCAATGAGCAGACCTTGAAGCAGGAACGAGATGAAACCGAAGCATGGCAGCTAGCCGCTGAAAACCGCCGTCGTCTGGCAAAAAATCAACCGGAGATCAGCAAACTATCTGAACTGGATAGTGAGCGTGAAAAGGATCCACAAGGACGACCAGTCAGCCCCGAATCTGAAGCCATTGTCACCGAAACCGGTTATATTCTGATGGATATGGTGCAGCTGACTCTGAAGTATGCAGCAGCGCGAAAGTAACTTATCATCTATAGCTTTGCTGGCTGGCGCCCTTGCTGGTGAGCCAAGCCAGCAAAGCCAGGTGTGTAAAACAACCTGCACGAAACTGACCGCTGAGAAAAAGGAAAGGTACCTGTGCGCAATATAGTAATAGGCGTGATAGCTCTGCTGATTATCGGACTGCTGGGAGCAGGCGGATACTTCTTTGCATACCCTCTTCTGAAAGAACAGGCCGAAGCCAACAGCAAAGAGTTTGAAGGTACCGGCGCAGTACTGATGACTAATGAAATCTATCAGGAAACCCAGGGCACACTGGGGGCAAAACAGGTACCAGCCACATTTGCGGAAGATGTTCTCAGCCCCTCGCAACGGGTCATCAAGGGTTTGAAAGAAGACCGTGAAGAACTGATTCTGGATCAGAAAAAGCTTGAACGTCGCATTGATGAACTGAAAGTCGAAATTCAGAACCTGGAAGAATACAAAGCGACTAATGAACGCTTCGCACCCCTCAATGCTGTTGAAGAGAAAGCCATCGTTGAAAGCCTGGTTAAACGCTTCCTGATTGACGATGAAGATGCTGTTCGTTTCAGCAATATGCAAATTGAAATTATGGGTGCCAGCGCAGCGAACGAATACAGCACATTTACTGGCCGTAACCGCCTGATTCTAACCGATGAAGAACGCGTTAAAATGGTACGGGAACACCTGCTGCCATTTGCATTCTGTGTTGGTGACGGGGTTGATATTGCTGCAAATAACAACCGCGAACTACGTGCCGTGTCTTACCTCGTACGCTCCGGCGATAATAGCCAGATTACCCCAATTCTGTTGCAAGACCTTAATGCAGTGATGAAACCCTGCCGTACCGAGTTGTTTGCCAGCCTGAGCACCACTCTGGACAAAGGCTAGCGACGATCAGCACAGCACTTGCTGCCAGAAACACCAGGTTCAGCAGGTAATTACTGCAACTTAGCGCTGTCTTTTAGGTCTCTAGTTGCGTATAATCCGCGCACTCTGAATTTTTCCCCTCAGATTCCTTGCCGACAGTGGTAATCTGAGTTCTGACTACTTAACAGACCCTGATGATCGGCACATCAGGTTACGCGGCCATTTCCTCTGGCCGTAGCTATAGGACATTTACATGAGCGAAAGCTTTGCTGAACTGTTTGAAGAATCCCTCCAGAACGTAGACATGACTCCAGGCACCCTGATCATGGGTGAAGTTGTCGACATCGACAGCGACTGGGTTACTGTAAACGCTGGTCTGAAATCCGAAGCCGTTATTCCACGCGCTCAGTTCCTGAACGACGCTAACGAGCTGGAAATTCAGGTAGGTGATGAGGTTAAAGTTGCACTGGAAGCTGTAGAAGATGGCTTCGGTGAGACTCGCCTGTCTCGCGACAAAGCCAAGCGCGCTGAAGCCTGGGAAGTTCTCAAGCAGAAATTCGACGATGAAGAAGTTGTTAAAGGCTTCATCAGCGGTAAGGTCAAAGGCGGCTTCACTGTCAGCATCAACAACATCCAGGGCTTCCTGCCAGGTTCTCTGGTTGACGTTCGCCCAGTACGCGACGTTGATCACCTGGAAGGCAAAGAGCTGGAATTCAAACTGATCAAGCTCGATCCTAAGCGCAACAACGTTGTTGTTTCCCGCCGCGCAGTGCTGCAGGAAGCAAACAGTGCACAGCGTGAAGAACTGCTGGGCTCTCTGGAAGAAGGCCAGGTTGTTAAGGGTTACGTTAAGAACCTGACCAACTATGGTGCATTCATCGACCTGGGCGGCGTAGACGGCCTGTTGCACATCACCGACATGGCGTGGAAGCGTATCTCTCACCCATCCGAGATGCTGAACCCTGGCGACGAAATCTCCGTGAAGATCATCAAGTTCGACAAGGAAACTGGCCGCATCTCCCTGGGTCTGAAACAGCTGTCCGAAGACCCATGGTCTGCAATCAAACAGCGCTACCCTGCTGGCACTAAAGTACAGGCTCGCGTAACTAACCTGACTGATTACGGCTGCTTCGCGTCTATCGAAGACGGTGTTGAAGGTCTGGTACACGTTTCCGAAATGTCCTGGACTAACAAAAACATCCACCCATCCAAAGTCGTTCAGATTGGCGACGAAGTTGAAGTGATGATCCTGGATGTTGACGAAGAGCGTCGTCGTATTTCCCTGGGTATCAAGCAGTGCACTGGTAACCCATGGGTAACTTTCGCTGAGAAATTCGCGGCGAACGACAAAGTTGTTGGTACTATCAAAACCATCACCGACTTCGGCATCTTCGTTGGTCTGGAAAACGATCTGGACGGCCTGGTGCACATGTCTGACATCACATGGGAAGCTGATTCTGAAGCTGCTCTGCGTCAGTACAAGAAAGGCGAAGAAGTTGAAGCCGTTATCCTGTCTATCGATGCAGAGAAAGAGCGTATCTCTCTGGGTATCAAGCAGCTGGAAAACGATCCATTCGCTGAGTACGTAACTGCTAACGAAAAAGGCTCTATCGTAACTGGTAAAGTTATCGCTGTTGACGCGCGCGCGGCAACTGTAGAGCTGGCTGAAGGCATCGAAGCGACTCTGAAAGCTTCCGAAATCGCTGCTGAGCGTACAGAAGATGCGTCTACTGTACTGAGCGTTGGTGACGAAGTTGAAGCCAAGATCACTGGTGTTGATCGTCGTAACCGCTCTATCAACCTGTCCATCCGTGCGAAGGATCAGGCTGAAGAGAAAGCAGCCCTGAATGCTGTTCGCAACCAGGAAGTTGAGACTAAAGGCCCGACTACTATCGGTGACCTGATCAAGGCTCAGATGGCTAACCAGAAAGGTTAATTCCTGACTGGCCATCACTGGCAATAAAAAAGGAGCGCATTGCGCTCCTTTTTTGTCTCTACTACCTGTACAAAAATAGCCGCTAGTGCAGTTTCGATGGCGGAATCATCGTTAACAGAGAGTAGCTCCGGCAACAAACCAACAGAAACTCAGGATGGCTTTTTCTTACGCAGCGGCATAAAGCCCTGTTCACCAGCATCAGCTGGTTTCTTGCGCACTCGACCAGCAGCGCCAGATTTACCTTTAGCCTTCGGCTTGAATGACTTATCACCCTCTATATGTTTCTTGCCAGTCGATTTTTTCGCATCAGGTTTTACCGGTTTTTTCGGTTTTATACCTTTAAACTTACCTGCCAAACCTTCCAGCACACTAAAGCTGATGCTCTGATGCAGGAAGTTTTCAATACGCTTAAAGCTCTGCCAGTCTTTAGGCCCCACCAGAGAAATCGCATCACCTTTGGACCCCGCTCGGCCAGTACGTCCGATACGGTGAACATACTCCTCGGTATGGCGCGGCATATCAAAGTTGAAAACATGGGATACATTCACCAGGTCCAGACCACGGGACGCCACATCAGTAGTAATCAACAGCTGCTGACGACCACGGCTGAACTCATCCATAATACGGTTACGCTCAACCTGATTCATTTCGCCATTCAGCGCCACAGTGGTGTGGCCCTGCTGCTCCAGCAATTCGGCAAGACGGTCTGTATCTGCGCGGGTTGCTGTGAAGATAATCGCCTGGCGTGGCTGCTCCTGTTTCAACAGTTCGACCAGCTGCGCCTGTTTGTGATCCAGATGGTCACTGAAGTAGAAGCGCTGAGTAATATCCACATGCTCTTCATTGGCAGCCCCGACTGCGATACGCTGCGGCGCTTTCAGTAACTCACCAGCCAACACATTCATTTCAGCATGATCCAGCGTCGCCGAAAACAGCAACGTCTGACGGCGCCGGTGACTGGCTGCTGCGTTAATCTGGCGCAACTGGTCAGCAAACCCAAGATCCAGCATACGGTCAGCTTCATCCAGAATCAGTGTTTCCAACCCTTCCAGATAAAAACTGCGCTCATCCAGATGGTTAACCAGACGGCCCGGTGTTGCGATGATCACATCCGGGTTTTTTCGTAGCAGCTTTGTCTGGTCATTAAAGTTTTCACCACCAAGAATTCGAGCCGTGGTAACACGGGTACCCGTTACCAACGCCCGCAATTGCGCATACACCTGATTCGCCAGCTCACGGGTTGGCGTCAGCACCAGAATACGTGGGTCCTGACGACTGAGCGCCTTATTGCGCATCAGACGGTGCATGGCAGGAAGCAGGAAGGCTAGTGTCTTGCCCGAACCGGTTTTTGACGATGCAATCAGATCCTGCCCCAATACCGCAGCAGGAATAGCACGTCGCTGAATTTCGGTCGGTTCAGTCAGATCCAGATGGGTGATGCTTTTCAGCAAACGGGTATCAAGCCCCAGGCTATCAAACGACAAGGTATGACTCCAGAAATTGCCGCTGCAGCAGAAAGGCACAGCGGCATTACATATCAGTTAAGCCAATATTCTACCTGTTTTGACACAATCTGCCCGAAATTCCACAACATTTCCTCGTGCTATTAGCGCAGTCGTCAGCACTGACTATACTGGCATAAAACCCCTCCACTCTGGTCTGCACAGACCTCGGTTAACAGAGCCTCTTCATGCGAAATAACGCCCCATGGTTACTCAGCCCAGAACAGCAGATCACTCCCTTATGCCGCTGGCAGCGAGCACTGGATCTGATAACCCGGCTATTTCACACTCCCACCGGCCTGATTGTGCAGCACTACGCACAGCAGAATCAGGTGGTCAGCGCAGCCAGCCACCCGAGCTGTCCTTACAGGGCGGGCGTCTCGATTGCTGCCGCAACCAAGCAATTCAGTTGCCGGGTACTGGCCAGCCCACAGTCACTTTACTACCCAAATAAAGCTCAGCAACCCGACTGGTTGCAGCAACATTGCCGAGACACGCCCCTCTTTACCTCCTGGTTGGGTACAGCACTGTACTGGCCGGATGGACAACCATTCGGCACTTTGTGCCTGCTTGACCATACTCCCACACTGTATAACGACACTTTGCTGGCGCTGCTGGCATATCAGAGAGACAGCCTGCAAAATGACCTGCTACTATTGCAACAATATGACCAGACCCGTCAGCTGGCCTGCCGTGATCACCAAACCGGCCTGACTAACCTGCAAGGTTTTCTGGTGCTGGCGGAACACCGCGCTCAACTGGCCCTTCAAAACCATGAAACATTAGGCTTGCTATATATTGAACTGGATGGCATCAAACCAGCAGCTAACCTTGCTGACAGTCTGCAACCAACTCTGAGTCCACAGCAACAGGTTGATAGCGTACTGAAAGTCGTCGCCAAGGCTCTGCGCCAGCATATCCGTGAACGTGACCTCGTCGCACGCGTCACGGCGGACGGCTTTGTAATTCTGATCAGTCTACGCCAGCCCGATTCCTTGACCTGTATTGGCCAACGCATTCTCAGCACACCACTACCCCACCATTACCAGCTGCGCTACCACAGCATGGTAGTACAACAACTGCGTACCGAGCCCAGACTCTGGCTTGCACAGCTACAACAACAAGCAAAAACCTCGACACCCTCAACAGTCATTGACCTCTGAACACACCATAAAAGCCAACCAGGCAATAAAAGTCACAAACAGCCATCCATCTGATAACCAACATAAAAAAACCCGCCACCTGAAACAGGCAACGGGTTCAGAACGTCAGGCTGTGTTCTGGCTTCAGAAACACTTATCCAACGGCTATTTCAACCTGGCTATATATCAATGCCGTTCCAGCCGGAAACGTGACAGAAGCTGCTGCAACTGCTGTGCTTGCTGTGCCAGCTGTTCAGCCGCCGCCGCACTTTCCTGAGCAGTATCACTGTTACGTCGGGTTACCTGGTCAATTTCGGTGATACCCTGATTAATCAACTCTGCTCCGGTAGCCTGTTCATTACAAGCCTGGGCAATCTCGGCCACCAGATCAGCTGCCTGGTTAATCCCTTCCAGAATTTCCTGCAGGCTGGAGGCTGTATCCTTCGCCAACTGACTACCATGTTCGGTTTTTTCTACTGAACTGGAAATCAGCTTGGCAGTCTGTTCAGCCGCTTCCGTACTTCTGGCAGCCAGGCTACGGACTTCATCTGCCACAACAGCAAAGCCACGCCCCTGCTCACCTGCACGGGCCGCTTCAATAGCGGCATTCAGTGCCAGCAAGTTGGTTTGCTCTGCGATTTCATCAATGGTGCTGATAAACTCAGCAATGCTCTGGTTAGACTCGGCAATGTCGTTCATGGCATCTACCATACCCGCCATCTTCTCCTGACCTTCGGCTGCACCTTTACGCGCACTGAGCGTCAGCGCCTGGGCCTGGTCAGCATTCTCAGCATTATTGCTGATCTGAGCAGACAACTCGTTCAGCGATACAGATACGCTATCCAGACTCTGCGCCTGCTGTGCTGCACCACCCGAAAGATCTACACTGGTCTCAGACACACTGCTGCTACCTTGAGAGATCTCCAGACTGGCCATCTTAGTCTGGCCCAGCACATCGTTCAGGTTACGTGTCATCTGCTGCAAGGCCTGCCCCAGCACGTCCTGGTCAGAGGCAAGATCAACCCGGTGATTCAGTTCACCACCTGCTATTTTCTGGGCCAGTTCAGCACGATCATGCAGCGTATCTGTCATCTGCAACATATCGGCATAGATACCTTCAGCACGCCCACCGGTGGTACGTACCTGGCTCAGATCACCGGCAGCAACGCGACGGGCAATCTGCGCAATGTAGGACGGCTCACCCCCCAACAGACGCATAACATGTTTTGTCAGCCAGAGCGCGGCCACAAGACCAAGCACAATTGCCAGCACTGTACCGCCAATTGCACTAACCATTACCAGCATTTCGGTTTTATCCAGCGACGCCATGCGTGTACCCATCAGTACAGTTTCACGTTCCTTAAACGTACTGATCTGACTGCGGAATTTATCAAAGTACACTTTGCCACGGGCTTCACCTACCAGGTCAGCCATATCGTCCATGGTTTTGGCATCACCAATATCACGGCGCAACTGTATCTGTTTTTCAACAACTCTGCTGATCCAGGCATCAATGGTCTGCTTGCTTTCTGCCAGTAAAGTCACCTGGGCCGGGTTATCAGACACCGTGCGGGACAGCTCTTTATTCAGGCTATAAAAACGTTTTTTACCGGCATTATAGGGCGCAAGAAACTCATTCTGACCCGCCAGCAAAAAGCCACGCATACCGGTTTCCATATCAACTGCTGCGGCAACCATTTCTTCCGCCTGGGCAATCACTTTATAAGTGTGCTCTACCCAGCCATTGAGCTCACGAATCTCGTATATATCAAAACTGCGCTCGGCTGCCTGCTGACGCTTGATCAACAACACCCGCTCACGCTCAATAAACGTTTTCATCTGGCCACGGAATTTATCAAAGAATTGCTTTCCTTCCGCTTTTTTAATCACGGCAGCCATATCATTCATGGTGGCTGCATTACCAATCTCACGTCGCAGGGCAATTACAGGCTCTGTGACATTGCTCTGCCACTGGGCAATGGTTGTGCTCAACTCCTGCAACAAACGCACCTGCGCCGGGTTGTCAGATACAGTGGCTGACAGCTCCTGAGTCAAGCGTGAGAAACGCTCTCTGCCTGCGTTATAAGGCTCAAGGAATTCCTCCTTACCCGCTAGCAGGTAGCCTCGCATGCCTGTTTCCATATCAACGGCCGCCGCTTCAATGGCAGAAGCCGTACCTAATACAGAATGGGTATGGGTAACCCACCCGAAGTTATGCGTCAGTGAGCGCACACTGAATAGCACAACCAGGGTCACAATTAACATCAAAGCCAGTACCAGCCCGTACCCGGACAAAATTCTGGCCCTGAAGCTGAGATTACCTGTCATTCCTGTTTCTCCTGTCCGAATATATCTATGTCCAAACACGCCTATCAGCATTACTCCAGCGCAATCTGTGCTGCATTAGCTAGACATAACTGAAAATAGCCTACCTGTTAATCAGTGCATTGACAAAGGTCGAATAAAATATGAATGGGCCAGATATATACCAGATACATTGACCTGAATCGCGAAGAATTTCCGTTAATGTCTACAGGCAGATTAGTAGCCGCTCAGTGAACGACTTAAACAGTCTAAACAGCAAGGAAGATAAGATAGATGGGCGCCTGCTATAAAGACGCCCAGTATCACGAGAGGGCTCGACTCAGCCCTCTATGAAGTAGCAATGACGTTATGCTTTGAATCAGAAGAACCCAAGCGGATTTACATCGTAAGAAACCAGCAGGTTTTTGGTCTGCTGGTAGTGATCCAGCATCATCTTGTGAGTTTCACGGCCCACACCGGACTTCTTGTAGCCACCGAAAGCTGCATGTGCCGGATACAGGTGGTAACAGTTTGTCCATACACGGCCCGCCTGAATACCGCGCCCCATGCGATAAGCACGGTTCATATCGCGGGTCCAGACACCAGCTCCCAGACCAAACTCGGTATCATTGGCAATTGCCAGTGCTTCAGCCTCATCTTTAAACGTAGTCACGGCAACAACCGGGCCAAAAATCTCTTCCTGGAACACACGCATATTATTGGTGCCCTTAAGCAGCGTCGGCTGGATATAGAAGCCGTTACCCGGCAGCGCATCGGACTGCTCAGCACCACCACCGATCAGGAACTCAGCACCCTCCTGGCGACCAACTTCCATGTAGGACATGATCTTCTCAAACTGCTCCTGCGACGCCTGCGCCCCCACCTGGGTTTCAGTATCCAGCGGGTTACCACGCTTGATCTGACCGGCACGCTCAATAACACGCTGGATGAAATCGTCGTAGATGGTTTCCTGAATCAGAGCACGGGATGGGCAGGTGCAGACTTCACCCTGATTAAAGAACGCCAACACCATGCCTTCAGCTGCTTTATCAATGAACGCATCTTCCTGCTGCATGATGTCTTCAAAATAGATATTCGGTGATTTACCACCCAGCTCCACCGTAGACGGAATAATGTTATCCGCCGCGCATTTCAGAATATGAGCGCCCACCGGGGTTGAGCCAGTAAAGGCAATTTTGGCGATACGAGTACTGGTCGCCAGCGCTTCACCGGCTTCCGGGCCATAACCATTGACGACGTTCAGTACCCCTGGTGGCAACAGATCACCAATCACCTCAATCAGTTTCAGAATAGATGCAGGCGTCTGTTCAGCCGGTTTCAGAACCACACAGTTACCGGTCACAAGAGCAGGTGCTAACTTCCAGGCTGCCATCAACAGTGGGAAGTTCCATGGGATAATCTGTCCAACCACACCCATTGGCTCATGAAAATGGTACGCCACCGTATTTTCATCAATTTCACCGATTGTACCTTCCTGGGCACGGGCACAACCAGCGTAGTAGCGGAAATGGTCGACACACAACGGCACATCCGCAGCCAAGGTTTCACGTACCGCTTTGCCGTTATCCCAGGTTTCAGCAACTGCCAGCATCTCCAGATTGGCTTCAATACGGTCGGCAATTTTCAACAGGATATTAGAGCGTTCGGTAACGGAGGTACGTGCCCACCCATCTTTGGCAGCATGTGCGGCATCCAGTGCCCGCTCAATATCGGCTGCCCCCGAGCGCGGAATTTCACAGAAGGCTTCGCCATTTACCGGGCTGATGTTCTGGAAATACTCACCACCCATCGGCGGCACCCATTCACCACCGATATAGTTTTCATAGCGGGCGTTAAAGGAAACAACTGCGCCATCTGTACCTGGTTGTGCGTAGATCATCGAGTATGCCTCTTTGCTGTTCTTGACTGTTCTTGAATTTTTGTTGTTCTCGAATTTTTAGCGCTGCTGGATCATTATCGCTCTCCAGAAGCATTGCCGATTACTGCAGTAAGTGCGGCTGCCAGTCAGGAAACAACCAACCGCTGACAGTGAAGGATTTATTCCGGGCCATATCCAGTACAATCTGATCTGCCATGTTCCGGTGCATCCTGTTACCGGCAGGCCAGTTCACGGGCCGACATGCAGCATAGCCACAAACAGGCCCGTTCAGGTATCCGCCATTAGCACAGCATTACAACGGCAACGCAACATAAGTACTGCCTGATATGCCCGTTGCGGTCAGTCTGCTGTTATTAACCTGCTGTTATTAACCTCCTGTATATCAACCCGTTACCATCAACCTGCATAGAGCCCAGCCACAGACGCTGGCTGCCCCTTGCAATTACCGCTACACTGCCCCCCTTGCGCCATTCTCCCCTGGCGCATCTCTGTATCTTTTCAGCAACATATCCTGTCAGTAACGAGCGCCCCATGAACCTGATTCTGTTACACCCGGATGATTTCACCCATTCTGGACACGCGATACTGCATGACCGCCGTTTTCATCATATCCGCCAGGTTCAGCAACCTGAGCCAGGGCAGTGGCTGAAAGTGGGAGTACTTAATGGCGATGTTGGCCGGGCGCAGGTAGTCGGCCTTACAGAACATCAGATTGAACTGGCGATAGAATTACAGCGCCAGCCTCCAGCGCCCCTGCCGCTCACGCTGATTATGGCCCTGCCCCGGCCCAAGATGCTTAAACGTACACTGGAAACCATCGCCGCCATGGGAGTCAAACAGCTCTATCTGATCAACAGTTACCGGGTTGATAAGAGCTTCTGGTCAACCCCGCTATTGAGTGAGAAAAAAATCCGTGAACACCTGCTACTAGGGCTGGAACAGGCCGGGGATACCCAGCTGCCTGAAGTTCACCTGCGTAAACGCTTCAAGCCTTTTGTCGAAGACGAATTACCTGCTATCGCTGCCAACACCCGTGCACTGGTCGCCCACCCCTATGAGGCAGCGTTATGCCCGGCAGCAAAGCAGACACCAACCACACTGGCTGTCGGGCCTGAAGGTGGTTTTATACGCTATGAAGTAGAAAAACTGGCGGAAGCGGGTTTTGATGCCGTACATATAGGTGAACGTATTCTGCGGGTGGAAACAGCTGTACCCGTGCTGCTGGCACGGCTATTTCCGGTCTGAGCCTGAGCCAGGTTCAAGACGGGCTGCGCCCTGCACACCGTAAATTATGCTCTGCACAGGCACCAGAGCCCCTGCTGTCCGCTATCCGGGGGATTGATATTTGTCACCCCGGTGAAATTTATCGACAACCGTTCAATGTTTCAGCCTTGACATAAGCAACATATATAACAAGAATAATTCGCATTATTCATTCTGTATCAGGCATGTTCTCCATGAGCAAAACCAGCCGTATGCTGTCCGGGGCGCTGCTCGCCACCGTGATTTTCGCCCCAGCGCTGCAGGCATCCGCAGCCGAAGTTAATATCTACTCCTACCGCCAGCAGTTCCTGATCAAACCGCTGCTGGATGCGTTCACTGAAGAAACCGGTATTAAAGCCAACATTGTCTTCTCCAAAAAAGGCCTGCTGGAACGTCTGAAGATTGAAGGCAAGAACTCCCCGGCAGATGTACTGCTGACAGCGGACATAGGCCCACTGCACGATGCAGTTGAAAAAGGCCTGCTGCAAACCGTACAGAGCGACATCATCGACGCTAATGTACCGGCCAAGTTCCGCGACCCACAGCGTCACTGGGTTGGCCTGACGACACGTTCCCGTATCATTTACGCCTCCAAAGACCGGGTAAAGCCAGGCGAAATAACCACCTATGAAGACCTTGCTGACCCTGAATGGAAAGGCCGTATCTGTACTCGCAGCGGCAAGCATACCTACAACCTGTCACTGGTAGGTGCAATGCTGGAAGCCCATGGCCAGGCCGACACCAAAGCCTGGCTGGAAGGGGTAAAAAGCAACCTGGCCCGCCGCCCACAGGGTAACGACCGCACTCAGGTAAAAGCCGTTAAAGAAGGTGTTTGTGATATTGCTCTGGGCAATTCCTATTACTTTGGCAAGATGATCACCAACGACAAAAAACCTGAGCAAAAAGCATGGGCCGAGTCGGTTAACCTGATCTTCCCAAACCAGAATGGCCGTGGCGCACATATGAATATCTCCGGCGCCGGTATCACCAAATACGCACCGCACCGGGCGGAAGCTCAGAAACTGCTTGAGTTCCTGACCACCGATAAAGCCCAGCGCATCTATGCTGAAGCTAACTATGAATTCCCAGTCAAGGACGGTACGCCGTGGTCACCACTGCTGAAACAGTATATGGGTGACTTCAAGCAAGACAGTATCAACCTGCAACGCATCGCCGCACAACGCGCCAATGCTGCCAAACTGGTTGATCAGGTTGGCTTTGATAACTGATCTCGCCACAAGCCAGCACAGTTGAGCACAGGCGGCACCCTATCGGGTAGCCGCCTTCGTTGTATCTGAGCAAACCGTTATAAAGCGGTTACCTCGCTGCTGAGCTGTCATAACCTTTGATTGAGCGCTGGCTATGACGCCAGCACAGACTTTCTGCGGAGTTGATGTGAAAGCCTTATCGCTACAGATGCCCTGGCTGCCACAGCGCAGCAACCAGCACTCAGGGCTGAAACGCTGGTATCTTTCAACCTGGCTGGTCGCCGCTCTGGTGGCACTGCCGGTACTGTCTGTATTCTGGCTGGCGCTGTTCCCCAGTGAAAATATCTGGGCACACCTGGCGGAAACCGTACTGCCCCACTACATCAGCACCACCTTGCAACTGCTGCTGGGCACAGCATTGCTATCAACACTGATTGGCGTGTCCAGCGCAGCACTGGTCAGCCTGTGTAATTTCCCGGGCCGACGAATCTTTGAATGGGCACTGCTGCTACCCTTTGCCATGCCCGCGTATGTGATCGCCTACGTCTACACTGACCTACTTGAGTTCTCGGGCCCGGTGCAGGGTATGCTGCGAGAGCTGTTCGGCTGGCAAACCCTGCGCGACTACTGGTTCCCGGACATTCGCACCCTGGGCGGTGCGATTCTGATGCTGTCACTGGTACTTTACCCCTACATCTACCTGCTGGCACGCGCCTCTTTTCTGGAACAATCCAATAGCCTGCGCGATGCAAGTCGTATGCTCGGCTGCAGTGCCTGGCAGAGCTTTTTTCGCGTCAGTCTGCCCATCGCTCGCCCGGCTATCGCTGTTGGCCTGTCACTGGTGTGTATGGAAACCCTGAATGATTTCGGCACTGTCGACTTCTTCGCGGTAAAAAGCCTCAGTGCCGGTATCTATGATACCTGGCTGAATATGAACAACCTCGGTGGTGCCGCACAGATCGCCAGTATGATGATGATCTTCGTGGTTATCCTGGTCACGCTGGAACGCATCAGCCGCAGCCGCCAGAAACAGTTCCATGGCAGCGACCGTTTCCAGGCGCTGGACACCCTGCAACTGCAAGGCTGGCAGCGCTGGGCCGCCTTTGCCACCTGCGCCTTACCTGTCGTCTGCGGCTTTGCATTGCCGGTTGCTATCCTGGCAGGTTATGCGCTGGACCACATAGACCAGCTCTGGGAGGAAAACTTCCTGACTTACGCCTGGCACAGCTTCAGCCTGTCAGTAATCGCTGCCGTCGCCACCATCATCATCGCCCTGCTGCTAGCCTACAGCAAACGTCTGCATAAACAGCGCAGCCTGCAAAACGCCGTCAACCTGTCCAGCCTGGGCTACGCTATGCCTGGCGCAGTACTGGCCATCGGTGTGATGATCCCGCTGGCCGCCTTCGACAATGGCCTGGACGCCTGGATGACAAGCACCTTCGGTATCTCCACCGGTCTGCTGCTAAGCGGCTCCACCTTCGCCATTGTCTTCGCCTACGCCGTACGTTTCCTCGCCGTTTCCACCGGCGCGGTAGACTCCAGCCTGAGCAAAGTCACCCCCTCCATGGATATGGCCGCCCGCTCCCTGGGCCATACCCCCATGCAGACACTGCTGAAGGTACACCTGCCACTGATCCGCGGCGGCATCCTGACCGCAGGCCTGGTGGTATTTGTTGACTGTATGAAGGAGTTGCCAGCAACGCTGATTCTGCGTCCATTTAACTACGACACCCTGGCCACTTTTGTATATCAGTATGCTTCAGATGAGATGCTGGAAGAGTGCTCACTGGCGGCACTGCTGATTATCCTGGTGGGAATTGTACCGGTTATTATGCTTAGCCGGACAATTACGGCTACGCGGGGGGAAAGGAAGGCGGTTGGGTAGTTTTGGGCCCCCTGCTAAGTCAAGAGCTTGGCAGGGGGTTATAACAGCAAATTAAGGTGTGAGCCACGTTGCCACTGCACTTAATTTGTGTAGGGAATCACTCTTAAGTTTTTCGTTATGTTTCTTTTTCAAGTTCTTCATGAAACCTGCGCCAAAGAGGCTTTAGTTGACGCTTAATGGTTTTACTCTGCATTGTACTTGCAGCTCGCAAACCATACGTAACAAAGTTTCTACCGCCTAAATGAGTGTAACGACTATACAGCTTACGCTTATACAATGATTTTTTAGGCAAACCTTTAGCGACTCGAACCGCATTGTACTTATCCATGGTTTTCTTGGCTAAACGAATACCTCTTCTCATTTTTTCTGAGTATCGAGCTAATGAAGAGGAACGTATATACACGTTCTCACCGTCAAACATAAAACC
Source organism: Marinobacterium sp. (assembly GCA_025800125.1). Classification (GTDB taxonomy): domain Bacteria; phylum Pseudomonadota; class Gammaproteobacteria; order Pseudomonadales; family Balneatricaceae; genus Marinobacterium_C. Next base: position 17,397 of record JAOXSF010000024.1, read on the forward strand.
AAGATATTGAAGCATTTGGTCAGTAACTAAGATGCCATCTTGAAAATTGAAAGTTCTCAACTCAGTTTTCTTAGGGTTAATTGAAACCTTGAGTTTTTTAACTTGTTCTTGCGCATAACCAGCGACTTTGTCTCTCAAAGGAGCTGGAACAATGAAAAGCATGTCATCACAGTAGCGATAGTATTTACCACCATGAATATCCATATACCGTTTCATCTCTGCATCAAACTCAAACATATATACGTTTGATAACAAAGCACTGATAGGGGAGCCTTGAGGTATGCCGAACGAGTCTTTGTTGGTTTTTATGAATTTCTTCTTCCTAACAACATCTCGAAAATCTCGAGCAGTGCAAACTCTGTTTCTCCCATTTTTAGGATTATTTAGCGAAATACCAAATTCTTTATATAGCTCCACTTTATTTACTTGCGAGAACTTTGTAATAGATTTGAAGACATTAAAGTGATCTGACGGTAGTTTTTTCTCACCTAGTAAAATCGCCCAACTCTTCTTGAGCAATTCATGATCTAACGTATCAAAAAACCTAGAAAAATCGAGTGCAACTGCACTACATTCACCTATATTTTTAATTTCTTCAAAAGCTTCAAAAGCAAAATCAATATTACTTTTTCCAAGCCCTCTAAAAGCGAGAATGCACTCAGTCAAACCTGCTTCTTTCAACTTGACTTCATACCTTTTACTTAAAATATCGGCATAAAATGCATAAATATGGCTGTCCATATGCGAAGAATAAGCAATTGGGCGCTCCTTTACAGCCACATCGATTTTTCGAGTATCTTTATCTTTGCTTATCTTCTTAGACTCAACCACATAATTTATCAAAGGAAAGAAGGCGTGCCTGGAAACTAAATCAGGGTTAGTTACGAGGTTTTTGGCTTTCTTGAAGCTAACTGGTAAATCGAAATGCAGGTAACCACGACTTCGATACCAAAGAGGCTTTTTTAATGACATTATGAATCTCTAGCAAAACCGAGGCAGACTTAGAACTGCGGCAATTCCTCACGCCTTACCTCGGCTTAACCAAGTTGTTAAAACAACCATCCAAGAGTCCTAAAACTCTAGCCGCGTCATGTTAGAAATGGATTATGCTATAACTATAACCGTGGAGGTATCTATGAAGACCCTGTTCCAGTTCTTGCTGTCTATCTGCTCAGCTTGCCTTGGTGGCGCACCGCTTGGACTTGACAACCTGTTAAGCTCCTTTTGATCAACGACTTATTTGTCTCTATCAAAAGCATGTGAATCATACTCCTATAAAAAGCAGAATACAATGCGCTCCAATGGGGGCATGACATTTTAATAATACGAATTCGCGTTATTGCTAAGCCAACAAATACACCATGAAATACAGCTCACTGACTTCATTAGCAAAAATAAGATCAAAGGAAGATCTGCCTCTAAAAATAGAGAAAATTAGCTATGTGTAACCCTCACATTAAACCACCAATATTTCGTGCAATATAAACTGACTTACATCAACAAACCGTGCCAAATGCATATATACAGCTATGTATTATCACGCAGAAAAAGCAGTGAAAGTATTCCCTCAGGAGCGGTTATCCACCGCCTCACCGTGAATAACCAGAGACCCAGCAACGCCCAGTCACCGCTATGGTAAACTGCCCTCACCCCCTGAACCCACAGGCCTACCGATTATGAAAGACAAGTACATCAACCTGTTTACAGATTTCGGCTTTAAAAAGGTTTTCGGTGAAGAGACCAGTAAAGCGCATCTGATCAGTTTTCTGAATACCCTGCTCCCGGCGCACCATCAGATCAGTGAGCTGGAGTTCAGCCAGCATGAACATCAGGGCGCTACCGCACTGGATCGCAAGGCAATTTTTGATCTGTACTGCACCAGCTCTACAGGTGAATTTTTTATCGTCGAGTTGCAGAAGGCCAAGCAGAACTTCTTCCGGGATCGCAGCGTGTTCTACGCCACCTTTCCAATCCAACAGCAGGCCCAGCGAGGGGAGTGGAATTTCAGGCTCTCAGCGGTCTATACCATCGGGATTCTGGACTTTATCTTTGATGATGAGGACAGCGCCTGCGTAAATGATGTGGTACATCAGGTGCAGCTGAAAAATCAGCATAATCAGGTGTTCTACGACAAGCTGACATTTATCTACCTGACCCTGCCAAATTTCACCAAAACCGAAGATGAGCTGGAAACCCTGCAGGATAAGTGGTTCTTCCTGTTTCGACATCTGCATGAGCTGGATCAGATCCCACTCCGACTACGTGAAAAGGTTTTTCTCAGCCTGTTTGAAAAAGCCAGCATTGCCAAATTCCAGCCAGCTGAACGCCAAGCCTATGAGTCCAGCCTGAAATACTACCGTGATCTGAAAAATGTGATCGATACCGCACATGATGAGGGCAAAGCAGAAGGTATAGCGGAAGGACGGATAGAAGGCCGGGCTGAAGGATTGAAAGAAGGTGCCCAGCAGGCAGAGCGCAAGATGATCAGTACACTGCTGGGCAACGGTATGACACCCGAAGTCGTTGCAGCGGCATTAAAAATACCGCTGGATACTGTTCTGGATATCAACCAACAGGCCCACCAATCATGAAAGACAAGTACATCAATCTGTTTACAGATTTCGGCTTTAAAAAGATTTTCGGTGAAGAGACCAGTAAAGCGCATCTGATCAGTTTTCTGAATACTCTGCTTCCGGCGCATCATCAGATCAGCGAGCTGGAGTTCAGCCAGCATGAACATCAGGGCGCTACCGCACTGGATCGCAAGGCAATTTTTGATCTGTACTGCACCAGCTCTACAGGTGAATTTTTTATCGTCGAGTTGCAGAAGGCCAAGCAGAACTTCTTCAGAGATCGCAGCGTGTTCTATGCTACTTTTCCGATTCAGCAACAGGCGCAGCGGGGGGAGTGGAATTTCAGGCTCTCAGCGGTCTATACCTATACCATCGGGATTCTGGATTTTATCTTTGATGATGAAGACAGCGCCTGCGTAAATGATGTGGTGCACCGGGTGCAGCTGAAAAATCAGCATAATCAGGTGTTCTACGACAAGCTGACATTTATCTACCTGACCCTGCCAAATTTCACCAAAACCGAAGATGAGCTGGAAACCCTGCAGGATAAGTGGTTTTTCCTGTTTCGACATCTGCATGAGCTGGATCAGATCCCACCCCGACTACGTGAAAAGGTTTTTCTCAGCCTGTTTGAAAAAGCCAGCATTGCCAAATTCCAGCCAGCTGAACGCCAGGCCTACGAATCCAGCCTGAAATACTACCGTGATCTGAAAAATGTGATCGATACCGCACATGATGAAGGCAGGGAAGAAGGTCGGGCCGAAGGGATAGCGGAAGGCATAGCAAAAGGCAGGGCGGAAGGCATAGAAGAAGGTATTAAAAAAGGCGAGCGTCAGGCAGAACGCAAGATGATCAGCACGTTGCTGGAAAATGGTATGGCACCCGAAGCTGTTGCAGTGGCATTGAAAATACCGCTGTTGGCTGTTCTGGAAATCAGTCAAAAAACTTCAAGCGCCTGAATACGCTAACATTCAGATTCCAAACGCAATCGGCCGATGTACCGATACCGATACCCCAACCCGCTCACCGTTATCAATTGATAACGGCACTCGCGCTTCCGCCTCAATAACTCGACCACTGTCCAGTTGCAACTGGTACAGTGTTGCCGCACCGAGAAACTCCTGGCCCAGTACAGTTGCACAGGCAGAACCACTTTCTACCTCAACCGGCAACAAGTCTGCTGGGCGGATAAACAGCTGCACTTCATTACCTTCGGGCATACAGAAGGGTTCGGCAAATTCCAGCAGGCCCAGCTCATCACTCTGCACACGGGTGGCTGTCTCGCAACGGCCAGTAAACAATTCTCCCTTGCCAACAAAGCCGGCTACCATAGCGTTCACCGGTTCATGGTACAGCTCACGCGGTGTTGCCCACTGTTGCAGGGTCTGTTCGGCTAAAATACCGACCCGATCACTGATGGCAAACGCTTCTTGCTGATCGTGGGTAACAACAATGGCTGCAATACCCTGTGCTTTCAGAATATCGCGCACCTCCAGCGATAACTGGGTACGCAGATCAGTATCCAGATTGGAGAAAGGCTCATCCATCAGCAGTAGCTGTGGTTTTGGTGCCAGAGCGCGAGCAAGCGCGACACGCTGCTGCTGACCACCAGATAGCTCGTGAGGGTAGCGTCTGGCCTGCTCTGGCGACAGTCGCACCAGAGCCAGCAGCTCTGCAACCCGTGCCTGCTGTTCTGTACTGGACAGCCCTTTCAGGCCAAAGCAGATATTGTCGGAAACACTCAGGTGTGGGAATAGTGCATAGTCCTGAAATACCATGCCCATTTTGCGATGTTCAGGTACACGCGTGTGCTCAGCTGAGGACACCTCTTCACCCGACATGGATATACAGCCTTTATGCACCGGACTGAAACCGGCAATTGCACGTAACACTGTGGTTTTACCGCAACCACTGGGGCCAAGCAGGCAGGTAATTTCCCCCCGATTGACAGAAAAATTCACGCCCTCAACGATCAGGTGATCATCATAGGCACAGCTCAGGTCTTCTACGTGTAGCAGTGCTTCCATCGGCAAATTAGTCCGGCAGGTTATCTGAACTTCAACCACCCAGGCCCGGGCAGGCCCGGATACCCGAAAAAGAGAGGGGATATTCTATCGGCAAACAATTCTCAGTTACAATCATAAAGCCAGCGCTGGCCGCATTATTTAAGGTATTGAAAATCGGGTACTGATTTTATACGGATAGCACGCTAAGGCGATGCTGAAAGCGCCTGGCGATAGCGTAACCAGTCAAATGCAGGCCCCGGGTCTGTTTTGCGCTGTGGCGCAATATCACTGTGGCCGGTAATACGTGTATCGGTAATCGCCGGGTAGGCCTGTTGTAACGCATGGGTAACCGACACCAGGCTTTTATACTGAGCATCGGTGTACGGCAGGGTGTCAGTGCCTTCCAGCTCAATACCGACAGCAAAATCATTACAGTTTTCACGCCCATCAAAACAACTGGCACCGGCATGCCAGGCGCGCTTATCAAAATCCACAAACTGTACAACGTCTCCTGTTCGCTCAATCAGCAGATGAGAAGATACCTGCAAATCAGCAATCTCACGGTAGAACGGGTCAGCCGCTACCGGCAAGCGGTTCTGAAAAAACAGCTCAATGTGACCATAACCAAAGCGCCCCGGCGGCAGGCTGATATTGTGGATCACCAGCAGCGACACCTCCACAGGCTGTGGGCGCAGATTAAAGTTGGGTGACGCCGCCTGTCGGGCTGGTTGCAGGCGGTGTTCTATTACAGTAAAGCGGTTCGGCATTGGCTATCGACAGCCTCCTGATTGCTGTAGAATCGGCCGCTTACTATAGCAGCGCCCGCATTGAACGGGCTATTCTCGAGTGCACTGCAAAACGGATTATCCATGCTGACCACAGACGACCTCAAAGATGAAATTGTTGCCACTGTACGCCATGCGCTGAGCGAAGATATCGGCACCGGCGATGTTACTGCTCAGCTGATTCCTGCCAGCCAGCAGGCCACTGCACGGGTCATCAGCCGTCAGAACGCTATCATCTGTGGTGTCGAGTGGGTCCATGAGGTTTTTCGACAGGTTGACCCGTCAATGACGCTCAACTGGCAGGTAAAAGACGGTGACAAGGTTGAGCGAGACCAGGTGCTATTCTACGCCAGTGGTTCTGCCCGCAGCCTGCTAACCGCTGAGCGCGGCGCACTGAACTTCCTGCAAACCCTGTCTGGTACAGCGACAACGGCCCGCCATTATGCTGACAAAGTAGAAGGTACCAGCGTAAAACTGCTGGATACCCGTAAAACTTTGCCGGGTCTGCGCCTTGCTCAGAAGTACGCTGTCACCCAGGGTGGCTGTTTTAACCATCGCATCGGCCTGTACGATGCCTTCCTGATTAAGGAAAACCATATTATGGCATGTGGTGGTATTGAAAATGCGGTTGCGACCGCGCGCAAGAATGAGCCAGGCAAGCCAGTAGAAGTAGAAGTGGAAACACACGAAGAGCTGGTAAAAGCACTAAATGCCGGTGCTGATATTGTGATGCTGGATAACTTCAGCCTGCAACAGATGCGCGATGCTGTCGCTTTTACAGCAGGACGCGCCAGGCTGGAAGCTTCGGGTGGTGTAACCGACGATATGCTGCGTTCGATTGCTGAAACCGGTGTTGACTATATCTCTATTGGTGCCCTGACCAAACACTGTCAGGCAGTCGACCTGTCCATGCGCCTGGTCTGATCAGGCTGGCGATAACAGCGGATCAGCGGGAGGCTATCGTCGCCTCCCTGCCTTCCACTGCACACCCTGTAAGAGCCAGCTCTGCATCCTGGTTACAAAAGCAGCCACTGAGTTACAGAAACAGCCACTGATCATTCGCTTCTGTTAACTGGGCAAAGGTCTGCTCGGTACGGCTGACATTTTCAGCGGAGTCACTGAAACCAAGCAGCATCGTTTCACGACTGACCCCACCATTTTGCAGGTTATACAGCCAGGCGTTATAGCCCGCCTGATCCGGTTCGCGCCCCAGGGCATTCACATATAACGCCTGGACATAGTCAGCATCTGAAGTATCTGCCCCATAGCGCAGCGAAAACTCTTCAGATGCAATAAATGCTGAAGCAATTTTCTCCGTTGTCCAGCCCTTCTCCCACATATCAATCCAGTTATTCAGCCCACCCTCATCAGGTACCCGATTAAAAGCGGCCTGATAAAGGCGGCCAATCATCTGTGCATCACTCAGGCTTGCCTGGCGCTGGATACCAGAGGCTGTTATTTCTGCTTCATACTGCTGATTAAAGGTATATAACTCACTCAGCATATTGTTAATGTCATCGGCCGTTGTTGGCGGAATTGCAAACTGCGTCATGCTATAGGGTAAGGGTGAACCTGCTTCTTCAATCAACATGTTCAGCATCTGCTGAAAGCTGATAGTTTCACCATTGGCAAAGCGTACATTTTCGATACGCGAATGCTCTGACTGATAGTTAAAGAGGACAACTCCGTCATAATCGTCCGCAACAATAAGGTGCTGATTATCAATATTAACCAACGTCCAGTTAATCAGTGGAATATCCTGACGGTTGAGATATTCAAATGCCAGCGTATCGCTACCGCCGCCCGCATCCATAATGGTGGTATCACCGTTAATGACATAAGTGTCATTGCCCGAACCGCCGACCATTACAGCACCACTGGCCTGCCAGTTTGTCGACATTACGTCATCACCCTGTAAGCCAAAGTAGGCACCTGTGCCGGTGATATTCTCAGTGTCTGCCCCTGCTGAACCTGCAAAAAAATCAATGCCTGCTGTGGAAGTACCGCGTTTTACATATGCCATAACAATCCCTGTTCGATGATGAAGGGGTCAAGTGGGTGAATGAGTCTGGCGAACCAGACCTCAACAAACCATTAACAGACTGAGCGTACAATCAATGAACGTAGAAAAGTACTTTTCCAGGCGTCAGTCTGCTTTATAAGTCCGGGCACCGTTTATACCACTGCGCCTTGCAGGATTAAACCGCCTTCCAGGCCCGTAACCTTCAGACGCCCGGCTTCAACGTCTTTTACGCCATCGTCCGGGACTAATGCCGGTTTGCTGACGAAATGCCCGCCCAAAATGGCTTTGGCTGGAAAACCCGCAGACAAATGCAATTTCAGCCAGAGACTGCTCACTGTGGTCCAGCAACTGGCGGGCTTTCTCAATGCGTCGACAGGTCACATACTGTTGTACTGTCTGTGCCATATTCACACGAAACATGCGGGCAAAGTGGTACTCACTCAGCTCAACCAGCTGTGCAAGCTCAGCCAGTCTGAGCGGCCGGTGCAGGTATGCCTCGATATAGTCCGTTACCCGTCTCAGCGCCCAGGGCGCCAGCCCACCCGTTAATGGCTGCTGTGAACTGGCCCCCAGATTGCGTACCAGACTGGTTAGCAGTGTCTGAACCCCCTGTTCAATCGCCAGCAAGTTATCTGGGCACCAATCCCAGCCCAGCATCGTATGGCGAAAGATCGCATTCAGGGCAGGGTCATGCTTGAATATCAACTGAGGTAGTTGCAACCGGCGGGGGTCCATATCGAAGGTCTGCAATGCGATACGTCCAAGATAGTCCGGGCTGAAATAGAGGTGAGCAAAGTCCTGCGCGCCTCCCACATGCCAGGCAGAATAAGCGTCTTTAGGCATTAAACAGAAATGGCTCGGTGCACCATGTGTACTCTGCTGATCCGTACGCCATGTTTCATATCCCCCCTTCAGGTACAGGCTGAAGGTATGAAAGCGGGTATTTTCATAGTAAAGCTGCTCACCTTCGTTGTGATACTCCACCAGCCTGACTCCCTGCGGTAGCATCAGTTTACGACGGCTTTCCATCTCAGAGTCCTGAAACGCGATCAACGGGTTCTGTCTATCCACCTGGAAAGCCTCTTTAGCCACTCAACCTTACACTGCTCATTTTTCTTCAACCAAAACCGTTTGTTAAAAACACTTGCTGCCAGATTTTATAACTCCTACCAGCCACTTAGAGACATACTCATTCAAAATTAGAGCACACAGCCTGCCAGAAGGCTGAACACCACAACAACATACAGACAGAGAAAACCGCAGGATTATGACAAAACGAACAGGGTATGACAGACCGCCACAGGCAAGGCCGGGATGATCAACAGCCTTCAGAGCCAACCCGGAGGCATTACTATGTTTAACGCCCTGCTCTATCTTTGTGTACTGACTGCCTGGGGCGGCAGCTGGCTGGCCATCAAATGGCAACTGGGAGATATACCCGCACTGGTATCCATTCTGTACCGCTTTCTGTTAGCAGCATTGATTATGCTGCCCTTGTTATTACTGAGCAGGCAGCGACAGGCAACCAACATGCGTGATCAACTATTTTGCCTGCTACAGGGCTGCTGTCTGTTTTCTCTCAATTTCGTTGCTTTTTACCAGGCGACTCACTACATCGCCAGTGGATTAGTCGCCGTCGTCATGTCAACAGCAACTGTTTTCAACGCACTTCATAGCCAGTTGATCTGGCAACAGCAAGCCAGCAAGCGCTTTTATCAGGCCACTGCATTGGGAGTAAGCGGATTACTGCTTCTATTCTGGCAGGAGCTACAGCAGTGGCAATGGTCTAGCGGCAGTGTTAAGGGTATTGGCCTGGCGCTACTGGGCACCTGGCTTTTTTCACTGGGTAATATGGTGGGAGTGCGTCACAGTAAAAATGGGCTTAAACCCTTTACCAGTAGTTGCTGGGCCATGTTGTACGGCTGTATGGTTCTGCTGCTTCTGATTATCTTCATAAACCCCGAGCACAGCTCAATGACCAGCATTCTGACTGCAACAAGGAACGCTTCTGAACAGTATATCGGTGCATTGCTTTACCTTGCCGTCGTTGCCACAGTAGTCGGCTTCACAACGTATCTGCTGCTGGTCAGTCGTATCGGTGCCAGTAGTGCCGCTTACGCACTGGTCATCACTCCAGTGATCGCTTTAACGCTTTCAAGCCTGTTTGAAAACTACAGCTGGACATTGCCAGCACTACTCGGACTCATAACCATATCGGCAGGAAACATTGTGCTACTTCGCCCAGAAAATCGTACCGTCAGCCTGAAGCAACAGATGGTTAAAAGCTGGAGAGCAATCAAAACAGATACAGCCCAGTAATGACATTTACGCTCAGGCACTCAGGCCAGCCTCTCTGCATCACACAGCAGAGCTGGCCTGAAACAACTCAAACAGCAGTGATAGCATTGCTTATGGAAAGACATATACACATTATCTACTGGTAACACACCACTACACCGCCCTGGAGATATAGCAGGCAAACTCAAACAGACGACTCGAATAAAACATTCGAATAAAAAGACCGTATACCCTGTATAAACTCAGGTAGCATATCTCTCTATGGAGTATATATATTTTACCTATTGTGAAATTTTAATATAAAAAGGTGTTTTTTCAGGTTGCAGATATATACTGAAAAAAAAGTCTGCTATATTCAGGCTCAGTTTCTGAATGCAGAAATGCTTTATTGCGCTAACCTCATATCTACACCCCCTGTGGTGACGACAGCCGTACTGGCCGTACTGAAATGTATGCAGGAATCTGCCAACTGTTCTGAATCTGATGTACACCTGCATACAGGCGTTACATGACAGACCGAGCACGCAGATTTAATTTTTTGTACTGACTCGACGCTCATACAATGTCCAGACTGACCCTCACTGAATGGCTGATGACACTCAGCATGCCGCAACTCGAAAAAGTTGAACAGGTTGTTCAACAGAAGGCTGAACAGAAAGCTGCCGAACGACGCCGCCTTATGGCTGCGCCGCCCCGTTCTACAAATGATATACAGGAACTGGCAGAGATGCAGGGGCTTGATATTTCTGGCCTGATGCGCGAAATCAAGCGACGCTGATGCGTCGCCTGTAACAAGGGGGCTAGCTTTCAGCAACGGCTAGCAGCAGTGAATACCCGCATTGCTGGCAAACCGCACTCCGACAAGCGGCACCAGCAAGGCTGGGACTGGCTTTTAGGAACTGCTCAGCAGCCCTCGCCGCTCTGCGCGTTCCACCAGTTTTTTCAGCACCCTTGAAACAGCAACAAACCCAAAAGTTGCAGTAACACAGGTTGATGCGCCAAAGCCACCAGCACAATCCAACCGGGTATTGCCATCCTGTACCGACTTTACCGCACAAACTGAGCCGTCCGGCTGCGGATAAATCAGCTGCTCAGTGGAGTAGACACACTCCACAGCAAATCGACGACCACTACGGCTAAAACCATAGTGGCGGCGCAACATAGAACGCACCTTTGCCGCCAGCGGGTCATGCTCCGTCCGGCTGAGATCGGCTACCTGAATCTGTGTCGGGTCGGTCTGGCCGCCTGCCCCCCCCACCGTCACCACCGGAATTTTTCGACGATTGCAGAATGCGATTAATGCAGCTTTCTCTTTTACACTATCAATCGCATCAATAACGTAATCAAACTGCTCAGAGATCAACTCGGGAATATTCTCCAGCGTGATAAAATCCTCAACAATCTGGACTTCACAGGCAGGATTGATCGCCCGGATGCGTTCAGCCATAACCTGCACCTTACTTTGACCAATTGTCTCAGTCAGTGCGTGAATCTGCCGGTTGGTATTGGTAATACACAGATCATCCAGATCAATCAGGGTAATACGGCCAATGGCTGAACGTGCCAGCGCCTCAGCGGCCCATGAGCCGACACCACCAATACCAATCACACAGATATGGGACTGTCGATAAAGATCTGTAGCGCTGTGGCCATACAGGCGACGGGTGCCGCCAAAGCGATTTTCAAAGTCGTTATTCAAGGTGTCAGATGTCCGGGTACAGAAATTGGAAAAGCCACATTATAAAAAATTACAAGCGAGCAGACAGCCCGAAACAAAACGGTATCTCTCGCCTGCAGCGGTAAAGGAAAAGTACCAGCGATTATGGAACAGCACAGGTACAACATAACCGGTACAACCGTACTGGACTCAACAGCCATTGCGATCTGGCAGTATCAGACTGAGCACCGACGCATCCTCTGGGGCAATCCAGCAGCCCTAAATCTCTGGGATTGCGCCAGCCAGAATGATCTTGGCAAGCTGAATATTCAGCCGATGGCCGATGCGCTGGAACAGGCTGCACTGCAACAGACTCCCGTGCTGACGCTGACATTCCCACACCATGGCAGTATTTTACGCTGCCGCGCTCACCGTACAGGGCCGGGTCTATGGCTACTGGAACAACACCCGGATAGTGTGCTCAATATTCAGCAGACCAGCCAGCTGATCAGCCAGTATTTACCAGATGGCCAACTACTGTGCCGCAGTAAAAATGCCCGCCGCCTGTATCACACGGAGCAGCGCTTTTGTGAGCACTTTGTTGATCCACAAATGGCAGACGTCATCTGGCAACAATTAATGAGTGAACGCAGCTACCGGGGGCAGGCCATGGTACACAGCAAGCTGGGGCCCCGCTGGCACGCGCTGCAGATTCACGCAACCGGTGATGAAACACCACTGATCGAGATGACCGAGCATGATCTCTACCAGTATCTGGCATCTGACGATGTAATTGATAGCCTGCTCCGCGAACAGCAGGTGATACAGGAACATGCCGGTGTCGGCATCGCGTTTATCCGTGAACGGCGAATTATTCGCTGCAACCCTCGTTTTGCCGAGATTTTTGACTACCCCATGGCAGACCTGATTGGCAAGCTGGGCGTTGAGGTCTACGAAGATCAGGCGACATTCGACGCTGTTGGAGCTGAAGCCTACCCACGGCTGAATATGGGTATTTCATATAGTAAACGATTGAAAATGCGCCGCCGCAATGGCCAGCTGGTCTGGTGCAATATTTACGGCCGAATGATCACGCCCGGCCAGCCAGACCAAGGCTTCATCTGGATCATTGATGATATTGAGGATGAAGTACAAGCCCAGCAACAGTTGCAACAGATCACCCATGAGCACCAGCTGATTCTGGAACACGCAACAATTGGCATCAGCGTACTGAAAAACCGCATTATCACCCGCTGTAATGGCAAATTCGCAGAAATTTTTGGCTATAACAGCGAAGAACTGATCAGCCATAACAGTCGCCGTTTCTACCGTACCGACAACGACTATCAGCGGGTGGGCCGTGACGGCTATCGACGTCTGCGCCGTGGCCAGGTTTATGAAGCAGAAGAGCTGATGCACCACCGCAATGGCAGCAGCATCTGGATAGAACTGCGTGCCAAAGCGATCAACCCGGATGATCTGGGGGCAGGAACCATCTGGATTGCCGTGGATATAACCCGTCGAAAGCGGGCCGAAATAGCACTTAACGAAGCCCGCCAAGGGCTGGAAGAACGTGTACGTGAACGCACGCAGGAGCTGAATGAAACCGTGCGTGAACTCCATCAGGAAATTGCAGATCGTCGCATCGCTGAAGAGCGTATTCGCCATCTGGCACACCATGACCCACTCACCGGCCTGCCCAACCGCAATATGCTGGAAGAACGACTGGCCAGCACCCTGCAACAGGCAGAGCGCAACAACGTGCCGATTGCCGTACTGTTTATTGACCTGGACCGCTTCAAAACCATCAATGACAGTCTGGGGCATCAGGAGGGTGATCAGCTCCTGCGCCATGCTGCCAGTCGCTTCCGCCAGTGTGTACGTTCAACAGATATAGTATCCCGGCTGGGCGGTGATGAGTTCGTTATTATTCTGACCTGCCTGCGTGACATCAACGATATTGAACCGGTGGTTGAGAAAATCCGCCAACGTTTCCGACAGGAGATGCAACTGGGCCTGCAGGAGCTGATTGTCACCCTCAGCATTGGTATTTCAGTCTTCCCCCGTGATGGTACAGAGCCTCGTAGCCTGCTAAAACATGCAGATGCTGCCATGTACCATGCTAAAGCGAATGGACGTAATCGCTATCAGTTTTTCGACCCACAAATGAATGCAGCAGTCAGTGAAAAGATCAGTCTGGAGCATGCTCTGCATCAGGCTATTCGAGACCAGCAATTTGAACTGTACTACCAACCTCAGGTACAACTGGCGACTGATCAGATTGTTGGTGTCGAAGCATTGATCCGCTGGCAGCACCCGGAACGCGGCATTATTTCACCACTGGATTTCATCCCCCTGGCCGAAGAAACCGGCCAGATTCTCGAAATCGGTCACTGGGTGATGCAGGAAGCCTGCCGCACCGCCCGGCGCTGGCAACAGCAGGGGTTACCTCCGGTACGGGTTTCAGTAAATCTGTCGACCTTGCAGATCCAGGATGATGACTTTCTGCTGAAGGTGGCATCGGTATTACAGGAAACAGGACTGGAACCCCAGTGGCTGGAGCTGGAAATCACCGAAAGCTCGATCATGCGCAATGTCGACAGCACGGTAGACAAACTAGGGGAGCTGAGCAAACTGGGTATTCAACTGAGCATTGATGACTTCGGTACCGGCTACTCCAGCCTGAGTTATCTGAAACGCTTCCCGCTGGACAAACTGAAGATAGACCGCTCATTCGTGTGCGACATCGACACCGATCAGGATGACGCCATGATCTGTAATACCATCATATCAATGGCTAAAAGTCTCAACCTCAGTGTGGTGGCAGAAGGTGCCGAAACTGAAGCCCACCTCACCTGCCTGCGCGCTTATGGTTGCGACATATACCAAGGTTACTACTTTTCCCGCCCACTCCCGACACCGGCACTGGAACAACTGCTCAGCCGTCATCAACCCGGGGCGATGCTAGCCTGATGCCCGTCATGCTGTATTAGCTTCAGGCAGACTCAGCTTCAGGCGGCCTTCCCTTAAGCTGCCCGGGTTATGATCTCGGCTGACAATCACAGATCAGTTGAACAGAATTCAGCTGATCTGCTGGTCGGGCAGGGTTACTGTAACGTATGAGGGCATGCCCGTAACCTTACGGAGGCCACACCATGCGACGTTATTACTACCTTTGTGATGATCTTGACGAACTGGAAACGATTGAGAAAGAACTGGAACAGGACGGCTTTTCACACCGTAGCATCCAGGTACTCAGCCGTGATGCCGCTGGCGCAGAACATCACCATCTTCACACCTTGCCTTCACTACTACAGCTGGATACGTTCTGGTACGCCCTGCGCGGCCTGGCAGTTGGTTTGCTGCTGGTATTCCTGCTTTCCCTGCTGGCCTGGCAGGCCAACCTGCATACATTGCTGGGGCTCGGGCCACTGCTTCTGCTGGCACTGCTGATCACACTTTTCTGCAGCTGGGAAGGGGGGTTTGTCGGTTTTCAGACGTTCAACCATCGCCTGCGCCGATTCTTACCTGAACTACGCAAAGGCCGCCACCTGCTACTGATTGATATTCCCGACGAACGTCTGCACAGATTGCAGCAACACATGCGCGCTCATCCACACCTTTACCCGGCTGGAGACGAGCAGACCTTTCTCAACCCTTTTACCTGAGCAAAACATCCTCGACGACATTGATGTCCGATTCTGACACACCACTATATCCGCTTGCGGGTATAGTGGTGCCATGAACAGCATAACCCGCCGATATCAGAAAACTACCAGCCAACTGGCACAGACCCCGCCGGGGTCTCCCTTCATACCACTGGACCCACAGCACTGTTACCAGGCGCTCTGCAGCCACGACCGTCGCTTTGATGGCCAGTTTTTTGTTGCCGTACGCAGCACCGGTATCTATTGTCGTCCGGTCTGCCCGGCACGTACACCAAAGCAGGAAAACTGTCAGTTTTACCGTCATGCCGCTATAGCAGAACAGGCAGGTTTTCGCCCCTGCCTGCGCTGTCGTCCCGAGCTGGCACCCGGCTTGTCTACACTGGAATTGTCTGACCAGATACTCTATCAGGCCTGTCACCTGATCAGGCTTGGCTATATGCAGCAGCATAATCTGAAACAACTGGCCATCAGGCTTGGCATCAGTGGCCGACACCTGCGGCGATTATTTCAGCAACATTATGGTGTCACACCGTCTGAATATGTACGCAGCCAGCGCCTGCTTCAGGCCAAACAGCTACTGACCGACACTCGGCTACCACTGGCTGACATCGCAGTCATCAGCGGCTTTGGCAGTACACGACGGCTGCACAGCCTGTTCCAGCAACAGTATCAGCTCACACCCGGCCAGCTGCGTCGACAATCAGCACCTTCATCCCGGAAGGGTGATCACTCTGTAGATGAGGAGGCAGCACTACAGCTATCGCTCAGTTACCGACCGCCACTGGACTGGCCTGCCCTGCTGCAGTTTCTGGCCCAGCGTAGTATCGCAGGCGTTGAGCAGGTTGATCAGGTACAGCAATGCTACCGACGTACTGTTCACTGGCAGAGCGCTGAACAACAGAGTGCTGAACAGCATTACCGTGGCTGGATAGAGCTACATAATGACAACCAGCGTTATTGTCTCAGATTAAAACTCAGCCACAGCCTGCTCCCCGTCCTGCCAGCAATACAGCAACGAGCGCGACAACTGTTTGATCTTGATTGTGATCCCGCATTAATCAACACTCAACTGCAAGGCTTGGCACCCTTTAATCCCGGTCTTCGTGTGCCCGGCTGCATGGACGGCTTCGAGATGGCAGTACGTGCCATTCTGGGCCAACAGATTACCGTTAAAGCCGCCCACACCCTGGCAGGCCGACTGGCAAGCGCTTTTGGTACCGTACTGGAAACACCCTGGCCGGCACTCTCCTGCTGCTTTCCGCAGCCATCACAACTGGCAACACTGGAAGCCTCACAACTGGCTGAGCTGGGGATTATTCGCCAACGAGGTCGAGCAATCATCGCACTGGCACAAGCATTACAACAGGGCAACCTTAGCCTGAACCCAATGGCCCCAGTCGATCAGACATTGAACGCGCTGCAAGCCTTGCCTGGTATCGGCCCCTGGACAGCTCAGTACATTGCCATGCGAGCCCTGTCCTGGCCCGATGCCTTCCCGGACAGTGATCTGGGCATTATCAAAGCACTGGAGCCACGTCTGCGCAGCCGTAAACGCCGCGATATTCTGGCATTCGCTGCTCGCTGGCAACCCTGGCGCGCCAGTGCTGTGATGCAGCTCTGGCATGGTGCTGTACCTGTGTCAGTAAACAGCCCGGCACTATCATTAAACGACCCTGCATTAAACGACCCTGCATTAAACGACGCAGCATTAATCACACCGTCGCCTGAATAGCTCAAGGATCATCAATGAACACCCTGTACTACAGCGAGTTTGAATCACCTTTCGGAACCACACTGGCCAGCAGCGACGGCCAGGCCCTGTATAACATCTGGTTTCCCGGCCAGAAACATGCGCCGGACAGCCAGCACTGGCAACGCAATGACCAGCTTCCCCTGTTTCAGAACCTGCAGCAGCAGTTAACCGAATATGCAGCAGGACAACGTCATTGTTTTGAATTACCACTCAGGCCGCAGGGCACAGCGTTTCAACAACAGGTATGGCAGGCATTACAACTGATCGCATTTGGCGAGCATGCCAGCTATGGCACGCTGGCAAAGCAACTGGGCCGCCCGAAAGCCGCCCGTGCGGTGGGTGCAGCGGTGGGACGTAACCCGCTGTCAATCATTATCCCCTGCCACCGGGTACTGGGTAGCAACGGTCAGCTGACCGGATTTGCCTCCGGCCTGACGATGAAAAAGCGCCTGCTGAAAATAGAAGGCCTGTATCAGGACTAACCAGAATACCGACCGTAATCGACCAGCCTAGACAGTAATCGACAAGCCGGTAGAGTACCGGAGCAAGCGCCGCTTGATAGTAGCCTCAAGAGCGGTATTTAAATACAGCACTTGAAAGAAGCACTTGAGAAAGACACCAGAGAAAAGCTTCAGGCCTGAGCCAGCTGGTCAACCTGCTGCTGAGCATCACTCAGTGACTGCTTGGCCAGCGGCCCCATCGCCAGGCCTTCAGCGTAAATGACATCAACATCGGTCATCCCCATAAAGCCCAGAAACTGTTTCATGAATGGAACCTGGAAATCAATACCCTGCTCACGGTACAAACCACCACGGGTTGCCAGCAACACAACTTTCTTCCCTGCAATCAGGCCTTCAGGGCCATTCTCGGTATAGCGGAATGTGACACCCGCCCGCGCCAGGTGGTCGAGGTACGACTTGAGCTGGGTCGGAATGCTGAAGTTATACAGCGGCACACCAATCACAATTTCATCTGCTGCTTGCAACTCATCCAGTAATGCATCTGACTGGTCCAGCACCGCTTGCTGTGTTGCACTCAACGGCGCTTCAACCATACCACGCAGTACCTGCATCCGTTCACTGTCCAGGTGAGGTACTGGGTCAGCAATCAGATCACGTACAATCACCTGTCCCTGTGGGTTACGCTGCTGCCACTGTGCAATATAGCGGGCTGCCAGCTGAGCTGACTGGCCTTCGGTGCCAGAGAGACTGGTTTGAAGATGCAGTAATGTCGCCATAGTAGAACTCCAATCTGGTATCTGATGATGTTGGAGGCTATTTTTATATCTACTGACCTGATAAAAAAGCGCAAAAATATACTTAAACCAATCAACTTTATAGATAGGTTAAAGCATATGAATCCATAGATTTTAAAGAGCACCTGAAAAAAGATGAAACCCAGAATAAGCCTTGAACAGTGGCAAGCATTACTGGCAGTAGTTGATAAAGGCGGTTATGCCCAGGCAGCAACACAGTTACATAAAAGCCAGTCAGCGGTCAGTTACGCCATTGCCAGGATGGAAAGTTTACTGGGCCTGAAAGTATTCGAGCTGGAAGGGCGCAAAGCGGTTCTGACCACCGCAGGCCAGGCACTATACCTGCGTGCCCGCAGCCTGGTGGAAGAAGCAGCACTGACTGAACAGCTGGCCCTGCAATTTTCACAAGGTATTGAAGCCGAAATCAGACTGGCGGTGGATACCATCGTACCGGAAACGATGATCCTGGAAGCACTACAGCAATTTGCCGACGAAGCCCCCTTAATACGGGTGCAGATACTGGAAACGGTACTCAGCGGAACAGACACACTGATTCATGAACGTCAGGTGGATCTGGCTATGTCTGGCATTATTTCAGCAGGCCAGCTAACAACTCCACTGCTACAGATGACATTCATGCCAGTGGCACACCCAGAGCACCCTCTGCACCAGCTAAAACGCCCAGCCACCTCGCAGGATCTGCGCCGCTATCGTCAGCTGGTTGTGCGGGATTCCGGGCCCAAAAACATTGATGCTGGCTGGCTGCGGGCCGACCAGCGCTGGACGTTCAGCACCATGGCAGCCTCAATCAGTGCCGCACGAAAAGGATTAGGTTATGCCTGGTATCCGCTGCTAAAAATTACCGATGAACTCAATAGCCGCCAACTGGCAATATTGCCGCTGGAAGAGGATCACAGCCGCAAGGTACAGCTTAATATGATTCAGCCGAGGGGTGAGTTCAGCGGCCCGGGTACACAACGACTGGCAGCATTGCTGAAACAACAGGCGGTGCATCATCAACACCTGCAAGACACCCTGTGCCCCACGCAGCCAGCCCCATCGCAACAGAAGGGTCTATCATGAATCGCAAGCACAGACACTCCCCTGAAAAAGCCCTGCGTCCTGAGAAAGTCCAGTTGCGGCACTGGCAGCCGCAAGACAGTACTGCCATATGCAGCTTGTTTCATGCTGCAATCAACCAGATCGCCTGTCAGCATTACAGCCCTGAGCAACGCTACCAATGGGCACACCCCAGCCTTGATGAATATTTCTGGCAACAGCGACTGGCAGAAACACATCCAATTGTGGCTACAGTGGCAGGCCAGGTGGTCGGGTTTATTGAGTTTATAGAAACCGATGCCTGGATTGATTGCCTGTATGTGCATCCAGACTATGCAGGTCAGGGTGTTGGCCAGCTACTATTACAACAGGTACTGAATATGGCGCTCACTACCCGGCTGGCACGGCTACAGGTTGATGTCAGCCACACCGCCATGCCACTGTTCAGCAAGATGGGATTCATCGCACTGCACGAAAACCACCATAAACGAAACGGTGTCACACTGACTAATACCCGTATGGAGAAACGACTATTGCCAATCTGAACAATGACTGTATTTCTATTTAATGACCATCCGCCTGTTAATGACATTCTGTCAAGGGCCTCTGGTTAAATACAGCCAGTCTGTTCCTGACCAGGTTCAGGCACTGATTGCCAGACCTTCAAAGGCATAGCGCAGACTGTTCAGACTGGCCAGACCAACACTGCTACGATGGTAAACCAGCTGCGTCGGCATCAGGCTCAGCTGCGGGTCGATCTCACGTGTGATCAGATCATCAGCATAGCTATACGCGGTCACTACAGAAGTAGGTAACAGAGTGACGCCCAGCCCGGTACTGATGCAGCCCAGAATTCCCTCCAGTGTACCCAGCTCCATCGTGCGAACCTCACAGCGCTTTTGCTGCCGCACCCAGGCTTCTGCCCGTGCCCGGTACGCACATCCCTGGCGAAACGTGATCAATGTATGCTGGTCACTGCCCTGAGCACCACCGACTTCTACCAGTTTTTCTGTCAGTACGGTATGACTCACCAGCTCCGGGTGTTCAATTTCGCCACCAACAAACGCACAATCCAACCGATGCGCCAACACCGCATCAACCAACGCAGCAGACGTTCCTGTTTCAACCCCAGGCCGTAGTCGCGGCCAGTCCTGACGCAGTCGTCGCAGTGCCACCGGCAAACGGACTGCCGCAAACGATTCCATACTGCCAATACGTAGCTCTCCACTGGCTTCACCCGCCTGTTGCACGGCTGTTTTTGCCTGACGGGTCAGCTGCAATACCTGCTGCGCATAGTCATAAAGCACACGCCCGGCGGGTGTGACTGTCAAGCCACGCCCCTGACGGAAAAACAGCGCGGTTTCCAGCTCCTCTTCCAGCCGTTGAATGCGGGTAGTCACATTAGATTGCACGGTATACAGCTGGCGTGATGCAGCTGCAATTCCGCCCTCATCAACCACTGTACAGAAGGTTTTTAGTGCCAGCAGCTCCATGACTTATCTCCTTTATAGAAAGATAGTTATTAATATTATCTTTTATAAAGAACGATAGCAGCTGGCAGTATTTGCATCAGCCATAGCTCATGGAGAGAATGACTCATGGAAAGGATGGCTTATGGAGAGAGTATCCGGTGCTCGCTCAGCCTCCATACCACCCGCAACGACATCTGCCCAGGAACCATAATGAAAATTTTGCTGTTATCAGCCTATGACGCTGCCAGTCATCGTTACTGGCACCGCTCACTGGTCGCACAGTTTCCAGAATATCAATGGACAGTATTAACCCTGCCGGGCCGATTCTTCGCCTGGCGAGTGCGCGGTAATAGTCTGAGCTGGGCCTTCAATGAACGGGACACACTGAGTCAGCGTTATGATCTGGTGATCGCCACCTCCATGACGGACCTTTCTGCACTGCGAGGCTTTATCCCTTCTCTGGCTAATACACCCACGTTGGTCTATTTCCATGAGAATCAGTTTGAATACCCACGTTCCGGTCGTGAGCACCCCGGCGTAGAACCACAAATATTGAACCTCTATACCGCGCTGGCAGCAGACAGGGTTCTGTTCAACAGTGAATTTAATCGACGTACATTGATAGAGGGGGCACGCAAGCTACTTAAAAAGATGCCTGACCAGGTACCAGTGGGCTTGCCTGAACGGCTGCAAGCCTGTAGCCAGGTGCTGCCTGTTCCTCTGACAGCAGACCTCTATCGTCCTCACCTGCCCAGAGACTCAGTTGCCAACCCGGATACCCATAACAAACCACTGGAAATATGCTGGAATCACCGTCGTGAGTTCGACAAAAACGGTGAGCTATTGCTGGCCGCGTTACAACAACTGCGCCTTAGAACCCGACACTTTCGACTGCACCTTGCAGGTCAGCAGTTCCGCCATGAACCTGCTGTATTCAGCATAATTGAACAGCAATTTGCTGACCAGTTGGGTCAATGCGGTTACGTGGAGTCAGAAGAGGCCTATCGGGCACTGCTACAACACAGCGATGTGGTGCTATCAACAGCCCTGCATGACTTTCAGGGGCTGGCCGTGCTGGAAGGTGTCGCGGCAGGGGCTATTCCTGTAGTGCCTGACCGGCTGGCTTACATTGAACTGTTTGACGACGTATTTCGTTATACAGCGAAAACAGACGAAGCTGGTCAACTGGCAAACCATCTTTATCATCTGAGCGAACTCAAAGCAGCCAGACAGCTACCAGCAGCACCGGACATTCAACACCTGAGTTGGCAGCAGTTAAGGCCTGCCTACCAGAACGTGATAGAGAAGACAGCAGCTCAGCCTGCATTCGAGCGATAATCCAGCCCGGTATACAGCAAGTTATTACATTCCCAGGCAATATCTTCCATCAGGCCTGGTAAGTCATTTTGAGGGCGACGCGGCGCATGCTCAGACAGCGTCATTAAGCCATACTGGTCGACATCCCAGCGTGGATAGCGGGCCTGAGAGGGTGAAAAACTGGCGTGACCGGTACGCTGCATCTCTGGCAGTTTCAAAATAGCCAGATACAGGCATTCGGGTACTTCTGCCTCGACCAGAGGCGTGTAATGCCCTCGAAACTGGCTCAGTGGCGTCCACTGGCAACCGGATAACAACACCAGTGAAGCGGAGAAAATAATTGCTTTCATACATCCCTGTTCAAGCGAGTAAATAAGACCAGGTATTATTCCCGCTGGTTTAACAGGGGGCCATATACCTTATCAGCCATCGTATCAAACATACACTACTCAGGCAGCAAGCACGTGCTGCACAGGTAGTAAACACGACAACACACAGTTTCTACGTCAGTGGCAACAACCAACCACCAAAGCAACGTCACTGTTATACCAGACGGGAATTATTTAACGAATAGGCCCACACTTTATAGAAATAGAAGATGTAACCTACACCAAAGGTCAGCAAGGAGATCAGGGCCCAGATAATAATGTGTACCAGACTTCCCATCAGATCGACCTGACACTCAAGCTGTCGCTCTCGCCCATGATCGTCAGTAATGGTTGTGCGGTTAAGTACAAACCGTGCGAAATAGTAAGGATAAACAAACATCGCCAGCCCCAGCGTGATAAAGCTGAGTGCCAACCAGATCAACAAATGCACCAGAATATCAAGTACACCCAGATCAGCTTTTATTTTCATCTGTTTTCTCTGCTGTATTCAGTACTGTTTGTGAAGTCAGATTACAGCATGACTGATATAGCCAAATCTACTGCCATAACAGGTGGATTATACTAATGCCTGGCTCCAGCAATACAACACAGGGCACAAAGCAACCTGCTCTGAATGAAAAAGCCACACAACCTCAGCCTGAAATTGCTGAGATTGTGTGACTGTGGCGACGCTATCACAACTCCAGCATCGGATATTGGCCCTGATAGCGTTTTCACCACCAGCGCTCAACAATCAGATCAGCCTCCCGGCTGAAGATCTGGATGAGCTTTAGCGATTGCTGCAACCTTCAGCAGCTCATCGTTGATACGACTGATTGTCGGGTAACGACTCATGTCGCAGTTGAAACGCCGGGCATTGAACACCTGAGGAACAAGGCAGATGTCAGCCAGGCTGATCTGATCACCATGACAGTAAATACCTGTCTGTGAATCACTGGCCAGACGCATTTCAAGTGCATCAAAGCCTTCATATACCCAGTGGCGGTACCAGTCCAGCTTCTGTTCTTCACTGGCACCGAGCTCACCCACCAGCCGCTTCAGCACACGCAGGTTATCTACCGGATGAATATCACAGGCGATCAGTTGCGACAGAGAACGCACACGGGCACGGCCAAGAGAATCATCAGGCATGAACGTCATGTCATCCTGCGGATAGGTTTCGTCCAGGTATTCACAGATTGCTAGCGACTGACTGATCTGCACACCCTGATCTTCCAGCACAGGCACCAACCCTTGGGGATTACGGGCCAGATGATCTTTACCGCGCTGCTCACCGCTGACCAGATTCACGGGGACCTGCTGGTAATCCATCCCTTTCAGATTCAGGGCGATACGTACCCGATAAGCTGTCGACGAACGACAGTAATCAAACAGAATCATAGAGCCCTCCAGACTCAGGCCTTTGCAGGCAGAATGGTACCAACACAGTCACCAAAACCGATGCGCGCCGCACCCTCTTTCTGACACCAGCCACGCATAACAACTGCGTCACCATCTTCCAGGAAAGTACGGGTTTCACCATTTTCCAGCGTGATTGACTGCTTGCCACCAACCGTAAGCTCCAGCAACGAACCCGCTTCTTCATGCACAGGGCCTGACTGTGTACCGGAACCGAAAAAATCACCCGGCTGCATGTTACAACCATTGACTGTATGGTGCGTCAGCATCTGCGCAACGCTCCAGTAAGAGTATTTGAAGTTGGATACAGACAGGCGCTGTGCCTGCTGGCCTGCACTGCGCATTTTTTCAGTCTGCAACAGTACTTCCAGCTCGATGTCATAACCACCCATTGCACTGTTCTCATCGGAACTCAGGTACGGCAGTGGCTGCGGGTCATTTTTGTCACGGCTCCACTCAACACGGTACGGCGCCAGCGCTTCGTTCGTTACGATCCATGGTGAAACCGTAGAGGCAAAGTTTTTAGCCAGGAATGGGCCCAGAGGCTGGTATTCCCAGGCCTGAATGTCACGGGCAGACCAGTCATTGAACAGGCAGAGGCCAAATACATGATCTTCTGCGACACCAATTTCAACCGGTGCGCCCAGCTCATTAGCCGGGCCAACGTAGATACCCATTTCCAGTTCATAATCCAGACGTTTACACGGCCCAAAGCTTGGCTCGGCTGCGTCTGGGGCTTTGGTCTGGCCTTGTGGACGCGGGAATGTCTGGCCAGATACATCAATAGACGAGGAACGACCGTGATAACCGATTGGCACCCACTTGTAGTTCGGTAGCAATGGGTTGTCTGGACGGAACAGAGAACCTACTGCTGTAGCATGGTGAATAGAAGTATAGAAGTCAGTGTAGTCACCGATACGGCATGGCAGCTTGTACTCTACATCGGCCTGCGCAACCAGCATAGCGCTGATCTGCGCTTCCTCTTCAGCCCCACTGCGCAATGCGCGAGACAATGCCAGGCGCAGTGCAGACCATACACTTTTACCCATACCCATGAAGTCGTTCAGCTCATCGTTCGCACACGCCTCAACGCCCTGCTGTGCTTCACCGCTGAACAGACCGGCTGCCGCCAGTGCTGCCAGGTCAACCACCTGGTCACCAATCGCGACACCACCACGGAATGCCTCATCACTGCCTGCACGGCGGAACACCGCAAATGGCAGGTTCTGAACAGGGAAATCACTCTGGCCACCGTTAGCAGACTCGACCCAGCTGGTCAGGGAAAGGTCATGGGTTTCATTCAGTGCAGGCATTACGCCCTCCTTTTCATATTTGATTGCCGTACAGACGATACAGGCGGTTCAGTTCATAAACGCTCAGGCTACAAACCAGCCAAAACAATTGATCACAATTGTGACTATGTAAAGAATGATTGTCCCGTCTGTCGCAGCATTTTGCAAACGCAAGGTACGCTGCATATGTCGATTGTTATGGGAAATTGCTACGGAGAAACCAGCCACACATATGCAGCCATAAAACGTAATACGGCCTTTGACTTCTCCCCTCCGTGAACGAAGGGGATTCCAGGAGCCATTACAGCTCAAAGACCAGGGCGACTTATGCCGCTACCTTTCCCTCTACAGGACGGCC
>JAOXSF010000030.1 GCA_025800125.1 Marinobacterium sp.
AAGCCAGGTTTCGTAACCGCCACACAGGCGAGCGAAAGCAGAAAGACAACTGCCAGACAACAGGCGCAGCAATCAACTGGATTGAGTCTGAAGACCGGCTGATTCAACTCAAAATCAACCGCGCCCAGGAACAGGGCGCAGCGTAAGCAAACAGGCCGGACAGGAGGCCAGCATGACATCACAACTGCAAGCAGCGTACGCCGCTGACCCACAACGCACATCCGGCCTGGGCATGAAAGAAGCCGCACGCAAGACCGGATTTACCAGCGACCGGAAGCTCTACGAATTCCTGCGTAAGTACGCGGGCTTTACCGGTACATCCCCACCAGATGACCTTGTCAAACGCGGACTCTTCTTTATCCGTGACAGCTACTTCAAGCGAGGCCCGGTGAAGGTTCCGACAGGCACAACCAAATGCACAACAGCAGGCCTCAGCTACATCACCACCCTGAAAAACAGATATGAACCCCAGGAGAAACAAGGATGATTCACCCAATCCTCGCCGCCTTACCAGATGGCACCAATGCAGAAGAGTTCGTTCAGAACTTAGGTTTTGAAGTTGATTTTCAGTTCGACGGCAGCAGCGACCTGCCTGACGGGCTGACCCTTGATGACTGGAAAATCACCATCCCCGAAGGCTTCAAGCTTGCTGGAAAATGGGAAGCAGACTCTGGTGCTGACGACTACTTTGTTGCCTGCTTCCTTAAACCCACCACCCCACTGGCCACCGCAATCTGGCTGATCGGGCTGGGGCAAATGGTGCAGGACAACCCACCCAAGCCGTTTTACTCATACCTGAAAGTCGATGATGACTATTCCGATTCAGCCTATACCGGCAGATACGCAACCTACAGCGAAGCAGCCGAGGCAGCAGGCGAAACCATATCCCATATCAACCAGTTCAGAACGCCCCTGAGTAGCGAATTTATCAGCGCAGAGGATATCTTCACGGCCTTGTTTGGAGCATCGGAAAGCTACCTCCCCGAAGGCATGGATATCTGGCCAGACACACCAGACAAATGCCCCACTCTGGACCCAGCCCTGCAATTGCTGATCGACGGCTGGGCACGGCACACCGGCAATGAACCCACCTTTGCACTGGAAGTTAAGAAACCGGGAAAACCCATCGCATCATCCCCTGTACCCGGCCTGGCCAGCGTCGAATGGACAAAAGACACGCACGATCAGTTCAGACAAGCAATGAAGCGAGTAGACGAACTGAAAGGGGAGCAGTCATGAACACCACCCATATCCAGCAACGTATTCGCGCCTGTCAGCACCAACTGAAAACCGTTAACGCTGATATTGCCCAGCTGAAACACCCTTACCACCACACCGATCTGCTGAATCTGAGTGCCCAGATTAACGCCGCAGAGTTCACCGCAGAACACGGCCGCAGCAACCGCCAGCGTTCCAGAGCACGTAAAACCCTGCAACAACACCGCGCCACCTACCAGCGCATGATCAGCCTGGACGCGAACAAGCTGCACCACCGCTACAACCAACTGAACACTGAAATCAACCAGCTGAAACAGCAGCTGGCCGGATAAGGCAGGACACTATGGAACAGATCATTCAACAGAAAAACCAGATCATCGCCGCCCTTCAGCGTGAAAACGATGAACTGAAAGCACAACAAGCTTCAGCACAACCCCACCCTGACGATGTTGCCGTTGATGTACTTGCCACCGCAATGAAGGCAAAACTGGCACTCAAGCGGGCACAGGGTTTCAACGACTGGACAGACCCGTTACCACATAGCAACGATGATCTGGCCCAGTCGCTAGTGGATCATCTAGCCAAAGGCGACCCGGTAGATATAGCCAACTACGCCATGTTTCTCTACCTGCGCAATGGTGGCGATAGCCTGAAAAAGTTAGCGCCTGGAAACAGGATACTGCGCCGGAAAGAAGTTGAAGAAATAACAGGCCTTGGGCGTAGCACTATTTATGAACACATGGCCAAAGACACTTTCCCTAAGCCTGTTTCACTGACTGGTCGAGCCGTTGGTTGGCGCAACAAAGATATTCAGCATTGGCTACAGGAACAAGCTTCAAATCTTGAGCATCAGTTTACCGACAATCCGGCATGAACCTCACCACTAAACCAGACTGGCAGCGTTGTAGCGGCATAACGCTAATGCGCGCCTGCATCAGCTGCCAGCACTATGAATATATCGGCTGGGATAACGACCCCCATTGCCCAAACCAGAACTGGGGCTACCGCAAAGGCAACAACCGCCTGCAATACGGCAAGTGCCACAAAAACGGCAATGAAGTGTTCTGCACTGAAATCTGCCCGCACTACCTACAGGATGAAGGCGTTCTGATTACAGAACTCCCCAACCGCCCAGCCGCCAGACAGCCTGTACAACAGGCGTTGATTTGAGGGATTAAACTATGCAAGCAATCACACCCCACGAAATACCCGGTGCTGTTGGTGATGA